>NZ_WKDV01000006.1:0-173900 GCF_021605825.1 Pseudomonas sp. PA-6-3C
ACTCTTGTTTTAGGCTCATGGCGTCTCTCGTGTTCCAGGGCATGATGGCCTCCCGGCGAAGCTGGCTTCGCCGAGAAGTGTCCACCATGTCCCCGCACACCCGTCAACCATGTGTCCGGTCCGTACACCATGTAAGCGAGCCGATCCAGGGCAGTAACTGTGTAAGCAGTTCCCTCACCGAATGTGGCATTAAGGAATCTGTCCATCAGCAGCATGCCCCAGCCGTCTGGAAGAGAGTCCGCAAAGGGGCCGTGCAATCCTTCGAACAGTTCAGGAGCACGAGCAAGCTGGGGCTTGTCGTCAAACTTCATCGTGAACGGCGACAGGTTGAAGCCTGTAGCGAGCCATACCGGGTCGTAAGTGAAAAAAATCCCAACCCCCTCCTCCCTGTACAGATCACCGACTTTCACACCGCTTTTGGTGACCTCAAGGGATTCGAAACGCTTCAGCTTCGGATAATCCTGGCGCGGTTTCATTTAGAACCCCGTTTGCGCTTTGAGTTTTTCAGCTCTGTGAGGGAGTTCGGCTGCGAAGGTTTAAACAGAGTCGTTAGCGGAGTCAGCTCATCGAGCGCGGTGGCGAGCAGAATCATCGATTCGAGAGTAATAGAACCTGCAGTCTCGAACCGCTGGATCGACGACTCCGATACCCCTGAAAGCTCTGCCAAGGTCTTCCTCGTGAGGTTTTTCGATAGCCGTAGCTTTTTTGCATTTTTCCCCACATCGCGAGCGATCTCTGCGGGGGAGCTGAGCAAATGCATGAAGGACATGGCAGGCCTCGTTTAATTTTTCCTAATGGCTAAATCTGACTTATTAATGGCATAAAATCAGCATTATTAGTCAGTTTTGACCATTATAGTGCTATTGGCGTGCGCGAGGAAAAATCATATACCTTGCTAACAGTCAGATATGACTATTTATATGGAAAAATTCGCTTTAATAGGTCAGTTATGACTAATTATATCTTCCATGCGCACAGCTCAAACTTTGGTTGTCCGTCAGCCTCCGTATCCATTGGGGTTTAGATCATGCGCCGAACGGCGCGCTGCAAGCTCGGCGCACGGGCAGGAAAAAACGCGAGGTCGGAGCCGGGCTTGCCTGCGATGGCGTCGGTGCAGGACGACTCAGGAATCGCGGCGCAGCTCCGGCGGAATCGGCAGGTCCTTGAGCGGGTCTGGCCGCTTGCCCTTGCCCGCGCGGTATTGGCGGATCTGGTACACGTAGGCCAACACCTGCGCCACGGCCAGGTACAGGCCAGCGGGGATCTCCTGGTCGAGGTCGGTGGAGTAGAAGATCGACCGCGCCAGCTCCGGCGATTCCAGCAGCAGAATGTCGTTGGCCACGGCGATTTCGCGAATCTTCAGCGCGGTAAAGTCGCTGCCCTTGGCCAGCAACATCGGCGCGCCGCCCTTCTCCGGGTCGTACTTGAGCGCCACGGCGTAGTGGGTCGGGTTGGTGATGACCACGTCGGCATCCGGCACCGCCGCCATCATCTTGCGCTGGGACATTTCGCGTTGCAGTTGGCGAATCCGCTGTTTGACCTCGGGGCGACCTTCCTGGTCCTTGTGCTCGTCACGCACTTCCTGCTTGGTCATCAGCAGTTTCTTGTGGCTTTCCCACAGCTGAATCGGCGCGTCCACGGCGGCGATGATGATCAGCCCGCAGGCCATCCACAGCGCACTCCAGCCCACCACCTGCACACTGTGAATAATTGCGGATTCCAGCGGTTCATGGGCAATGCGCAACAAATCGTCGATGTCGGAGGACAACACCGTCAACGCCACAAACAGGATCAGGATAAATTTCGCCAGCGCCTTGAGCAGTTCCACCAGCGCCTTGGTGGAAAACATACGCTTAAGCCCAGGCCCAGGGTTCATGCGGCTGAACTTGGGCGCCATGCTGCCGGCGGCAAACAGCCAGCCACCCAAGGAAACCGGCCCGATCAGCGCCGCCAGCAACAGGGTGATAAGCACCGGCTGCACCGCCAGAATCGCGATCTTGCCCGAGTGCAACAGGTACTGGCCCATGGCGCCGGGGCTCAGCAGCACTTCGCGCGGCAGCGAAAAGTTGAGCTTCATCAGCTCCATCAGGTCCAGCGCCAGGCCACCGCCGTAGATCAGCAGGCCCCCGGCACCGGCGAGCATCACCGCCAGGGTATTGAGTTCTTTGGAGCGGGCAATCTCGCCCTTTTCCCTGGAGTCCTTTTTACGTTTCTCCGTGGGGTCTTCTGTTTTGTCCTGGCCACTCTCGCTCTCGGCCATGGCTCAACGCGCCCGTGCCAGATCACGTAAGAACTGCAAGGCGTCGGTGGCCAGCGGTTGATACTGATTGAGAATGTCGGCCATGCCGATCCAGAAAATCCCCATGCCCAACACCAGGGTCAGCGGGAAACCAATCGAAAAAATGTTCAGCTGCGGCGCCGCGCGAGTCATCACGCCAAACGCGATGTTGACCACCAGCAGCGCAGTAATCGCCGGCAACACCAGCAACAACGAGGCGCCCAATACCCAACTCATGCGGCCGACCAACTCCCAGAAGTGGTTGACCACCAACCCCGAGCCCACCGGCAAGGTGGTGAAGCTTTCGGTCATGACCTCGAACACCACCAGATGGCCGTTCATCGCCAGGAAAATCAAGGTCACCAGCATGGTCAGGAACTGCCCGATCACTGCCACCGACACGCCGTTGGTAGGGTCGACCATGGACGCGAAGCCCATGCCCATCTGGATCGAGATGATTTGCCCGGCGATTACAAAGGCCTGGAAGAACAACGTCAGCGAGAAGCCCATCAGCGCGCCGATCAATATCTGCTCGGCAATCAGCAACAACGCACTGAGGTCCAGGGCATTCACCGGCGGCATCGGCGGCAAACCGGGCACGATGACCACGGTAATGGCGAAGGCAAAATACAGGCGGATGCGCCTCGGCACCAAGGTGGTCCCGAACACCGGCATGGTCATCAGCACTGCCGTGACGCGAAACATTGGCAGGATAAAAGACGCCACCCAGGTGCTGATCTGGGTGTCGGTCAAGGCCAGTACCGATTGCATCCGGTCAGCCGATCAACTGCGGAATACTGCCGTACAGCTGCAGGATGTATTCCATAAAGGTTTGCACCAGCCACGGGCCGGCGACGATCAGGGTGATCAGCATCACCAGCAAACGCGGGAGGAAGCTCAAGGTCTGTTCGTTGATCTGGGTCGCGGCCTGGAACATCGCCACCAGCAGGCCCACCAACAGGCTCGGCACCACCAGCACGGCGACCATCATGGTGGTCAGCCACAGCGCTTCACGGAACAGGTCGACCGCTACTTCTGGCGTCATGTCACTACACCCCGCCGAAACTGCTGGCCAGGGTGCCGATAATCAGCGCCCAGCCGTCCACCAGCACAAACAGCATGATCTTGAACGGCAACGAAATAATCAGCGGCGACAGCATCATCATCCCCATGGCCATCAGCACGCTCGCCACCACCAGGTCGATGATCAGGAACGGGATAAAGATCATGAAGCCGATCTGGAACGCGGTTTTCAATTCGGAAGTGACGAAGGCCGGCACCAGGATGGTCAACGGCGCCTGATCCGGTGTGGCAATGTCGGTGCGCTTGGACAGGCGCATAAACAGCTCAAGGTCGCTGGAACGGGTTTGCGACAGCATGAAGTCCTTGATCGGACCCTGGGCCTTGTCGATCGCGTCCTGAGCCGAGAGTTTCTCCGCCAGATAGGGCTGCAAGGCTTGCTGGTTCACCTTGTCGAACACCGGCGCCATGATGAACAAGGTCAAAAACAGCGCCATGCCGGTAAGGATCTGGTTCGACGGTGTCTGCTGCAGGCCCAGGGCCTGACGCAGAATCGAGAACACGATGATAATCCGCGTAAAGCTGGTCATCAGCATGACAAACGCCGGGATAAAACTCAGCGCGGTCATGATCAGCAAAATCTGCAGGCTGACCGAGTATTCCTGGGCGCCGGCCGCGTTGGTGCCCAGGGTGATCGCTGGGATCGACAACGGATCGGCTGCCAACGCCAGCGGCGCGGCCAGCAACAGCATGAGCGTCAATAAAACGCGCATTACTTCTTATCCTTCTGATCCTTGCCCAGCAACTCCATCAGGCGCTGGGCGAATTCCGGCGTGGCGGTCTCGGTCCTGGTCGCTTCCACCGGCGTCTTGAGTACGTGCAACGGGGTGATGCGGCCGGGCGTGATACCCAGCAGGATTTGCTCTTCGCCCACCTGCACCAGCACCAGCCGATCACGCGGGCCGAGGGCGCGCGAGCCGATCATCTCGATCACCTGGGCATTGCCCGGCCCGATGCGCTGCACGCGGCGCATCAGCCAGGCGAGCACGAAGATCAGACCGACTACCAGCAACAACCCAAGCACCAGCTGGGTCAACTGGCCGCCGATACCACTGCTGACCACAGGTGCCGCAGCCGCCGCTTGGGCGACCGGCTCAGCCGCCAGGGCGCTCAATGGCAGCGCCAGAAACAGTCCCGCCATCGAATACTTCATCTCAGCGCAACTTCTTGATGCGTTCGCTTGGGCTGATCACGTCCGTCAGGCGGATGCCGAACTTCTCGTTGACCACCACCACCTCGCCATGGGCGATCAGGGTGCCGTTGACCAGCACGTCCAGCGGCTCACCGGCCAGGCGGTCGAGCTCGATCACCGAACCCTGGTTGAGTTGCAGCAGGTTGCGGATGTTGATTTCGGTGCTGCCGACTTCCATGGAGATCGACACCGGAATGTCGAGAATCACATCCAGGTTCGGGCCGTCGAGGGTCACCGGGTCGTTGTTTTTCGGCACGCTGCCGAATTCTTCCATCGGCAGGCGTTTGCCGGCCGGCGCCATGGCGGCGTCGGCGGCCAGCAGCGCGTCGATGTCGTCCTGGCCGACATCGCCGGTTTCTTCCAGGGCCGCAGCCCATTCGTCAGCCAGGGCCTGGTCTTCGGCGGAAGTGTTTTCGTGTTCGGTAGCCATTACATGTCCTCGGCGCAGCAAAAATTCATCGATAGAAGGGGCAGATCAGCGACGGTTGATCGGTTCGATCACTTGCAACGCCAGGTTGCCCTTGTGGGAACCGAGCTTGACCTTGAACGACGGCACGCCATTGGCGCGCATGATCAGCTCTTCCGGCAACTCCACGGGGATCACGTCCCCCGGTTGCATGTGCAAAATATCGCGCAAACGCAGCTGGCGACGGGCCACAGTGGCGCTCAAAGGCACGTCGACGTCCAGCAGGTCTTCGCGCAGGGCCTTGACCCAGCGTTCGTCCTGGTCGTCGAGGTCGGACTGGAAACCGGCGTCGAGCATTTCGCGCACCGGCTCGATCATCGAGTACGGCATGGTCACGTGCAGGTCGCCGCCACCGCCATCAAGCTCGATGTGGAAGGTGGAGACCACAATGGCTTCGCTGGGGCCGACGATGTTGGCCATGGCCGGGTTCACTTCCGAGTTGATGTACTCGAAATTGACTTCCATGATCGCCTGCCAGGCTTCCTTCAAGTCGATGAAGGCTTGCTCCAGCACCATGCGCACCACACGCAATTCGGTAGGGGTGAATTCACGCCCTTCGATCTTGGCGTGGCGGCCGTCGCCGCCGAAGAAGTTGTCCACCAGCTTGAACACCAGCTTGGCGTCGAGGATGAACAGCGCGGTACCGCGCAACGGTTTGATCTTGACCAGGTTGAGGCTGGTGGGCACATACAGCGAATGCACGTACTCGCCGAACTTCATCACCTGCACGCCGCCTACCGCTACGTCTGCCGAGCGGCGCAGCATGTTGAACATGCTGATACGGGTGTAACGGGCGAAACGCTCATTGATCATCTCCAGGGTCGGCATGCGCCCACGGACGATGCGATCCTGGCTGGTGAGGTCATAACTTTTGACGCTGCCGGGTTCGGCAGCCATTTCGGTCTGTACCAGACCATCGTCGACGCCATGCAACAGCGCGTCGATTTCATCCTGGGACAGCAGGTCTTGCACGGCCATGTCGTGATCCTACTGCAATACGAAGTTAGTGAAGAGCGCCTGCTCGACCACGACTTTGCCGAGCTCTTTCTGGGCCACTTCCTGCACGCTGGCAGTGACCTTCTGGCGCAGCATTTCCTGGCCGACCGGGGTGGCCAGGCTGTCGAAGCTCTGCCCGGAGAACAGCATCACCAGGTTGTTGCGGATCACCGGCATATGCACTTTAAGCGCATCCAGGTCCGCCTGGTTACGCGCCAGCAAGGTGATGCTCACCTGCAGGTAGCGTTGGCGACCGTTCTGATTGTAGTTGGCGACAAAGGCCGGCAGCATCGGCTCGAAGATTGCCGGTTGCTTGACGTTAGTGGCGGTTTCGGCGGCGGGAGCCGGTTTGCTCGCGCTGCTGTGCATGATGTACCACGTGCCGCCAATCGAGGCGCCAATGGCCAGGAGCAGGCCCAGCACAATCAGCAGGATCAGCTTGAGCTTGCCTTTGCCTGCGGGTGGGGTTGCTGCTGCGTCGTCACTCTTCGCCATGCCAATAATCCGTCACTATTCGGGGATTCATAGATCTACGGGAAGGCAAGAGCAAGTGTTATGCCAGAGTTGTCTGACTAACCGGGGAACGGCGAACACCCAAAATCAAATGTGGGAGCTGGCTTGCCTGCGATAGCGGTGGATCAGCTCACATCTCTGTGCCTGATACAGCGCCATCGCAGGCAAGCCAGCTCCCACATTGACCGCGTTTTTTGGCTCAAGTCAGGCGTAGTAATCGACGGCGCTGGAGCCGATCACGGTCTGGCTCACCGGCGCGACCGCCGCCGCCACTTCAGCAGCGTCACCCGCATCGCCGCCATCACCACGCCCACCACTGCCGCTTATGCCGCGGGCCTGATTCTGCTGCTGTTGCTCCTGGCCCTGACCCTGCCAGCCACGCGACTGGTCGGAGACGTTGACGTCGACCTGCCCCATGCCTTGCTGGGCAAACATCTCGCGCAAACGGCCGGACTGGCTTTCCAGCGCTTCACGTACCACGGCGTGGCCGCTCATGAAGTTGACCTGGGCTTGCTGGTCGGCGGTCATAGTGACCTTGATATCCAGGCGCCCCAGTTCAGCCGGTTGCAACTGAATCTCCGCCGACTTGAGGTTGGTGCTGGACAGGTACATCACGCGGTTGACCACCTCTTCGGTCCAGCCGCTCTGGTGCATGGCCAATGGCGCATTGGCCACGGGCGGCAAGGCGTTCGCGGTTTTCGGCGTGGCAGCCTGGGTCAGCGCGGCCAGGCGGTTGGCGAAATCATCCACCCGCGTGTCGCTGCCGGCGTCTTTCAAATGCTTGAGGCCACCTTCGATCAGCCCACTGAAGGCCTTGTCGCCGCCCTGGTCAGTGCTGTCTTTGGTGGCTTGCTGGTCGACCATACTGGCAAGACCTGCGGCAAAGTTCTGCGCGGCGGTTGGCTGGTCCTGAGTGGAGGTCGGCGCGGCTTTCTGAGGCGTCTGGCTGCTGGCCGACACATGGCCGCCCTGCTCCATGGCCAAGCGCACGGCCGGCATCGAATCCAGCGGATCGGCTTCGGGGTCGAAGGCCGGTTGCTTGGCGTCATCGGTGCCTGCAAGCGGCGCCGCGACCACCGGCTGGGCCGTGTCGTCATGGGTGGCTACCGGCGCGGGCGTTGGCACCGGAACAGGCACCGGCGTAACAACGGCGACCAATGCCGGGTCGACCACCGGATCAGCCGGGGGCTGCTGCGCCAGGGCCGGGTCGGCGGACTTGTCGTCATCACTGCTGGCGCTGTCGTCGGCCTTGGCCGGCTTGGCAGGCAAGGGATTGCCGCTATCGGCAACCGCTGGCGTACTGGCGGCAGGCTTGTCGTTGCTGGCAACCGGCTTGGTATTGGCGTCCGCAGGCTTGTCACGCGAGATTTTGACCGGAGTGTCATTGGTCTTCAGCGTGGGCTTGGGGCTTTGGTTGGCAAACACTTGAGCGAAACCAGGGCCCTTGTCCCGTGGGTCCGCGGCCGCTACAGGCGGTGTGGCGGCCGGCGCTTGAGGCTTGGCCGCGGGGGCAGCCTGAAGGAGCGAATTGGGGGCGACTGGCATAGGTAAAGGTCTCCACTGCACTGGGGGTCGGGGATGCAGTATTGGGAGGTAGAGCAAGAGTTGGGCCAGGTTTGGTTTTTTGACGGTAGATCCATTGTGCTCTGTGGGAGCTGGCTTGCCTGCGATGCAGACACCTCGGTGTATCAGGCAAAACCAGTCGATGCCATCGCAGGCAAGCCAGCTCCCACATTTGGCCGAGACCGGCTTGGCGACTCAATTCAAAGCTGAAAGCGCTGCCTTTCCGACTCATACAGCGGCCGCACCAACGCAAACTCATGATCAATCTGATCAACCAGCGCACCCAAGTCCGCCGACAACTCGACGGACTCCACCTCCAGCCGCTGACACAACTGCGCCAACCGCACCGCCCCAAGGTTGCCACTGCTGCCCTTGAAGCTATGGGCAATCCGGCCCAACGCCTTGGCGTCACCACGCGACTTGCGCAACGCATCGATACGCTTTTGCGAATCGTCCAGAAAGGTATCCAGCAATTTCGGATATTCGCTTTCCATCACTTCCTGCAGGCCCGTCAGCACATCAGGGTCCAGATGAATCTCAAGCACTTGTTCGCTCCTTGATCAAGAATCGGCGGATTATGCCAGAGCCCCCCAGCAAAACTCCACGCACACACTGCGCCCGCCATCGGTCCAGCGTACATCGCTGCTCAGTTGCCGTACCAGGCTCAGCCCCCGGCCAGACAAACGGTCGATATCCAGCGGCCGCGCCAGCACCTGTTCCACGTCAAACCCTGGGCCACTGTCTTCGATGCGCAGCGTCATTTTGCCGCCCGTGGCAGTCGGCAACACCTGCACATGTACCCGCACGTAACCGCTGTTCAACTGCGTCAGGCGCTCATTGCGCTGGCGGTAATACTCGGCAAATCCTTGGGCATCGCGCTTGAGTCGCGAATCCAGGCCCAGCACGCCATGCTCCAGCGCATTGGAATACAACTCGGCCATCACGCTGTACAGCGCCCCGCTTTGCCCACGCAGGCCATGAATCTCCAGCAGCAATTGCAACAGGTACGGCAACGGGTTGTAGCTTTTGAGCGTTCGCGCACGAAACTCGAAGCTCACCGACCAATCCAACGGGCACGACTGGCCACTGTCGGCATACAGCGGCTCAGCCGCCCGCGACGGCTGGCCAGGCTGCAAGGTGATCTCCACCATGCTGACATCATCGCGCGCCTCACCCCGGAACGCCGCCAGGGCCTGCTCAATCTCCTCAAACAAGCGGTCAGGCTTGCGATTGCTGGCAAATACCTGCTGCAAACGCGCCGCGCCAAATAACTGTTCACTGGCGTTGGCGGTATCCAGCACCCCATCGGACAACAAGAACACCCGGTCGCCCAAGGCCATGGGCCAGACTTCGGTGCTGTCATCAAACGCCTGTGCCGAAAGCACACCCAGCGGCAGGTGCCGGGATAACAAAGGCGTACGCTTGCCGGTGGCGATCTCATGCACATAGCCGTCGGGCATGCCGCCGTTCCATACCTCCACCACGCGCCGCTGGGTACTCAGGCACACCAGCGTGGCGCAGCAGAACATGTCCACCGGCAAGATGCGCTTGAGCTTGGCATTCATCTCGCGCAGGGTCTGCGCCAGGCCGTAACCCTTGGCGGTCATGCCGTAGAAGACTTCCGCCAGCGGCATGGCGCCCACCGCGGCCGGCAGGCCATGGCCGGTGAAGTCACCGAGCAGCACATGCATGTCGCCGGACGGCGTATACGCCGCCAACAACAGGTCGCCGTTGAACAGCGCATAGGGCGATTGCAGGTAACGAATGTTCGGCGCCGCATTGATGCAACCCGAATGCGCTACCTTGTCGAACACCGCCTTGGCCGCGCGTTGCTCATGCAACAGGTAATCGTGGTGCCGGGCGATCTGGTCGCGCTGGCGCAGCACCGTGGCCTGCAGGCGCCGCAGACGGTCCATGGCATTGATCTTGGCGGCCAGGATCAGCGGGTTGTAGGGTTTGGGCAGGAAATCATCGCCACCGGCATCCAGGCATTGGGCCAGGGCTTCGCTTTCGCGCAGCGAGGTGAGGAAGATGATCGGCACCAGCGCCTCACCCGCCAACTGTTTGATCCGCCGCGCCGCTTCAAAACCGTCCATCACCGGCATGAGGGCGTCCATCAACACCAGTTGCGGGCGCTCGCGGGTAAACACCTCGACGGCTTGTGCGCCATTGGTGGCGGTGAGCACTTGGTGGCCCTGACGCCGAATGATGGTCGACAGCAACAGCAAATCGGCGGCGCTGTCTTCGGCGATCAGGATCGTCAGTGGTTCAAGGACCGGGGCCAAGGTGCTCAACTGATGTCGAACAGTTTGTCGAAGTTGGAGATGCCGAGGATCTTGCGCACATCGGAGTTGCTGTTGATGACCTGCACTTCGGCCTCATCGCCACCGGCATGGTCCCGCAGCAGCAGGAGCATGCCGAGCGCCGAGCTGTCCAGATAGGTGGCTTCTTTCAGATCTACCACGTAGATGTCGGGCACCTTGTAGAACCGCTCGTAGGCATCGCGAAAGGTCTGGTGGCTTCCGAAATCGAATCGGCCTCTTACTTTAATCGTCAACTTCGTCCCATCCAGGGATACTTCTGACTCGACTGACATGTGACTGCTTCCTTGTCATTGGCAATGTGCAACAAGGTTTAGCAGCTGAACCGGATCTGGGCAACACCGAGCTCCCACCTAAGCCAGCACCCACACAGCCCGGCTCCCACAGTAGGCAAGTGGAAACTGTTAGTACTGTGACTGGCGGGGAAGGCGCTGTGACAGCTCATCGAGCAGCTTCTGCTCACGCTTGTCCTCAATCGCCCGCGCTTCGTCGATATAACGCTGCACCAGCTTGCGCAAGCCTTCAACGCGGGCAAACGCCGCCTGCCAACTTTCACGGGCTTTATCGAGATTGTTCTGGTGCCAGGCCAGGCTCTGGCGCTGCTGGCCCACAGCGGTTTCCAACTGGTTGAGAAAGCCCTGGTAGCCCATCAACCACTGGCCGGAGACGCCCTTGCTGCCACGCTCGATCCACTGCTGCTGGTATTCGCCGCGAAAGCGCTCCAGATCGCCCAGCTTGCTTTCCGCCAGGCGCACCTGACCCTGGAAGTAACCCAGGCGTTGCACGGCGGTTTTTTCGGCCTTTTCGGCCATGTCCACCACTGGGGCCAGGCGTGAAGAACGGCTGCTGGCCATGGCTTAACCGCCCGGCGCCGGAGCGAAGATCGAGCCCAGGTGAGCTTCGCTTTCGCCCATGCTGATCTTGTCGTTGAGCCCCTGGCGCAGGTAGCTCACCAGTTGCGGTTGCAGCGCGATGGCCAGGTCGGTTTCGCGATCACCACCGGCCACGTAGGCGCCGACGCTGATCAGGTCGCGGCTCTGCTGGTAGCGCGACCACAGTTGTTTGAAGTGCTGCGCACGCGCCATGTGCTCGGGCGTGACCACCGCCGGCATCACCCGGCTGATCGAAGCTTCGATGTCGATGGCCGGGTAGTGCCCTTCCTCGGCCAGGCGCCGCGACAGCACAATGTGGCCGTCGAGCACGCCCCGCGCCGAGTCGGCAATCGGGTCTTGCTGGTCATCGCCTTCGGACAACACCGTATAGAACGCGGTGATCGAACCACCACCGGCCTCGGCATTACCGGCGCGCTCCACCAGCTTGGGCAGCTTGGCGAACACTGAAGGCGGGTAGCCTTTGGTGGCGGGCGGTTCGCCGATGGCTAAGGCGATTTCCCGCTGGGCCTGGGCGAAACGTGTGAGCGAGTCCATCAGCAACAGGACATTCTTGCCCTTGTCGCGAAAATATTCGGCGATACGCGTGCAGTACATGGCGGCGCGCAGGCGCATCAGCGGCGCATCGTCCGCAGGCGACGCGACCACCACCGAGCGTTTGAGGCCTTCTTCACCGAGGCTGTGCTCGATGAACTCTTTCACTTCACGGCCGCGCTCGCCGATCAGCCCGACCACAATAATGTCGGCCTCGGTAAAGCGCGTCATCATGCCCAGCAACACTGACTTACCCACGCCGGTACCGGCAAACAGGCCCAGACGCTGGCCACGACCGACCGTCAATAAACCGTTGATGCTGCGAATGCCCACGTCCAGCGGCACGCTGATGGGGTTGCGGTTGAGCGGGTTGATGGTCGGGCCGTCCATCGGCACCCAGTCTTCGGCCTTCATGCCGCCCTTGCCGTCGAGTGCGCGGCCGGCGCCGTCGAGCACGCGACCGAGCATGCTCATGCCCATGGGCAGGCGGCCGGTGTCGGCCAAGGGCACCACGCGGGCGCCGGGAGCGATGCCCGCGAGGCTGCCGACCGGCATAAGGAAAATTTTGCTGCCGGAAAAGCCCATCACCTCGGCCTCGACCTGCACCGGGTGGTAGCTGTCGTCGTTGATTACCAGGCAGCGGCTGCCCATGGCGGCGCGCAGGCCTTCGGCTTCGAGGGTCAGGCCGACCATGCGCAGCAGGCGCCCTTCAAGAATCGGCTGGCCGGGCAACTCCGTGGCCTCGGCGTAGCCGCCCAGGCGCTTGGCGAAGCTGGTGCGATCAAGGCGCATCGGTGGCGTCCAGATCAACGCTCAGGTCAGGTTCGGCGGGGTTCAACACCTGCTCATGCACCTGATCCAACAGCTTGGCCATGATCTGGCTGATGCGGGTTTCCACCGTGGCATCGATGCGGCTGTGTTCGGTTTCCACGCGGCAACCACCGGGCAACAACGCCGCGTCCTCGACGATACGCCAGGTTTCTTCATGGCGCTCGCGCAGGGCTTTGACCTGTTCGAAATCCTGCGGGTTGATGTACAGGCGCACATTGCCCACGCCCAACGGCAGCAGCTTGAGGGCTTCGCGCATGACGCTTTCGATATGGCTGGAATCGAGCACCAGCTCGCGCTGGATGACCTGCCGGGCAATGTGCTCGACCAGGCCGACCATGGCTTTTTCGATCTGCGAGTCCTGCTCGGCAATCGGGTCGAACAGCGTACCCATCAGCCGCTCAAGGCTGGCGAGTTTGACGCCGAGCGCCTCTTCGGCTTCCTGGCGTACTTTGAGGGTAGTGCTGCGAAAGCCGTCTTTTTCGCCGGCCGCAAAGCCTTCGTTGTAGGCTTCCTGGCGGATGGCTTCCAACTCTTCAAGGGTCAGTGGCTGGACTTCATCCAGTGGCACTTCTTCCATCTCTACCGGCGTTTCAACCAACGGCTCGGGCTCAGGTTCCGGCACATGTGGATCGAAGCTGGGCAGCGACCAGATGTCGAACCCGCCGACATCCCGCGCGCGAATCAGATCGCTGGGCGTCTCATCTTTGTTCGACATGGGACGCGCCTTAGATCATTTCTTCGCCGCCCTTCCCACCGAGAACGATTTCTCCGGCTTCGGCCATACGGCGGGCAATGGTGAGGATTTCTTTCTGCGCGGTTTCGACGTCGCTGACGCGCACCGGGCCTTTGGCTTCGAGGTCGTCGCGCAACAGTTCGGACGCACGCTTGGACATGTTCTTGAAAATCTTCTCTTTGACGTTTTCGTCCGAGCCTTTGAGGGCCAGCACCAGCACGTCGGAGGAGACTTCGCGCAGCAACGCCTGGATGCCACGGTCATCGACATCGGAGAGGTTGTTGAACACGAACATGAGGTCTTCGATCTGGCCGGACAGGGTGTCGTCGATCTCGCGGATCGAGTCCATCAACTGGCCTTCGACCGAGCTGTCGAGGAAGTTCATGATGTCGGCCGCACGCTTGATGCCGCCCAAGGTGGTGCGCGAAGCGTTCGAGTTGCCAGAGAACTGCTTCTCCAGAATCGTGTTGAGTTCTTTCAGGGCTGCCGGCTGCACGGTGTTCAGCGACGACACGCGCAGAATGATATCCAGGCGTACTTTATGGTCGAAGTGGCCGAGCACTTCACCGGCCTGGTCCGGGTCGAGGTAAGCGACGACGATGGCCTGGATCTGCGGGTGCTCGTAGCGGATCACGTCGGCCACCGCGCGCGGCTCCATCCACTTGAGGCTGTCCAGGCCACTGGTGTTGCCACCCAGCAGGATGCGGTCGATCAGGCCGTTGGCCTTGTCTTCGCCGAGTGCCGAGGTGAGCATCTTGCGGATATAGCTGTCGGAGCCGACGCCCAGGCTGGTCTGGTCGCCGACGATCTCGACGAACTCACTCATCACCTGTTCGACTTGCTCGCGGTGCACATTGCGCATCTGCGCCATGGCCACGCCCACGCGCTGGACCTCTTTAGGCCCCATGTGGCGCAGCACTTGGGCAGCGTCGGTTTCACCCAGGGACAGCAGCAGGACTGCGGCTTTGTCGACCTTGGTGAGCTTGGCAACAGCGGCTCGATTATCACTCATCTGCGTTGATCCACTCTTTCACGACCTGGGCCACACGGCCCGGGTCTTCTGCTACCAGACTCTTGATTGCGTTCAGCTGAGCGTCATAGCCTTCGCTCGGGCTTGGCAACAGGATGCTTTGCGGGCCGCCGAGGCTGACGCGGTCGTTGGCCAGTTCGCCGTCCAGGCCGCCCATGCCACCCAACTCGACGTCGCCACCGGCCAAGGCCAGCTGTTTCTTGCCGTTGCCGGTGATGTTGTTGAGCACCGGACGCAGCACGCCGAACACCAGCACCAGAATGAACAACACACCCAGCACTTGTTTAACGATGTCCCAGAACCACGGCTGCGTGTAGAACGCCGGGTCGGCGATCACTTCGGCGCGCTCGGCGGAGAACGGCATGTTGATCACGCTGACGCTGTCACCCCGGCTGGCGTCGAAGCCGACGGCGTCCTGCACCAGGCGCGTGAAACGGGCCAATTCATCAGTGCTCCACGGCGCACGGGTGACGGCGCCGTCAGCCGGGTTGACCTTGACCTGATCATCGACCACCACCGACACCGACAGGCGATTGATCTTGCCCTGCTGCTGCTTGGTGTGGCTGATGGAACGGTCGAGTTCGAAGTTCTTGGTCGACTGGTTACGCTTGTCCGCCGGGTACGGCGCGAGCATCGGCTGGCCGGTGGCCGGGTCCATGATCTGCTGGCCGTTGGCGTCCAACAATGGCTGCCCAGGCTGGATCGCGCCAGCCGTAGCGGCCGCGCCACCGGTGGTTTGTGGTGCAGTCGCCGGAGCCGGTGGCTGGTTGCTCAGGGCACCCGGCACACCTTGCGGGCCATTGCTGGCGGTGCGTTGTTCGCTGGTGGACTGCTCGCTGCGCAGCGCCGGTTGGTCGGGGTTGAACTGTTCGGAGGTCGACTCGACCGCGCTGAAATCCACGTCGGCGGACACTTCAGCCTTGTAGCGATCGTTGCCCAACACCGGTTGCAGGATGTTGTGCACGCGCTGGGTCAGCATGCTTTCCATGCGACGGCTGTAGTCGAACTGCTTGCCGGCCTGGGTCAGCGCGGAGTTCTCGGCCTGGTCGGACAGCAGGTTGCCCTTCTGGTCGACCACGGTGATTTGCGACTTGCTCAATCCGGGAACGCTGGTGGCCACCAGGTTGATGATCGCCAGTACCTGGCCAGGCTCCAGGGAGCGGCCGGAAAACAGTTCAACCAACACCGAAGCACTGGGCTTGCGTTCGTCACGCACGAACACCGAGCTTTTCGGGATCGCCAGGTGCACGCGGGCGCCCTTGACGTTGTTCAGGCTGCTGATGGTGCGCGCCAGTTCGCCTTCCAGGCCACGCCGATAACGGGTGGCTTCCATGAACTGGCTGGTGCCCAGGCCCTGGTCCTTGTCGAGGATTTCAAAACCGATATTGCTGTCGGACGGCGTTACGCCGGCTGCAGCCAGCTTCATGCGCGCACGGGCCACGTCATCAGCCTTGACCAGCAAGGCGCCGGAGTTGGGCTCCACGGTGTAGGCGATGTCGGCGGCGGCCAGGGTTTCCATGATCTGCTTGGAATCCATGCCGGCCAGGCTGCCGTACAGCGGGCGGTAATCAGGTTGTTGCGACCACAACACCACGGCAAAACCAATCGCCACACTGGCGGCCAGGCCGACCATCAGGCCCACCTGACGCAGCATGGTCATTTCCGAGAGGTTTTCCAGGAACGACAGGCCAAACAGCGGCGGCTTGCCGTCTGCCTTGGCGGGTACGTTGTCGGAGACTGCTTCTGCCATGACTTAAATCTCGTCCTTAAACCGGCATCTGCATGATGTCTTGATAAGCCTGAACCAGCTTGTTGCGCACTTGGGTCAAGGCTTGAAAGGAAACGCTGGCCTTTTGCGAGGCGACCATCACATCGGTGAGGTCCACGCCGCTCTTGCCGATCTCGAAGGCGGTGGCCAACTGACTGGAGGCTTGCTGGGTGTCGCTGACTTTGTTGATTGCCTGACCGAGCATGTCGGCAAAACTGCTTTGGCCCAATTCCGGCGCTGGCGCGACGGATTTCGGTTGAGCCATGGCATCCATTTGCATGGAGCGCATATCCAACATCAACCGATTGAACTCAATACCCTGGCTCATGACCTTCTCTCTCCGACGACCCGCAATTTTTTGACACTACGCAGCGGTTACTACGGGTGGTAGCAACAAGGGTGCCAGCTCCGTGGCAATTCGTAAGAAAAGGCGACAAACCCTGTCAGCCCAAGAATTTTTCACGTGGCGAAAAGGTAGGCTTCCACGTCCATCCCGGCGTCGCGCATCTGTGCCAGCTTGTAGCGCAGGGTGCGCGGGCTGATGCCCAGGCGTTCAGCGGCCTCTTTGCGACGGCCGCGCTCGGCACGCAAGGTGTCGATGATCATCTGGAATTCGCGGCGGCGCAGGTCGTCGCCCAGGGCACCGCCGGACTCGGTTTCGGCAGCCGCCACCGGTGCGGGCGCCAGGCTCGGCAACGGCGCGCTGCCATTGCCCATGGCCAGGCAGAAGTCTTGCGGCTGGATCAAGCCGCCCTGCTGCAAAATCAGCGCGCGCTGGATGGCGTTGTCCAATTCGCGCACGTTGCCGGGCCATGGGTAGCTGATCAGGCAAGCCTGGGCCTCAGCCGACAACCGCGCCTGGGCGTGCTTCATTTTTTTGACGTGGTTGTTCAGCAGGCGCTCGGCCAGCGGGATGATATCCGCCGGGCGCTCGCGCAACGGGCGCCAGGCCAGCGGGAATACGGATAGCCGGTAGAACAGGTCTTCACGAAAGCGCCCCGCCGCCACTTCGCCCGCGAGGTCGCGGTTGGTGGTGGCAACCACGCGGATATCCAGCTGGATCGGCTTGCGTGCGCCCACACGCTCAACCTCACGCTCCTGCAACACCCGCAGCAGCTTGGCTTGCAGGCCCAGGGGCATTTCCGAGATTTCGTCGAGCAGGATGGTGCCGCCGTCGGCCTGTTCGAACTTGCCGGCCTGGGCCGCGATGGCGCCGGTGAACGAGCCTTTTTCATGGCCGAACAAGGTGGCTTCAAGCATGTTGTCGGGGATGGCCGCGCAGTTGATCGCGATAAAGGGTTGTTTGGCGCGGCTCGATTGCTGGTGGATATACCGCGCCAGCACTTCTTTACCGGTGCCGGACTCGCCGGAGATCAGCACGGTGGAATCGCTACGCGCCACACGCGCTGCCAGTTCCAGCAACTGTGCGCTGGCCAGCTCAAAGGCAATCGGGCCTTCGCCGTCGGCATTCGAAACAACGCCGAGTGCATGCCGGGCAACCAGCTCGATCAGGGCTTTGGGTTCAAAGGGTTTGACCAGGTAATCCGCCGCGCCCTGGCGCATGGCGTCCACCGCCCGCTCCACGGCGCCATGGGCGGTCATCAGCAGCACCGGCAACTGCGGCTGGCGCGCGCGCAGCAGGCCGAGCAACTGGTGGCCGTCCATGCCGGGCATGTTGACGTCACTGACCACCAGGCTGAAAGATTCCTGCTCGACCGCCTCCAAGGCTTCCTCGGCAGAACCGACCGCCCGGTAGTCATGGCCCGCCAACAGCAGCGTGTCAGCCAATGCTTCACGCAGGGCACGATCGTCTTCGACCAATAAAACCTTGATAGCCATAGTCCTTTTACTCCGCGCTTACCGTGCTGGAAAACAGCGGCAAGGTCATCAATGCACAGGTGCCACGCCCCAACCGGGAGTGCAGCTGCAATTCTCCCTGATGCGCACGCGCCACTGCCTTGACCACGGTCAGGCCGAGGCCGGTGCCGTTGGTCTTGGTGGTAAAAAACGGTTCGCCCAGGCGTTGCAGCACACGCGGCTCAATGCCACTGCCGCTGTCGCTGATACACAGGCGCAGGGTTTGCTCGCGGGTGTACAGGTGCACCTTGAGCCGCGCCCCGGGCAGACTTGCCTGGGTGGCGTTTTCGATCAGGTTGAGCAAAGCGCCGACCAGGGTGTCGCGGTTGCACAGCAACTCGCCCTGGTGGCTGTCGCACTGCCAACGCACCTGGGCGTCCT
This sequence comes from Pseudomonas sp. PA-6-3C, assembly GCF_021605825.1. Taxonomy (NCBI): domain Bacteria; kingdom Pseudomonadati; phylum Pseudomonadota; class Gammaproteobacteria; order Pseudomonadales; family Pseudomonadaceae; genus Pseudomonas; species Pseudomonas sp. PA-6-3C. The sequence continues at coordinate 18,434 of NZ_WKDV01000006.1, forward strand.
GGATATGGGTGGCCGCCGCCGCTTGCAGCGACTGCATCAACATAGCGGGCGTAACGCGGTCGGTCAGCGGCAATTCGCCGCGGGCAAACACCAGCATGTCGCGCACCTGGTGCTCCAACTCGTGCAGACGCTCTTTGAGGCGGCCAGCAAAACGTTGGTGGGTGGCGGCCGGCAATTGCTCATCAGTCAAATGACTGGCGTAGATCAGCGCCGCCGACAACGGCGTGCGGATCTGATGCGCCAAAGAAGCAACCATCCGCCCCAACGATGACAAGCGCTCATGACGCGCCAGTTGGTCTTGCAGGTGACGGGTTTCCGTCAGGTCGTTAAGCAGCACCAGTTGGCCGGGCTCGGCGTCCAGGGAACGGGTGGCGATGGACAGACGCCGGCCGTCCTTGAGGGAGATTTCGTGGCCGTCGTCTTCACGGGGGGCGAAGCAGCGGGCGATGACTTCCCGCCACAACTCGCCTTCCAGCGGCAGGCCGAGCATGTCGACGGCAGCCGGGTTGGCTTCACGCACGCGGCCCTGATCATCAATGACGATCACGCCACCGGGCAGCAGCGACAGCAGGTTTTGCAGACGGTTGGCCAGGCGCTCTTTCTCGGCCAGCTCTTGCATGCGCTGGGCACTGACCACCGCCAGCTCGCCTTTAAGCTCGGAAACCCGCGCCTCCAGCAAGCTGTAAGAGTCAGTCAGTTGGCTCGACATCTGGCTGAACTGCGAGAACGCCTGCTCAAGACCCTGCCGGGTAAGCGGCTCTGCAGACGGAACGAGCCCCGGGATAGCAGGGGCTGTAGAAAGTTGGGCGGCGTGGGGCATCATGCTCTCTCGCTTGGCTGACCGTCAGTTAAACGGAACGTTGCGAGGGCTATAGCAATACCCGTGCCGAAAAAAAACTACTGATATTTCAGTAGCTTAAAAAACAGGCGTCAATCATCCGCCTGTTCATCACCTTCTCGCCGGCTCATACCGTACTTGCGCATCTTCTCCACCAGGGTGGTTCGACGGATACGCAGGCGTTCGGCGGCACGGGCGACAATGCCGTTGGCATCGTCGAGCGCCTGCTGGATCAGGCCTTGTTCGAGGCTGCCGAGGTAGTCCTTCAAGTCCAGGCCTTCGGGCGGCAACATGGCGGTGGAGCCGAAGTCCGGCGTGTGGCCGTTGATGGCCACGCGCTCTTCGAGGTCGGTGCGCAGGCTGTCGACCAGTTGCTCGTCTTCGTCGTCGACGTAGCGGAATTTCTTCGGCAGCTCGACCACGCCGATCACACCGTAGGGGTGCATGATCGCCATGCGCTCCACCAGGTTGGCCAGCTCACGCACGTTGCCCGGCCAGCCGTGGCGGCACAGGGACATGATCGCCGCGGAGTTGAAGCGGATCGAACCGCGCTTTTCGTGCTCCATGCGCGAGATCAACTCGTTCATCAGCAACGGGATGTCTTCCACGCGCTCGCGCAGCGGGGCCATCTCGATGGGGAATACGTTGAGGCGGTAGTACAGGTCTTCGCGGAAGCTGCCGACCTCGATCATGCTTTCGAGGTTTTTGTGGGTGGCGGCAATGATGCGCACGTCGACGCTCTGGGTCTTGTTGCTGCCCACGCGCTCGAAGGTGCGCTCCTGCAACACGCGCAACAGCTTGACCTGCATCGGCAGCGGCATGTCGCCGATTTCGTCGAGGAACAAGGTGCCGCCGTTGGCTAGCTCAAAACGCCCGGCACGGCTGGTGATCGCCCCGGTAAAGGCGCCCTTCTCGTGGCCGAACAGTTCGCTTTCGAGCAGCTCTGCCGGGATCGCCCCGCAGTTGACCGGCACGAAAGGCCCGTCGCGGCGCTTGGAGTGGTAGTGCAGGTTGCGGGCGACCACTTCCTTGCCGGTGCCGGATTCGCCAAGGATCAGCACGCTGGCGTCGGTGTCAGCGACTTGCTGCATCATCTGGCGCACGTGCTGGATCGCACGGCTGGTGCCGACGAGGCTGCGGAACAGGTTGGGTTCACGGTGACGGCCGCGCTCGCGGGCCTGGTCGTACATCTCGCGATAGACCTGGGCACGGTGCAGCGAATCGAGCAATTTGCTGTAGCTGGGCGGCATTTCCAGGGTTGAAAGCACGCGGCGGCGCTGGTCTTCCGGCAGGTCCACGGAAGAAATATCGCCCATCAGCAACACCGGAAGGAACTCATCCCAGGTCGACAGTGTCTTTAACAGGCCCAAAATGGCGCCAGGAGCATTTACCGTCCCGATCAGCACACAGATAACTTCACGGCTCGACGACAAAGAGCTGACCGCCTGCTGCCAGTCATGGCTGCCGCAGGGTAAATTTTCTTCACCGAGAAAATTTAAAATCACCGCTAAATCGCGGCGGCGGACGCTATCGTCATCAATCAGCAGAATTTTGGTTTCACGCCACATGCAATAGCAACTTCCCTAGTAAAACTTCCTGCCCCAGAGTGAGGGCAATCGAGACGCCTGTAGGACTTCATACCTTACTGACGCCTGAAATCTGAAAACAGCACTAGTTAAGTCAAAAATACGAGCACAGTCAAATATATGACGCGCTGTTCGGATTAACTGAGCCAGTTCAGCCGAACAGATGGTAAACCTTTGACGCACTTTGCGCGCGGTTGATCTGCGACATCTCTTCGAAAATCGCCTGGCGCTCGCCGGTCGTCACTTCCAGCAACTGCTGATACACCGCCAGCAGGCTTTCCAGCTTTTCCCGCAGTGCATCCTCGTCCACCGGCGCTTCGCTGAGCACTTCATCGATGACGTTGCGGCAGCCCATATCCAGTTCACCAATGGCGTCCCAGTTGCGCTCCGCCAACGCGCCGATCAGCGCTTCACGGGTTTCATCAATGCGTTGCAGTGCGTGGCTCATGACGTATTCCTCAAGGCCGTTGGCCTTATTGTGCAGCACCTTGTGGCTCAGCGATGGCATCCCAGCCTTCTTTTACGGTAATCAGCAAACGGGCGACTTCGTCGATCATGTCGGCGTCGTTATGCAGGTTGGCTTCCATCAAACGGTTGGTCATGTACACATACAAGCCTTCCAATTGCTGGACGTATTCCTTGTTATCGCTTTTTTCCGCATTCAGGCCATCACGAAGGCCGATCAGGATATCGGTGGCCTTGCCCAGCATCAGGCCTTTCTGAGCGACGTCGCCACGCGCCAGCGCGCCTTTGGCTTGGGCCATACGGTCCAGGCCACCTTCCATCAGCATCTGCACCAGGCGATGCGGGCTGGCCTCAGAGATTTGGGCATGGGAATTGACCTTCTGGTATTGGCGAAGGGCTCTCATGGGATTCATGTTTCTACCTCGTGACAGGCAACAGCGAGAAGGTTTTCAGTAACCAATATGTCGACTGGGTCGCAAAAAACTTTAACCCGCCGGTCTCAGAAAGAACAAAGCCCAGGTCAACGGACCCGGGCTTTTTTTATGCGATCAATCAGCTGCTGCTGCTTTTCGAATTACTGATCGCATTGAGCGTGCCGAGAATGCTGTTGCTCTGCTGGCGCAACTGCGCCACCAGGGTATCCATGGCCGTGTACTTGCGGGTCAAGGCGTCTTGCATCGTCGTCAGACGCTCATCCAGATCGGTCTGCTGCTTGGTCAGATCTTTCAGGCTGTCGGCCAACGACGTCGTGCGTGTCGCCAGAATCCCGGTGGTGGGCTTGGCGTAGGAGTCGGTCGCGGCCGTCAAGCGTGCGAGCAGACCGGTCTTGCCGCTGAAGATACTGTTGATATCGGCGGCATTGGTCAGCACCGCCTTGTCCCACTGCTTGCTGTCGATGCTCAGCGCGCCTGTATCCTGGTCGGTGGTGACACCAAATTGCGCCAGGGACTTGATGGTACCGTTGCCGGAGAGTGAGTTGAACTCGTTACGGATCGCCGCCTGCAAGGTGCGCATGGTCGAGTCGCCGGTCAGGGTCGCGGCAATGGAGTTACCGGCAGCATCTTTGGTGACCTTGGTCTCGGCGTTCATGGCCTTGAGCAGGGCGTTATAAGTGTCGACGAAGCCCTTGACCCCGGACTTGAGCGCGGTGGTGCTGGTGGTGACCGAAATGGTCATGGCCGTACGTGGCGCGTCTTTAGTCTGATCGTTGGCCGTGACCGTAGGCGACAGCGACAGCAATTTAATGCTCACCCCACTCACCGCATCCGTGATGCTGTTGGATTTGGACTCCGCCGCAATACCATCAATGGTGTACTTGGCGTTCTGAGGCGGGCTGACTACCGTGTAGCCGGTATCAATCCCAGAGTTGCCCGACATCGTCAGGTCCGAACCAACCCCGCCATTGGTGGAGGTCAGAATAAGACGCGAACCCGTGGAGTCTGTGAGGATGTTGGCACTCAAGCCGGCGGTGCCGAACGTGGTGTTGATCGAATCACGCACCTGTTGCAGCGTCGCGCCCGCCGGCACACTCAGGTCGAAGTTCTTGCCCGACTGCGAGATGGTCAGCGTTGTCGGCGTGGTGCCGGCGTTCACGACTGTCGACTGGCCACCGACAAACGTTTTGGTCGATAGCTTCGACGGTGTGGCCAGCTGGTTGACGATCAACGAAAAGCTACCGTTCGCAGCCCCCGGGTTAGCCGTCATGGTGGCGACCTTTTCATCCGAAGACGTACCGGTCAAGCCACTGAAGCTGTTATCGGTGCCCATGCTGGTCAGCGCACCACGGAAGGCGTCCAGGGCAGCCTGGATCTTGCCGATCGACGACAGCTGGGTAGTTGCCTTTTGCGATTGGGTGTTGATCTGCGCCTGTTTCGGCGCGCGCTCGGCATCCACCAGGGACTTCACAATCGCCTGGGTATCGAAGCCCGATCCCACGCCCGTAATCGTTGTACCCGCCATCATCTTTCTCCTGTTCCGGTGGCTGCCGTTATCTTGACGAACAACACTTCAAGTCGTAGCAGCAACAAATTTCATGCCAGCTTAAGCCTTGTCGTCAAACAACACGTGGCTGGCGCTGGACAAGCTTTGCGCCAGCTTCAAGGCAGTTTCCGAGGGAATCTGGCGGATCACTTCACCGGTGTCGGTGGCAATGACCTTGACCACAACCCTGTGGGTGGAATCATCAATAGAAAAATCCAGATTACGCTGGGCCGCTTGTACGAATTCTTTAATATCAGTGACCGCTTTTTCCAGATCGCCCTTTTGGGACGCGTCTGCGGTTGGCGCGGCCGGCTCAACCTTGCTCTTGTCTTTGTCAGCAACCACAGGTGCCGCACTGCCTTGAGTGGCCAGCGGCGGATAAGACAAGTTCAACTTTACATTCATGTCCATGCCCAATCTCCTCTGATTGGAAAAGACGAAAGGGCACGTAAACGCGCCCTTCCGTCAGTTACCAAGTGCCGTGATTACTGAAGCAGCTTCAGTACAGCGGATGGCAGCTGGTTAGCCTGCGACAGGATCGCAGTGGAAGCGGACTGCAGGGTTTGCTGCTTGGTCAGTTCAGCGGCTTCGGAAGCGAAGTCGACGTCCTGGATGGTGGAGCGAGCAGCGGTGCTGTTTTTCTGGATGTTGGACAGGTTATCCACAGTGCTGGTCAGACGGTTCTGTACCGCACCCAGGCCCGAACGGGAGCTGGAGATGGTAGCGATAGCCTGGTCGATCACGGACACAGCGTTCTGGGCCTTGGTGGCGTCAGTCACGTCGGTCTGCGATACGAGGGTCTTGGTCGAAGCAGCCGAAGTAGCGGCACCGAAGACATCGGTCACACCAGCACCTTCCAAGGAGTAACCCTTCGAGGAGTTCAAGTTCACAGCGCCGGTAGCGATTAGGCCGTCGGCCAGGGCAATACCAGTGCCGTAAGCGCCGGCACCGTTTTTAGTGGCAACAGTGATCGAACCGGCAGCAGTCGAAGAGCTGAAAGTCAGGTTTTCGCCGGTGTCGGATTTAACCGACAGGGTGCCTTTGGATTGGTCAAAGTTAACGCTGATACCCAGTTTGGCCGAGTTGGACTTCAGCTGTTCTGCCAGGCTGGCGGTGTCAGTCACGCCAACGAACGTAGTGGCTTGGCCGCCAACGGTCATGGTGAACGAAGCCGGAGCGGTAGCAGCAGCGCCGCCGACCACGAACTGTGCTTCGGTGCTGGCGGTAGCGCTCAGACCACCGATAGCACCGTTCAGCTGGGCAGCAATTTGTTGAGCAGAAGCTTTAGCACCGATAGTAACGGAGGCAGTCTGGCCGTTACCGGTTACGGCGATTGGGCCACCTGCAACTCCCGTAGTGCTCGGAGCGATGCCCAGGCTGCTGATCTGCTGCGAACCGATGTTGTTGGCTGCAACGTTGTCCAGGGACAGGTTGATGGTTTCGTTAGCGTTGGCGCCAACCTGGATAGCTTTGGTACCGTACGAACCGTCCAGCAGCTTCTGGCCACCGAAAGTAGTGGTTTGAGCGATACGGGTCAGTTCCGAAGTCAGAGCCTGGTATTCGTCGTTGTTCGACTTACGGTCGTCGGTGCTCAGGGAGCCGGTAGCCGAGGACAGAGCCAGGGTACGCATTTTTTGCAGAATGTCGGTCGAAGCCTGCATTGCGCCTTCAGCGGTCTGCGCGATGGAGATACCATCGTTGGCGTTCTTTACAGCTTGACCCAGGCCGTTGATCTGGCTGGTCATGCGGTTAGCGATACCGAGGCCGGCGGCGTCGTCTTTAGCGCTGTTGATACGCAGGCCGGAAGACAGGCGCTGCATGGAAGTGGCCAGGGCGCCGCCAGCTTTGTTCAGGTTGCCCTGAGTAGTGATCGAAGCAATGTTGGTGTTTACTGTTAAAGCCATGACGAAATCCTCGTTGGATGGATACTGCGGCTTCCGGCCCTGGCAACCGCCGGGTGTGGCCTGAGAACCTACGTAATAGTTATCGTCGTGGGAGCCGGTTGCTTGAGGGTTTTTTTGAAATTTTTTACTAGCCCTATGCCATCCCTTGCATTTCAAGGGTTTACGGTAGCTCAAAACCCCGGATTCATTGGCTTTTCTGGCGCCAAATAAAAAACGCCGATGATCGGTCGATCATCGGCGTTTTTTTATGAAGCGCTCGTAGAGCGCGTTCAGGCTATTAAAGCGTCACGGGCGATAGAGAATCGCCGAGCCCCAGGACAGGCCCACACCAAAGCCACTGATCGCCACGCGCTTCCAGGTCGCGCCCATCACGTGCTTCTCCAGCAGCAGTGGAATGCTTGACGACACGGTGTTACCGGTCTCGACCATGTCCTTGATGAACTTGTCCACCGGCGCATCTTCAAAACGCCGCGCCACGGCATCGACAATCGCCGCACTGCCTTGGTGAATGCAGAACGCATCGATGTCGTCAGCCTTGAGGTCGGACTCATTGAGCAACTCGTGCAAATGCGCCGGCACCTTTAGCAAGGCAAAGTTGAATACCTGGCGGCCATTCATAAAGAACACGCCGTCGCTGACCTTCAGGTGCGGTGCGCCGGAACCATCAGTGCCGAACTTGGACTTGCCCAGCAACCATGGCGCGTCTTCGCCCATCCAGGTGGCGGTGGCGGCGTCGCCGAACAACATGGTGGTGTTGCGATCTTCTGGGTCGACGATTTTCGAATACGGGTCGGCGGTGATCAGCAGTCCGTTTTTCAGGCCAGCGGCTTCCATGAAACCCTTCATCGCGTAAATGCCGTAGACATAGCCGGAGCAGCCCAGGGAAATATCGAAGGCGGCCACATGGGTCGGCAGGCCGAGCTTGTCCTGAACGATGGCGGCGGTGTGGGGCAGACCCTCTTCGTCGCCGTTCTGGGTCACGACGATCAGCGCGTCAATCGACTCACGCTTCAAATCCGGGTTGTTGGCAAACAAAGCGTTGACCGCCTCGACACACAGATCGGAGGTTTCCTGCGCGGCTTCCTTGCGCGGCAAGAACGCCGAACCGATCTTGCCAATGATGAATTCTTCATCCTTGGCGAATTTGGCACCCTGGGCGTAGTTATCGATCCCGTCTGCCGGCACGTAACTGGCGATGCTTTTTATGCCAATCATTGTGGCTTCCCAATACTAAATAGCTGGAGAACACCCCGCGAACGGTGTCGGGGGCGCTGACAATAAAGGGGATAACCCCACAAAAATCTCGCTGAAAGCCTGCGCGCAACGACCTGGCGACGACTTATCCTTTTCACACGATACAGTGAAGATGCGCTTTATGACTCACAGGTCACTCAATTTTGTGTGCTTTGTGCAAAACCTTCAAACAATTAAGCCGCACAAACGACAACGGCCCAGCCTGTTTCCAGGCTGGGCCGCTGCGTATTCGCGATGAATTTACATGCGGCTGAACAGGGTCAACTGGGAAATTTTCACGAAAGCCAGCTGCGACGCCTGCAGCATGGTTTGCTGCAACGTCAGGTTGATCGCCGCCTCACCCATGTCGATGTTGGCCAGATCACTCATGGTGCTGGTATTGGCCAAGCCAATACTGGTGTTTTCACCGGCCTGGATATCCAGGGCATTCTGCCGCGCACCGATGGAGCCGCGCACGTTATCGAGCTGGGTACGTGAATTGGCCAGGTTGCTGATCGATGCATCCAGGACATCCTTGAGCTTGATCGCCGCCGCCGGATTGTTGTCGGCAGGTTGCTCCAGTGCCTGACGCAACTGGCTGAGGGTATCCAGCGCGTTCTGGGTTTTCTTGGTACTGGCACCGACTGAGAACTGATCACCCGCCTGCGGTGGCCCGGCATTCACATCAAACGTCACCCCAGCCGCCGTGACCGTTGTACCGCCGCCGGTATCACCGGTGGCAATGGCCTTGCTGTCGGCCGAGTAAGGCTGGGCGTACACCTCGTAGGCGGTGGCGCTGGTGAACTTGATAACCGCGCCACTGTTGGCCGGGAACGTGCTGGCGTAGTCCGCCTGATTGGACACACGGGCACCGGTCAATTGTGCGGTGGAGGCATTGCTTGGCGTGCGCGAGACACTGAAGGTATCCGGCTTGGCTTCCAGGCTGAACGAACGATCCTTGACCAGTGCATCAGAGTTGGCGCCGGGCGCGACATCGCCCAGGTTCAACGTGATGTCGAACTTCACACCGCGCAACGCAACGCTGGTACTGCCTTCCTTGGTGGCATCGAACGTGCCGTTGCCCGGAATCTCGGACGTCACGTCGTTGCCGTCCTTGTCGGCCACTTTGTATTGCGTGCTGCTGGTAAAGGTCAGCTTGTAAGGCTGGCCATCGGCGAATTTCTTGGTGTAGTCGATGCCCGAAGTGACCAACCCGGCCGACAGCGCGACCTTGTTATCGTTGACCGTAGGCGGCACCGTCTGCGGCACCGGTGGCAGCCACGTGGCCTGGGTACGCCCAGAGTTTGCTGCGCCTTCCAGAATGGTCTTGCCGGTATCACCAGCACTGACATTCAGTGTATTGGAAACCTGCAGGCTCAGCGGCGTTTCATCGCCCTGATAGCTGTAGGTGCCATCGCTGTTACGCGAATACGGCGGGGTCTGGGACTTGGAGCCGGAGAACATATAGTTGCCGGACGAGTCTTTGCTGTTGAGCAGCCCCAGTACCTGATTTTCAATCGCGCCGATCTCGCTGGCGATAGACCGGCGATCAGCGTCGCTGATCGAACCACCGGCACGCAAGGCCAACTGGCTGGCGCGCTGCATGGCATCGTCGATCGAACTCAGTACGCTTTCTTCGTTGGTCAGGGAGTTCTTCAGGCTGGTGACGTTGCCGCTGAACTGGCCCAGCATGTCTTTTTGCTGTTGCAGCAACAACAAACGCGCCGCCGCTACCGGATCATCCGCGGCGGTTTGCACACGCACACCGGAGCTGGCCTGCTCCTGGGCCTTGACCACACTGGAGTAGTTATCTGAATACTTGGTGGAGCTGGTTTCAAAATATTGAGCAGTAGAAATACGCATCGTCCCAGGCTCCCTTAAAGACTATTGATCAATGTGCTGAAGGTTTCTTGCGCAGCCTTGATGATCTGCGACGACGCGGTGTAGTACTGCTGGAACTTGATCATGTTGCCCGCCTCTTCATCCAGGTTCACCTGGGACACTGAGTTGCGTGCGTCCTGGTTGGCCTTGAGCAACGCACCGGTAGCCGTGGTGTCGGTAATCGCCGACGCCGCCTTGGCCCCCACGGTCGATACCAGTCGGCTGTTGGCCGCCACCAGGCTCACACCGCCGCCGCTGCCGTCCGACAGACCGACTGTGGCTTTGGTCTGCAAGTCCAGCAGCGCTTGAGCATTGCGGTTGTCCGACTTGCCCGAAGCGTTGAAAGAGAACGTGGTGCTGTCGCCATCGGCCGGCAAGCCGCCCACGGTCGTATCAAACTTGAAGCTCTTGGCTGGCGATACCAACGCGCCGTTGGCATCACGCATCGGTACGTTGATGGTGATTTTGTTGCTTTGACCCGGAACGATAGTGCCGCTGCCGATCGGATTTCCCTGAGAATCGTTGAGCGTGTAGGCCTGCGTGCCATCAGCAGCCGGCTTGCCGAATACCATTTTCACCGGCATCGAATGTTCAATCCCGGTACGCAGTTGAGCGGTGTCCGCACCACCGTGAATGTCGATAGGCAAGGTCAGAGTCGGTGGCGTAAAGGTGCCGGTACCTTGATTGGTCTTGCTGCCCTCGCCCAGCAACGGCCCGGCGAATGCAATTTTATTGGCATCCGTCAGGTCTGTGCCGATATTGGTAGCGCCGTTGGCGGTCGGGCTGACTTTGAAACTGTCGCCAGCGCCCACCGGCCCTTTGCCGTCCAAGGCCAGGGTGAACCCGTCAATGACCGGCGGCGGCGTGGTAGTGGTGTCGAATGCGCCCATGGCTTTACCGTCGGAACGCATCACGGTGTAGTTACTGCCACTGGTGAAGGTGACTTTATAGTCGTATGTCGACAGCTTGCTGCTGTCTTTGATGCTCACATTCAGGTTGCCGGAACCGACGCTGTTGCCCGCCGCACCTTGGCTGCGTTGCGCAATGGCCGCCGCGCTGTTGATGTCCTTAAACAGCGACGTGCCGAAGTCACCGTTCAAATCCAGGCCCTGGCCCAATTGACTGTTGACGGTATCGGCAGTGGCAATCGCAATACGCCCCAGGTCGTTGATGGCGGGCATCAACGCATCGCTACGATAACGCAGCAAGCCGCCAATGCTTCCGCCGCTGAGCACATTACCCAGGTCAATCGCCGTACCGCCGCCAGCGTTGAGCTGGATGGTGTACTGGCTCGGGTCGCTGGCGCTCGGCACCGCAGAAATGGTGTTGGACTGATCACCCAGCACCAGCGACTGGCCGGTGCCGGTGCTGACGCTGAACACGCCGTTCTTCTCGCTGGCAGTGACGCCCACCAATTCATTGAGCGAGCGCACGGCTTCATTACGAGCGTCCAGCAGGTTGGCCGGGGCACTGTTGCTTGACCCCTGGACCTGAGTGATCTGCTTGTTGAGCGAAGCAATCGAGGCAGTCAATTGGTTGACCTGATCACTCATAGTGCTCAACTGGCCGTTGATCGACTCTTTTTGCTGGTTCAACTGGTTGGAGATCGAGTTGAAACGGTTGCTCAGCGTCTGGGCGCTGGTCAACAGCACTTGTCGGGCAGACACGTCGCTCGGGTTGGCCGACGAGGTCTGTACTGCGGCGAAAAACGCACTCAGCACCGAGGACATGCCGGTGGTCTTGTCCGACAGGGTCTTATCAATCGCACTCGCCTGGCTTGAGTAGGCCTTAGCATCGTTATTGAGCGACGTGCTGTTTTGATAGGCCTGATCAAGGAACTCGTTGTAGACCCGGCGCACATCCGCCAGGGTCGTGCCGCTACCGATGAATACGCCGCCATACGGGTTGTTGGCGTTGGCGTTCTGGGTGGTCTGCTGGCGCGAGTATCCCGGGGTATTGACGTTGGCAATGTTGTTACTCAAGACCGACAACGAGCCTTGAGCGGCATTGAGTCCTGACATCCCGATACTGAGCAAACTCATGGTTCAGACCTTATAAATGTGTGGTTGCGCCAGCGGCAGCGAAATTCTGGTAACTGTTCATCGTTTTGGCGATCTGCGAAATCTTGCTGGCGTAGTCCGGGTCGGTTGCATATCCGGCTTTTTGCAACTCGCGTACAAACTGTTCCGGGTTGTCGGCTGATTTCACAACTTCTTTATAGCGATCATTGCTTTGCAGCAATGTCACGAGGTCGTGGAAGCTGTCCTGGTAGGAGTTGTAGGAGCGAAATTGCGCCGTTTCCTTGACCATCGACCCATCACGAAACTCGCTGGTGATTGCACGCGCCTGGCCGCCCTGCCAGCTCTGCCCGGCCTTGATGCCGAACAGATTGTGGCTGCTGCTGCCGTCCTCGGCGCGCATCACCGATTTACCCCAGCCGGTTTCCAGCGCGGCCTGGGCCACCAGGTACTTGGGATCCACGCCGATGCGCGCGGCGGCCGCCTTGGCCATCGGCAGCATGGTGGCGACAAATTCATCCTGCGAGCTGAAGGCTTTTTTCGCCGGCGCCAGCGGTGGCTGGGCAATCGCTCGGCCATAGACCTGCATGCGCCCGCTCGGCACGGCAAAGTTGCGCGCGGTGCTGTTGACCACGTTATCGGTGGCGGCGCTGTTACGCAGTGGCGCACTCGCGGCCTGCGTGGCGGGCTGAGTGCTCGGCACGATGCCGGCCAGCAGGCGGTCGGTCAGCTTGCTCGGCAACGCCATGCGGCGCTGGTTCATCAGTTCCATGTCGTTGGTGTGCGCACTGGCGCCTTGCGGCTCTGCAACGCGGTAAGCCCACAACGGCCGCTGGCCATTGGAGCGCCCCAACGGGCCATTAGCCTGGGTGCCGGCGCCGATTTCAGTCGGCACATCAACCTTCTTGGCCTTGACCGGCTCGGCCGCCGCCGGGCCTTGCAAGGTCGAGGACTGCGCCTCGACCGGCTTGTTCTTCTGCATCTGGCGCATCAGCACGTCAGCCAAACCGATACCACCGCCTTCGCGGGACATCGAGACCGCCAACTGCTGGTCGTACATTTCCTGATACTGCTTGGCAGCCGGGGTGTTCAGCGGGTTGTCCTTGCCCAGCGCCTCGGTGGCCGAACGCATGGACTTGAGCATCTCGCTCAGGAACAGCGACTCGAACTCCTGCGCCACTTTGCGCATGTTGCCTTCGCTGTTCTTGTCGGCGCCGACCTTGAGCTGGTTCAGCCGGTTGAGGTCGGAGTAAGACCCCGAATCCGCCGTGCTGGTGAACCCGCTTTTGTGCATATCCATGGCCATGGCCTTAGATCACGATCAGGTCGGCTTGCAAGGCGCCGGCCTGTTTCAAAGCTTCGAGAATCGCCATCAAGTCGCCGGGCGCTGCGCCCACCTGGTTCACCGCGCGGACAATCTCATCCAGGGTGGTTCCGGGGCCGAACTTGAACATCGGCTTGGCTTCTTGCTGGGCATTGACCCGCGAGCGCGGTACCACTGCCGTCTGGCCATTGGACAGCGGCCCAGGCTGGCTGACGATCGGGTCTTCGGTGATGGTCACGGTCAGGCTGCCGTGGGTGACCGCCGCTGGCGACACCTTGACGTTCTGGCCGATCACGATGGTGCCGGTGCGCGAATTGATGATGACTTTGGCCACCGCCTGGCCCGGGTCGACTTCAAGGTTTTCCAGGATCGACAGGTAGTCGACACGCTGGCTTGGGTCGAGCGGCGCCGTCACACGGATCGAGCCGCCGTCGATGGCTTGTGCTACGCCAGGGCCGAGCATGTCGTTGATCTTGTCGACCACACGCTTGGCGGTGGTGAAGTCCGAACGGTTGAGGTTCAGGGTCAGGCTGTTGCCCTGGTTGAAACCGCTGGGCACGGTGCGTTCAACCGTGGCGCCGCCAGGAATGCGGCCGGCGGATGGCACGTTCACAGTGATTTTCGAGCCGTCACGGCCCTCGGCGTCAAAACCGCCGACCACCAGGTTGCCCTGGGCAATGGCGTAGACGTTGCCGTCGATACCTTTGAGCGGCGTCATCAGCAAGGTGCCGCCGCGCAGGCTTTTCGAGTTACCGATGGAGGACACGGTGATATCCACCACCTGGCCCGGCTTGGAGAACGCCGGCAAGTCGGCACTGATCGACACGGCCGCGACGTTCTTGAGCTGCACGTTGCCCGACCCAGGCGGCACCTTGATGCCGAACTGCGAGAGCATGTTGTTGAAGGTCTGCAGGGTGAACGGCGTCTGGGTGGTCTGGTCACCCGTACCGTTAAGCCCCACCACCAGCCCGTAGCCGATCAATTGGTTGGAGCGCACGCCGGAAATACTGGCGATGTCTTTCAACCGCTCGGCGTGTGCTCCTGCGCTCAAGGCCAGCAATAACGCGGCAGCCATCAGCTGTTTGAGGTTCAAAATGGCCACCTAGAAAGGGAACAGCGGGCTAAGGAAGAAACGGTCGAACCAGCCCGGCTGACTCGCATCAGCAAACGAACCCGTACCCGAGTAGGTAATGCGTGCATCGGCAATGCGCGTGGACGGCACGGTGTTGTCGGTGGAAATATCATCGGCACGCACCATGCCCGCGATACGCACCAGCTCGTCGCCGGTGTTGAGGGTCATCCACTTTTCACCGCGTACGGCGATGATGCCGTTGGGCAATACATCCGCCACCGTTACGGTGATCGAACCGGTCAGGCTGTTGCCCTGCCCCGCCGCGCTCTTGCCATTGGTGGCACGGTCGCCGCTGTAACCGGCGTTGAGGCTCAGGTCGCCATCGCCCAAAGGGTTATTGGTGGTCAGGCCGCCACCAAACAGCGAGGTCAGGCCGATGCCGGTCTTGCTGGTCTTGCCGATCTGCGAGTTGGCATTCTTGCTGGCCTGGGTCTTCTCGTTCAACGTGATAGTGATGATGTCACCCACACGGAAGGCCTTGCGGTCGCTGTACAGGTTCTGTTCGAAACCGGCCTGGTAAATCGAGCCATTGTTGGCCGCCGCCGGCAACGGCGTGCGCGGCAACACCGGCGCGTAGTACGGGTCATTGGGTTTTGGCGTCGGGGCGACACAGCCCGCGAGCACGGCGATCCCACTCAATGCCAGAACAGAAACATAGCGATTCATGACCCTTACCTCACGGTGTTGCAGGCGCCGCAATAGGCGCCCCATAGACTTGATTACAGATTCTGCGTTACGAACGAAAGCATCTGGTCGGCGGTGGAAATCACCTTGGAGTTCATCTCGTAGGCGCGTTGGGTGGTGATCATGTTGACCATCTCCTCAACCGTGCTGACGTTGGAGGTTTCCAGGGTTTGCTGCAGGGTGGTACCGAAGCCGTTGAGACCTGGCGTGCCGATTTGCGGCGCGCCGCTGGAGGCGGTTTCCAGGAACAGGTTGTTACCCATGGCCTGCAGGCCGGCCGGGTTGATGAAGTCGGCGGTTTGCAGGTTGCCGATCACTTGCGACGCCGGGTTGCCGGCCACGGTGATAGACACGGTGCCGTCGGTGCCGACGGTAAAGGTCTTGGCATCGGCTGGAACCACCACAGCCGGCTCCAGCGCGAAGCCGTTGGCGGTGACGATCTGGCCGTTGGAGTCCAGGTGAAAAGTACCGTCACGGGTGTAGGAAGTAGTGCCATCCGGCTGCAGGATCTGGAAGAAACCCCGGCCGTTGATGGCCATGTCCAGCGGCTGGTTGGTTTGCTGCAGGTTACCGGCGCTGAAGTTCTTCTGGGTGCCGACGATCTGCACACCGGTACCCAGTTGCAGGCCCGACGGCAGTTCGCTGTCCTGGGTCGACTGGGCGCCTGGCTGGCGCTTGATCTGATAAAGCAAGTCCTGGAACTCGGCGCGATCACGTTTGAAACCCGTGGTCGACACGTTCGCCAAGTTGTTGGAGATGGTGGTCAGGTTGGTGTCCTGCGCGGCCAAACCTGTTTTGGCAACCCATAGAGCCGGAAGCATAGTGTTCTCCTTCGTGCGCCTGTTTGTTGGCGCTGTGCTGCAAAATTAGTCTTCAGTAAACCGGCAATCAGCTCATCGACAGAACGCGGGTCATGGCCTGGTCGTCTTCTTTAGCGCTGTTCATCATCTTGATGTGCAACTCGAACTGCTTGGAGAGCGACAGCACGGCGGTCATTTCTTCCACCGCATTGACGTTGCTCGCCTGCAGGAAACCCGAGGTCAGCCGCACGTTCGCGTCGGCCTGGGCCGGTTTGCCATCCTTGGTATGGATGGCGCCATCCAGGCCCTTGGTCATGTTCTTGAGGTCGGGCTGGACCAGCTTGATGCGGTCCACTTCAGCCATCACGCGCGGGCCTTCGCCCATGGCGCGGATGCTGATGGTGCCGTCGGCGCCCACTTCGATTTTCTGCTCGGGCGGCACGGCAATCGGGCCACCGTTGCCCATCACCGGCATGCCGTTGCCGGCACGCAACACGCCCAACGCATCCACATTCATGCTGGCGCTGCGCACGTAGGCTTCGCCGCCATCCGGGGTTTGCACGGCCATCCAGCCGTCACCGCTGACCGCCACATCGAGGTCGCGACCGGTTTCAATCATGGCGCCCTGGGAGAAGTCGGTGCCCGGCCGTTCGGTCATGGCAAATGCCCGCGCCGGAAAGCTGTCACCGAACACCGGCATCGAACGCGCCTGCTCCAGGTCCCGTTGGAAACCGTTGGTGGAAATGTTCGCCAGATTGTTGGCATGGGCCTTTTGCGCCAGTGCATTCTGGCTGGCGCCGGTCATTGCCACATAAAGGTACTTGTCCACGCTCTATCCTCTTTCTGACGGACGCTTGCCGCCCACCGTTGCTCTGATGAGGCTTAAGCAATTTGCGAACCAACTTTTGAAAATAGATTGAAGTCCATGTACGGCGGGGGTTTGCGGGCAGGCTTAGAGATTAGGTGGCAGGGATAGAGTCGAAAAAACGGCGGACTACTGCCGCCTGCGGCAAGCACCGGTCTTAAGGACGACAAAGATCAACTGTGGGAGCTGGCTTGCCTGCGATAGCGGTGTATCAGCGACACATGAGCCAACTGACCCACCGTCATCGCAGGCAAGCCAGCTCCCACAGGTTTAACCGCGTTCATTCTTCAGAATTTCGTAATCACGCAACTTATTCGCGATCGTGG
The DNA here is from genome assembly GCF_021605825.1 of Pseudomonas sp. PA-6-3C. Classification (NCBI taxonomy): domain Bacteria; kingdom Pseudomonadati; phylum Pseudomonadota; class Gammaproteobacteria; order Pseudomonadales; family Pseudomonadaceae; genus Pseudomonas; species Pseudomonas sp. PA-6-3C. The sequence continues at coordinate 35,470 of NZ_WKDV01000006.1, forward strand.
TGTGCGACACGCCTAGGCGCTTACCCAACTGCCGACTGCTCGGGTGCTCGGCGTACAAAGCCTCCAGCACCGCCTTTTCAAACCGCCCAACGATGTTCTCCAACCCGCCTTCCAGGGAAAAATCCCCAAGGGGCTGGCGCACCCCATAATCCGGCAGGCGAATATGCTCAGCCTTGACCATGCCGCCGTCGCACAACGACACCGCCTGAAACAACACGTTTTCCAACTGCCGCACATTGCCCGGCCAATGGTAGTGACTGAGCCGGTCCATCGCCGCCGTCGCCAGCTTGGGCAGCGGGCAACCAATCTGTCGGCTGGCCTGGTCAAGAAAGTGCTCAACCAGCGGCGCCAAGCCATCCAGGCATTCACGCAGCGGCGGGATATGCAGCGACAGCACGTTGAGCCGGTGATACAGGTCCTGACGGAATTCGCCACGGGCGCAGAGTTCCGACAGGTCCACCTGGGTGGCACAGATCACCCGCACATCGAGGTACACCTCTTCATCACTGCCCACCCGGCGAAAGCAGCCGTCCTGCAAAAAGCGCAGCAATTTCACCTGCAAGCGTGCGCTCATTTCCCCCACGCCATCGAGAAACAACGTACCGCCCGCCGTCAGCTCCAGCAGGCCCAACTTGCCCTCGGCCCGCGCCCCTTCAAATGCGCCGGGGCCGTAGCCGAACAGCTCGGTCTCGGCCATCGACTCCGGCAGGCCCGCGCAATTGAGCGCCATCAAGGGCGATTGCCCGCGCGGACTGGCCAAGTGGCAAGCGCGTGCCAGCAACTCTTTGCCGGTGCCGGTTTCGCCTTCTATTAATAGCGGCGCATCCAGCGGCGCCATGCGCCGGGCTTCGCGCACCACCGCGGCCATGACCCTGGAGCTTTGGAAAATACTGTCGAAGCCGCGCAGCTCTTGCTTGCGCACATTGTAGATACGCTCGCCCACACGGTCGGCACGGTGCAGGGTCAGCACGGCACCGGCCATGGCCTCGCTGTCGTCGTGTTCGGAAGACTGCAGCGGCGCGATGTCCGCCAAAAACACGTCACCCTTGACCTTGACCCGCAAGCCGTTGATGCGCGATTTGCTCGCACGCACCAACTCCGGCAGGTCGAAATCCTCGGCATAACGCGACAGCGGAATGCCCGGCACCTCGTCCACCCGCACCCCGAGCAACTGCGCCGCCGCGCGGTTGGCGGCGACGATGGAGCCGCCCATATCAATCGACAACACCGGAAACTCCAGAGCGCCGAGCAGCGCATTGAGCTCCATATGCCGACGTTCGCTGGGCATCAGCCCTACCCTTTTAACGCCAAATACCCCGGCAATTGCTTCGAATTGCGGGCGCAGCGCCTGGAACTGCATGTTCACAAGGTTGGGGCAAAACAGGTAAATGGCGTTGCCATGTTCACCGCCTACCTCGCCTTTGGCGACGTTGACGCCGTATTCCACCAGCAGGTTGAGAATGTCCCGCAGGATGCCGATACGGTTCTGGCAGTGCACTTTAATACGCATGAAAAAGCCCAAATGGTGGGAAAGCGCCGGGGCTTTTTGCCGCTGGGCGCAGATAGTCGTCAAGATTATGTGACAGCTTGTGACCTTTTCCCAGCCCAAGACAACGAGAGGCCGGCATACCGTAACGAAAACTTTACGAATGACGGTAACTTTTCCTACGCGCAAGCACCGAAGCCCGATGGAATCCGTCGCCTTCCGCGTTATCAATAGGCTCATCGCAGGACATAACAAGAACGAATGCCTAGCAGGAGAGCCGTATGAAGCAGACGCACTACGTGGCCCGCGAGCCCGATGCGCAAGGTTTTATCCACTACCCGCCGGAAGAACACGCGGTGTGGAACACCCTGATCACGCGCCAATTGAAAGTGATCGAAGGACGCGCCTGCCAGGAATACCTGGACGGCATCGACAAGCTCGGCCTGCCCCTGGACCGCATCCCGCAACTGGGTGAGATCAACAAGGTGTTGGCCGAAACCACCGGCTGGCAAGTTGCCCGCGTCCCCGCACTGATCCCCTTCCAGACCTTCTTTGAATTGCTCGCCAGCAAGCAATTTCCGGTGGCGACCTTTATTCGCACCCGCGAAGAACTGGACTACCTGCAAGAGCCGGATATTTTCCACGAGATCTTTGGCCACTGCCCGCTGCTGACCAACCCATGGTTTGCCGAGTTCACCCACACTTACGGCAAGCTCGGCCTCGCGGCCACCAAAGAGCAACGCGTGTACCTGGCGCGCCTGTACTGGATGACCATCGAATTCGGTTTGGTGGACACGCCGCAAGGTCGACGCATCTACGGTGGCGGCATCTTGTCGTCGCCTAAAGAAAGCGTGTATTGCCTGTCGGATGAACCCGAACACCAGGCCTTCGACCCGCTGGAAGCAATGCGTACGCCGTATCGCATCGACATCCTGCAACCGCTGTACTTCGTACTGCCCGAGCTTAAGCGCCTGTTTGAAGTGGCGCAGGAAGACATCATGGGCATGGTCGAGCGCGGTATGCAGTTGGGTCTGCATGCGCCGCTCTTCACCCCAAAGGCAGTGCCGCCCAAACCCGAAGCTGCTTGAACCTTACATTTTGAGGCCAGGTGAATCTGTTCCCTGGCCGCGCGTTGCTTTAGGGTAACGCCCACTGATCTCAATCTTTCGAATTCAGGACACCCCCATGACCACCTTGAACCAAGCCCACTGCGAAGCCTGCCGCGCCGACGCCCCACAAGTCAGCGACGAAGAGCTGCCGGTACTGATCAAGCAGATTCCCGACTGGAACATCGAAGTACGCGACGGCGTGATGCAGCTGGAAAAGGTTTTCCTGTTCAAGAACTTCAAATTCGCCCTGGCCTTTACCAACGCCATGGGTGAAATCTCCGAAGCCGAAGGCCATCACCCGGGCCTGCTCACCGAGTGGGGCAAAGTCACCGTGACCTGGTGGAGCCACTCGATCAAAGGCCTGCACCGCAACGACTTCATCATGGCTGCGCGCACCGACGAAGTGGCCAAGGACGCCGAGGGCCGCAAGTAATGCATTTTGATGCCATTGGCCGCGTGCCCGGGGACCCGATCCTCGGGCTGATGGACCTGTATGCTCAGGACGCCAACCCGAACAAGTTCGACCTGGGCGTGGGTGTGTATAAGGACGACCAGGGCCTGACGCCGATTCCGCACTCGGTAAAACTGGCCGAACAGCGCCTGGTGGACACGCAAACCACCAAGACCTATATCGGCGGCCATGGCAATGCGGCCTTCGGTTCGCTGATCAGTGAGCTGGTGCTGGGCGCCGATTCAGCGCTGATTCGCGAACGTCGCGCCGGTGCTACGCAAACCCCTGGCGGCACCGGCGCGCTACGCCTGAGTGCCGACTTTATCGCGCAAAACCTGCCCGGCCGCGGCGTGTGGCTGAGCAACCCGACCTGGCCGATCCACGAAACCATCTTCGCCAAGGCCGGGCTCAAGGTCAGCCATTACCCGTATGTGGGCGCGGATAACCGCCTGGACGTGGCCGCGATGCTCGCAACGCTGGCCACCGTGCCCACAGGCGACGTGGTGTTGTTGCATGCCTGCTGCCATAACCCGACCGGTTTTGACTTGTCCCAGGACGACTGGCGCCAGGTGTTGCACATCGTGCGCGAACGGCAATTGCTGCCATTGATCGACTTCGCCTACCAGGGCTTTGGCGACGGCCTGGAGCAGGACGCCTGGGCGGTACGGTTGTTTGCCGCCGAGCTGCCGGAAGTGCTGGTCACCAGTTCCTGCTCGAAGAACTTCGGCCTGTACAGCGACCGTGTCGGCGCGCTGATCGTGTGCGCGGCAGACGCCGAGAAGCTCACGGACGTGCGCAGCCAACTGGCGAATATCGCGCGCAACCTGTGGTCGACGCCGCCGGATCATGGCGCCGCAGTGGTAGCGACCATCCTGGGCGACGCCGAGCTGAAAAAGCGCTGGAGCGATGAAGTCGAGGCCATGCGTTCACGCATTGCCCAGCTGCGCTCCGGGCTGGTGGAGGCGCTGGCGCCCCACGGGCTGGCCGAGAAGTTTGCGCATATTGGTGCGCAGCGCGGGATGTTTTCCTATACCGGTTTGAGTGCTGAGCAGGTCAAGCAACTGCGCGAGAAGCACAGCGTGTATATGGTCAGTTCGGGGCGGGCGAATGTGGCGGGTATTGACGCGACACGCCTGGCATTACTGGCCGAGGCCATCGCCGACGTCTCGAAGTAACTGAAGAAATCCAATCAAATTGTGGGAGCTGGCTTGCCTGCGATTACGGTGTGTCAGTCACTGAATAAGTTGACTGAACAACCGCCATCGCAGGCAAGCCAGCTCCCACATTTTTGACCGTGCGAACCTTCTAGCCCGCAACCATCTCAGCTTTGAGCAGCGCCTCTTTAGCCTGCGCATCCGCCAACCGATACAACTCGATACTGCCATCCCAGTGCTCGATCAACGCGGTGCACGACTCCACCCAATCCCCGCAATTAAGGTAGTCCACCTCGCCCACCTTGCGAATCTCGGCATGGTGAATATGCCCGCACACCACACCATGCAACTCGCGCTTGGTCACTTCGTGGGCGATCGCCTCTTCGAAATCACTGATAAAACTCACCGCCGTCTTGACCTTGTGTTTCAGGTACGCCGACAGCGACCAGTAGCCATAGCCATACCGCGCACGCCAGTGATTGAGCCAGCGGTTGAGCGTGAGGGTGAACTCATAGGCCGAATCGCCCAGGAACGCCAGCCAACGGTGGTATCGGGTGATCACATCAAATTGATCACCATGAATCACCAGGAGATGGCGGCCATCGGCAGTGACGTGCACGGCCTCGTCCACCAGCTGGATATTGCCCAGGATCAGCTTGGAGTAGCGGCGCAGGAATTCGTCGTGGTTGCCGGTGACGTAGATCACCTCGGTGCCGCGCTTGGCCATGGTCAGCAGGCGGCGGATCACATTAGTATGAGCCTGAGGCCAGTACATGCCGCCGCGCATTTTCCAGCCGTCGATGATATCGCCGACCAGGTAGACCTTGTCGGCGTGGTAGCCCTTGAGGAACTGTGACAGGTGCTCGGCCTGGCAATCCCGGGTGCCCAAGTGCACGTCGGAGATCCACAGGGTACGAACCCGTTGTTTGCGGCTGGGTTTGGCGAACTCGGCACTGGTCATGGGCATCCCTCGACGGTGTTTTCGCGAGCTTGCGCCCAGGCGGTTAATAGCCCATGACAACTGTGCGTCAGTCTGATGACAGCGATCAAAGCCCTTGAAGCGTTGTAGACTGCAGGCCTGCTGCCCAGGAGACCGCGATGAGACCGACCCTCACGCTGCGCCACTACATTGAAGAGCCGCTCGCCCACAGCCATGACCACGCCCAACTGGTGTTCGGGTTGTCGGGGCATCTGGACCTGGAAGTCGATGGCCTGGGCAGCCAGGTGCACGCCAGCAGCGTGATGGTGCTGCCCTTCTCGGCCCACCATGCCTGCGGCAGTCGCGACGGCAGCCGCTGCCTGGTGCTGGATGTGCCCGACGAACATTGGGTGGCGCAGTCCTTGGGCGAGCACGCCGACACCAGTCGCCGCCTGCTCGATCAACCGGCGCGACTGACACTGGACGCCCGGCAAAGCCAGTTGGTGCAATGGCTGGCACACAGCCCGGTGGATGACCCGCTGATCGCCCAGCAAGGCGCGGTGTTGCTGCTGGCCAGTCTCAATCATCCGCTGGCCCAACCGCTACCGGGCAAGCGTTTGCCGTATGCCGCGTTCAATGCGCACATCGAACGCCATGCTGCGCACCCGTTGCAGGTGGCCGATCTGGCGCGTATTGCCGATCTCTCGGTAGCGCGCCTGCATGCGCGCTTTATGGCCGAGTGCGGGCAAACCCCCATGGACTACCTGCGCGGCCGTCGTCTGCACATGGCGCTGAAGCTCCTGCGCGAGACGCCACTGCCCGTTGGCGAAATTGCCGAGCGCGTCGGCTACGCCTCGCAAAGTGCCTTCTCTGCCGCCATGTTGCGTGAGTTTGGCGCCTCACCGGGCACCTTACGCCGCTCATCGTAATCATCAACGCTGACCGCCCAGGCGGCTGATCCCAACCGCGAACACCGTCACTGTGGCGAGCGGGCTTGCCCCGCGTTGGACTGCGCAGCAGTCCCATTTTTGGGGTCGCTTCGCAACCCAACGCAGGGCAAGCCTGCTCGCCACAGGTTATTCGTTGCCTAATGGGATGATTATGATGAGAGGCTGGCGCTAAGATTCGCGAGGTCCGCGACAGACACCGGCGCCCTCGAACCTCTAGACTGCGATTCTGTCACCCCCGTTGTTTCAAGGATCGCAATGACTCCCCGCTCAGCCCTTGGCGCCCTGCATATCGGCGCACTGATGTTTGGCCTCACTGGTGTTTTCGGCAAGCTGGCAGCCGCCTCGCCGGCCATCATCGTGTTTGGTCGCGCCGCCTTTGCCGTAATCGCCCTGGCGATCTTTGCGCGATTTGCCAGCAACACCACCTGGAAAACCCTGGAGATGCGCGACTGGCGTCGCCTCGTGGTCAGTGGCGTGCTGCTGGCGGCGCATTGGGTGACCTTCTTCATTGCCGTCAAAGTCGCCGGGGTGGCCGTCGCCACCCTTGGCTTCACCGCGTTCCCGGCCTTTACCGTGATGCTTGAAGGGCTGATCTTCCGTGAGCGCATTCGCGCCAACGAAGTGTTGCTGGTTGCGCTGGTCACGGTGGGCCTGGTGTTGGTCACGCCAGACTTCGACCTCGCCAGCCAAGCCACGGGCGGCCTGCTGTGGGGGATTCTCTCGGGCCTGTTGTTCTCGCTGCTGTCGCTGAACAACCGCGCCAGCTCCGGGCGCATTCCGGCGGTGCAGGCTGCGCTGTGCCAGAACGTGGTGGTCGCGGCGTGCCTGCTGCCAGTCGCAGCACCGGGCCTGGCGGATGTACGTGCGATTGACTGGCTGTGGATCGGTCTGCTCGGGGTGTTCTGCACCGGCCTGGCCCATAGCTTGTTTGTCGCCAGCCTCGCGGTGATCAAGGCGCGCACCGCGTCCGTGGTGTTCGCCATGGAGCCGGTCTATGGCATCACCGCGGCCTGGCTGCTGTTTGCCGAAACCCCGACCTTGCGCATGCTGCTGGGCGGCGCGCTGATCATTGTCGCCATCGTGCTCTCAGGCTTGATGGGCAGTGCCAGCCAGGCCAAACAGCCGGCAGCCACCGCGTAGCCTTCAGGCTTGGCGGTCGTTGTGCCCCAGGTCGCGCTGCGGGTCGATCTGGTCGCGCACGCGCTGCTTGAGTACCTTGGCCTCTGGAAAGCCGCCGTCGGCCTTGCGCTCCCAAATTTGCACACCGTCGCAGGTGATGCGAAACGCCCCGCCGGTGGCTGGCTCAAGCGCCACACGGCCCAAGTCATCGGCAAATGTACTCAACAATTCCTGGGCCAGCCACGCCGCGCGCAACAGCCATTGGCATTGGGTGCAATAGGTGATGACGATCTCGGGTTTGCTGGCAGACATAATTAGAGAAGTTCCTGACATATCGGGCACGGACGATCGAGTGACTATAATACCGGCCTTTATCGCCCAGCCTCGAGATTCATGATGCGCCGCCTGTTGTCCTGCCTGTTTCTGTGCCTGCTTCCCCTGATCGCCGATGCCGTCGAAAGCCCACGCCCCAAAATCGGCCTGGTGCTGTCCGGCGGTGCCGCCCGTGGCCTTGCGCATATTGGCGTGCTCAAGGCCCTGGAGGAGCAAGGTATCCATATCGATGCTATCGCCGGCACCAGCATGGGCGCGGTGATTGGCGGCCTGTACGCCTCGGGCTACAAGATCGATGAACTGGAAAAGCTCGCGCTCAATATCGACTGGCAGCAGGCATTGTCCGACGCCCCGCCGCGCGAAGATGTGCCGTTTCGGCGCAAACAGGATGACCGCGATTTCCTCGTCAAACAAAAACTCAGCTTTCGCGATGACGGCAGCCTTGGCCTGCCGCTCGGCGTGATCCAGGGCCAGAACCTGGCGCTGCTGCTGGAAAGCATGTTCGCCCACTCCAGCAATACGCGTAACTTCGACAAGCTGCCAATCCCGTTCCGCGCTGTGGCCACCGACATCACCACCGGCGAAAAAGTGGTGTTCAGCAAGGGTCACTTGCCCCAGGTGATCCGTGCGAGCATGTCGATCCCGGCAGTGTTCGCTCCGGTGGAACTGGACGGACGGCTGTTGGTGGACGGCGGCATGACCGACAACATCCCACTGGATGTGGCGCGCGAAATGGGCGTCGACATCGCTATCGTCGTGGACATCGGCACGCCGCTGCGCTCACGCAAGCAACTGGCGACGGTCGTGGACGTGCTCAACCAGTCCATCACCCTGATGACCCGGCGCAACTCAGAAGAACAACTCAAGGCCCTGCATCCCAAGGATGTGCTGATCCAGCCACCGCTGGCCGCCTACGGCGTGACGGACTTCGGCCGCGCCAAGGACATGATCGACGCCGGCTACCGCGCCACCCGCGCCCTCGACGTGCGCCTGGCGCATTTGCGCCCCGCCGAACCGATCGACCCGCAATTGGTTGAGGCCCGCACCCCGGGCGAACGCACGCCGGTGATCACCGCCATCAAGGTGGAGAACGACTCGAAAGTCAGTGACGACGTAATTCGCTACTACATCCGCCAAACCCTGGGCGAGCCGCTGAACCTGGGCCGCCTGCAAACCGACATGGGCACGTTGTACGGCCTGGATTACTTCGAGCAGGTGCAATACCGCGTGGTGAAAAAGGGCCAGGACAATACCCTGGTCATCAGCGCGCGCGGCAAACGCAGCGGCACCGACTATTTGCGCCTGGGCCTGAACCTGTCGGATGACATGCGCGGCGCCAGCGCTTACAACCTCGGCGCCAGTTACCGCATGAACGGCATCAACCGCCTTGGCGCCGAATGGCTGACGCGCGTGCAGATTGGTGATCGCCAAGAGCTGTACAGCGAGTTCTACCAGCCACTGGATGTGGGCTCGCGCTATTTCGTCGCGCCTTATATCAGTGCCCAGGCGCAGAACGTCGACCTGGTGCTGGACAGCGACCCTATCGCCGAATATCGCCTGGAGCGCTACGGTTTTGGTTTGAACGTGGGGCGCCAGATTGGCAATAGCGGCGAGATCCGCTTCGGCGTCGGTGAAGCCTGGGGCAAGGCAGATGTGCGTGTTGGCGAGCGCGACTTGCCGAGTGTGAGCTTCAATGAGGGTTTCTATGAGCTCAAGTACTCGTTCGATTCGCTGGATAACGTGTACTTCCCCCATACCGGCGAAGACATCGGCCTGGCCTTCCGAGAGTTCGAGCCCGGCCTGGGTTCAGACCAGCGCTACCGACAGTGGGAGTTCAAGCTGGACAAGGCCATGAGCCACGGCCCGGACACCTTGATACTCGGCGGTCGTTATGGGCGCACGCTGGATAAATCCGACGTGGTGGTTTCCAGCTTTCTGCTCGGCGGTGCGCGGCAATTATCAGGCTTTCGCGAAGACTCAATCTCGGGGCAGAACATCGCCCTGATGCGTGCTGTGTACTACCGCCGCCTGACGCCGCGCTCATACCTGCCGCTGGATTTCCCGCTGTACCTCGGCGCCTCGGTGGAACGCGGCCGGGCGTGGAACAACGATAACCAGTTTGATAGCGGGTACATCAATGCCGCGAGTATTTTCCTCGGTTTTGATACGCCGTTAGGGCCGCTGAATTTCAGCTATGGGTTCAATGATGACAAGCAGCAGGCGGTGTACCTGAACCTGGGGCAGACGTTCTAGCTGGATGCCAGGCTACTGTGGCGAGGGAGCTTGCTCCCGCTGGGGTGCGAAGCGCCCCCAATGCGGTGAATGCGATCATTCAGGTGCAACGAGGTTGATGGCTTTGGGGCTGCTACGCAGCCCAGCGGGAGCAAGCTCCCTCGCCACACCTCAGGACTTTTCCAGGTTCGCCAGAATGTGCCCATGCACGCGCATGCACACGCGCAAATCTTCTTCATCCACGCCCACGAACAACTCATGGCGCAAGGCCGTGGCGATGGTTTCGATCTGATCAATCAACGGACGGGCGGTGTCGCACAACAGAATGCGTTTGGCGCGACGATCCTCCAGCACCGCCTGGCGCTGCACCAGGCCCTGGCCTTCAAGGCTGTCGAGCAGGCGCGCCAGGGTCGGACCTTCTACGCCGACGCTTTGCGCCAGTTCACGCTGGGTGGGCGCATCTACAAAACGGGCCAGGTGCAACAGCACCAGCCAACGCGCCTGGGACAAGCCCAGCCCCGCCAAACGGCGGTCGAGTTCGGCGCGCCAGCCTCGGGACATTTGCGCCAACTGCATGCCAAAGCGGTGTTGTTCGGTTAACGGCATAAAAAACTCATGATTTAGACTGAAAATAGAATGTGGCTAATTATTAGTCAGCTAAGCATGAGCCATGCCAGGAGGCAAGTGGTGCTATGTACTGATTCGTTACATTGTCGTAATTGGCACATTAAATTTCGAATTCAGACTGCAAAGCGGCACGTACGCAATACAAAACCCCCTCAGGAACACGCCCGGTAAACAGCGGTGCGATCTCTGTAACAGGTGGCAATTCGCCTTCTCCGTCGAGGAAGGCATCCTGGATTTCACCGAGCAGATCTTCCGGTAAATCAAGGGCCTGCTCCAACGACAACTGTTGCTTGCCGATGGATTCAGCCAGCAAGGTGTAGACGTTTTTTTCCGAGCATTGCAGCTGGCCGGCAATCTGGATCGGGGTCATGCCGGCACGTGCCAGGCTGATCAGTTCATGGCGGATGTCGGCGACTTCCTTGGGCGCCTCGGCCTGGCCGCCGAGCACCTCGAGGAAGGCCTGGCCGTAGCGTTCCAGCTTGCGCGCACCCACGCCGCTGACCTTGGCCATCTCGGCCATGCTGGTCGGTTGCTCGCGCAGCATCTCCAGCAACGTGGAGTCGGGGAAGATGACGTAAGGCGGCACACTGTGTTCCTGCGCCAGTTTGCGCCGCAGGGTGCGCAAGGCTTCCCACTGTTCGCGTTCTTCGCCACGCACCAATTGGCTGGCCGGGCTGGTGCTGCTGCTTTTTGCGGTGGTTTGCGGCTTAAGGTCGCGGCGCAGCTCCAGGCTCACCTCGCCCTTGAGCAATGGCCGGCAACTGTCGTTCAGGCGCAAGCCGCCGTAGCCTTCGATGTCGATGTCCACCAGGTTGCGCGCGACCATCTGCCGGAACAACGAACGCCATTCGCCTTCGGCGCGCGCCTTGCCGACGCCGTACACCGAGAGTTTTTCGTGGCCGAAGCTGCGCACTTTCTCGTTGTCCTTGCCCAGCAATACGTCCACCAGATGCCCCACGCCGTAGCGCTGGCCGGTACGGTAGATGGTCGACAACGCCTGGCGCGCCGGCTCGGTAGCGTCCCAGGTCTGTACGCCATCGGTGCAATTGTCACAGTGCCCGCATGGCTCGGGCATGTCCTCGTCGAAATACGCCAGCAGCGTCTGTCGGCGGCAGCGGGTCTCTTCGCACAGCGAGAGCATGGCATCGAGCTTGTGTTGTTCCAGGCGTTTGTGGCGCTCATCGCCTTCGGAGTTCTGCAACATCTGCTTGAGCATCACCACGTCTTGCAGGCCGTAGACCATCCAGGCATCCGCCGGCAGGCCATCACGGCCGGCGCGACCGGTTTCCTGGTAGTAGGCCTCAAGGGACTTTGGCAGGTCCATGTGTGCAACAAAACGCACGTTGGATTTGTCGATGCCCATGCCGAACGCGATGGTGGCCACCATGATCAGGCCTTCCTCGTTGAGGAAGCGCTTCTGATGGGCAGAGCGCGTGTCATTGGGCAGCCCCGCGTGATACGGCAGCGCCGGGTAGCCTTGCTCGCAGAGAAACGCGGCCACTTCATCGACCTTCTTGCGCGACAGGCAATACACGATGCCTGCGTCGCTGCGCCGCTCGGACAGGAACGCCAGCAACTGCTTGCGCGGTTGTTCCTTGGGCACGATGCGGTAAAAAATATTCGGCCGGTCGAAGCTCGACAGAAAGCGCTCGGCGTTCTGCAGATGCAGGCGCTCGACGATTTCTTCGCGGGTGCGTTTGTCGGCGGTAGCAGTCAGGGCGATGCGCGGCACGTCGGGGAACAATTCCGCCAGTTGGCCCAGTTGCAGGTATTCGCGACGGAAATCGTGGCCCCATTGCGACACGCAGTGGGCTTCGTCGATGGCGAACAACGCAATTTCCAGGCTCTGCAGGAAGGCCAGCATGCGCGGCTGCACCAAACGCTCAGGCGCCAGGTAGAGCATCTTCACTTCGCCGCGCTTGATGCGCGCTGCCAGCTCGCGCTGCTGCTCGGCACTCAAGGTGGAGTTCAAGGCGGCGGCGGCGACACCGAGTTCTTCTAGGGTGGCGACCTGATCATCCATTAACGCGATCAGCGGCGACACCACCACGGCCAAGCCATTGCGCAACAGCGCCGGCACCTGAAAGCACAGCGACTTGCCGCCGCCGGTAGGCATCAGGACCAGGGCATCACCGCCACTGGCCACGCGCTCAATGATCGCACCCTGGCGGCCACGAAAACTGTCGTAGCCGAAGATGTCCTTGAGGACGCGTTGAGCCTGTTCGAGCATGTAAAACTCCAAAATGGTGCCGAAATCCCTCTGTACAGGCTGGCCGAAAAAACACCGCTTCACGGGAAATAATCCGTAAGCGAAGTTTTCGCGGATTGGCGCTTGGCCTGCAGGGGCATCACAAAACGCGGCAGTATACCCGAGCGTTACCTGGCAAAGGGCGCCACTGACGAATAGTCACCCCGCTCCAGAACCCGGCAAATATGCCTTGCAGCTGGCCTGGACGCTCAAGAAAGCCTAGAATTGCGCATCGTTTATTCCCAAGGTAGCCCTTCAATGTCCTTCGCTGAGCAACTAACCCGCCTGCAAGCCTTCCTCGACGCCGATGAGCTGCATGACGAGGCGCTGGACTACGTGGCCGCTCACGGCTACCTGACCGCCCTGTCGATCTGCGCCGACGTCGTGCCCGACCGTGAATGGATCGACGCGCTGTTCGCCGAAGAACCGCACTACGCCGACGCCGCCCAACGCGAAGAAATCGAATCCACCCTGCTGGCCCTCAAGGCCCACATTGGTCGCCAACTGGCTTCCGATGAGGAATTCGAGCTGCCGTGCGAGCTGGACCTGGGCGAGGAGCCGGATGACTCCGACCTGCGCGGCTGGTGCATCGGCTTCATGGAAGGTGTGTTCCTGCGCGAAGCCGCCTGGTTCGAAACTGCCGAGGAAGAAGTCAGCGAAATGCTGCTGCCGATCATGGTCGGTTCGGGCCTGTTCGACGACCAGCCGGAATTCTCCGACATCGCCGCCGATGCCAACCTGATGGACGACATGATCGTACAGATCCCGGAAGCCCTCACCGCCTTGTACCTGCTGTGCAATGCGCCTGACGAAAAACCGGCGATCCTCAAGCCACGTCACCACTGAGTCGGTTGCCCATGACGCCCATGGGCAAGCGCTCACTGCTCCTGCGCTACGTGCTGCTGGCCATCGGCTGGCTGAGCGTAGCGCTGGGAGTGATCGGTATCTTCCTGCCGGTATTGCCGACCACGCCCTTCCTGCTACTCGCAGCCGCCTGCTTCGCCCGAAGCTCCCCGCGCTTCTACCAATGGCTGGTGGAACACCCGCGCCTGGGGCCGTGGATCAAAGACTATCTGGACGGCAATGGCATTCCGCTCAAGGGCAAGGTCTACGCCATCGGCCTGATGTGGCTGAGCATTGGTTTTTCCTGCTACCTGGTGCCGCTGCCTTGGGCACGTGGGTTTATGCTGACCAGTGCAGTGTTGGTGAGCATTTACATCTTGCGTCAGAAAACCCTGCCACCGCGTTGAACACGCTCTGCGACATTCGATCCCACACGACCTTGGTCGACACTGACTAACCCCCAGCATCATGCGAGACTGTCCCACCGGGCTCGGAATGCCCGGGTGTTCTTATGCTCGGAGTTACCATGACGCTGTCCAGCGGGCTGATCGCCGCCGTTGCCCTGGCCTATATGGCCATTATGTTTGCCATCGCCTTTTACGGTGATCGCCGCCACGCGCCGCTACCGCCACGAATACGTGCCTGGGTATACAGCCTGTCGCTGGCCGTTTACTGCACCAGTTGGACCTTCTTCGGCGCCGTAGGCCAGGCCGCCGAGCAGCTGTGGGCGTTTTTACCGATCTACCTGGGACCTGTCCTGCTGCTGGTGCTGGCACCTTGGGTGTTGCAGAAGATGATTCTGATCAGCAAACAGGAAAACATCACCTCCATTGCCGACTTTATCGCCGCACGCTACGGCAAATCCCAATCGTTGGCGGTGGTGGTGGCGCTGATCTGCCTGGTCGGCGTGCTGCCCTATATCGCTCTGCAACTCAAAGGCATCGTGCTGGGCGTGAACCTGTTGATCGGTTCCGGCCCCGACACCACCGGCACCCGCGCCCAGGACACCGCGTTGATCGTGTCGCTGGTATTGGCGCTGTTCACCATTGTGTTCGGTACCCGCAACCTCGATGCCACCGAACACCACCGTGGCATGGTGCTGGCGATTGCGTTTGAATCCCTGGTCAAGCTGTTCGCCTTTCTGGCGGTAGGCGCATTCGTGACCTTCGGCCTATACGATGGTTTTGGCGATCTGTTCAGCCAGGCCATGCTCGCCCCGCGCCTTGAGGAATACTGGACAGAAACCATTAACTGGCCATCGATGGTGGTGCAGACTGGCGTAGCGATGATGGCGATTATCTGCCTGCCCCGGCAGTTTCACGTCACCGTGGTAGAGAACATCGACCCGCAGGATTTACGCCTGGCCAAGTGGGTGTTCCCGGCGTACCTGATCCTCGCCGCGCTGTTCGTCATCCCTATCGCCCTCGGCGGCAAAATGCTCTTGCCCGCCTCGGTATTGCCGGACTCCTACGTGATCAGCCTGCCCATGGCCGAAGCGCACCCGGCCCTTGCCGTGCTGGCGTTTATCGGCGGCGCTTCGGCGGCCACCGGCATGGTGATTGTGGCGAGCATTGCCTTGTCGACCATGGTCTCCAACGACATGTTGCTGCCGTGGCTGTTGCGCCGCTCCAGCGCAGAGCGGCCGTTCGAAGTGTTCCGCCACTGGATGCTGTCGGTGCGCCGCGTCAGCATTGTGATCATCCTGTTGCTGGCCTACGTGAGTTACCGCCTGCTCGGCTCCAGCGCGAGCCTGGCAACCATCGGCCAGATCGCGTTCGCCGCCGTTACCCAACTGGCGCCAGCGATGCTTGGCGCGTTGTATTGGAAGCAGGCCAACCGACGAGGCGTATTTGCCGGCTTGGCGGCTGGCACTTTCTTGTGGTTCTACACCTTGGTCCTGCCGGTGACGGCGAAAAGCCTGGGGTGGTCGTTGAGCCTTTTCCCCGGCCTGACGTGGATGCATTCGCACCCCTTTGGTTTCACCGTCACCTCGTTGACCCTGGGTACTGTGTTTTCTCTTGCGGGCAATTTCACGCTGTTTGTGTGGGTCTCGATGCTGTCGCGCACACGGGTATCCGAGCATTGGCAGGCCGGGCGCTTTATCGGCCAGGAAATCAGCCAGCGCGCCAATGCGCGCTCGATGCTGTCGGTGCAAATCAGCGACCTGCTCAGCCTCGCGGCACGTTTTGTCGGCAAGGAACGCGCCGAGCAGAGCTTTATCCGATTTGCCTATCGCCAAGGCAAAGGCTTCAACCCCAACCAGAATGCCGATAACGACTGGATCGCCCACACCGAACGCCTGCTGGCCGGCGTACTCGGCGCCTCGTCGACACGCGCAGTGGTAAAAGCCGCGATTGAAGGCCGGGAGATGCAGCTGGAGGACGTAGTACGCATCGCCGACGAAGCCTCCGAGGTGTTGCAATTCAACCGCGCATTACTGCAAGGCGCGATCGAAAACATCACCCAAGGCATCAGTGTGGTCGACCAGTCCCTCAAGCTGGTGGCCTGGAACCGCCGCTACCTGGAGCTGTTCAACTACCCTGAAGGCCTGATCAGCGTGGGCCGGCCGATTGCCGACATTATTCGCTACAACGCCGAGCGCGGCCTGTGTGGGCCGGGTGAGGCCCAGGTGCACGTAGCGCGCCGCCTGCATTGGATGCGCCAAGGCCGCGCGCACACCTCCGAGCGTTTGTTCCCGAATGGCCGCGTGATTGAGCTGATCGGCAACCCGATGCCCGGCGGTGGGTTTGTCATGAGCTTTACCGACATCACTGCGTTCCGGGAGGCCGAGCAGGCGCTGACCGAGGCCAACGAAGGCCTTGAGCAACGGGTGACCGAGCGTACCCATGAGCTTTCCCAGCTCAATGTCGCTTTGACCGACGCCAAGGGCGTGGCCGAATCCGCCAGCCAGTCTAAGACCCGCTTCCTTGCGGCTGTCAGCCACGACCTGATGCAACCCTTGAACGCTGCACGCCTGTTCTCCGCAGCCCTTTCCCACCAGCACGACGGCCTGTCTGCCGACGCGCGGCAATTGGTGCAACATTTGGACAGCTCGCTGCGCTCGGCCGAAGACTTGATCAGCGACTTGTTGGATATTTCACGCCTGGAAAATGGCAAGATCAACCCGCAGCGGCAGCCCTTTGTGCTCAACGAGCTGTTCGACACCCTCGGCGCCGAATTCAAGGCGCTGGCTCAGGAGCAGAACCTGCGCTTCCGCCTGCGCGGCAGCCGGTTGCGGATAGACAGTGACATCAAGTTGCTCAGGCGGATTCTGCAGAATTTTCTCACCAACGCGTTCCGCTATGCCGACGGCCCCGTGCTTTTGGGCGTGCGCAGGCGCAAGGACGAATTGTGCCTGGAAGTGTGGGACCGTGGCCCTGGCATCCCGCTGGATAAACAGAAGGTCATCTTTGAAGAGTTCAAGCGCCTGGACAGCCACCAGACCCGCGCCGAGAAGGGTCTGGGCCTGGGTTTGGCAATCGCTGACGGCCTGTGCCGCGTGCTCGGGCATACGTTGAGCGTGCGCTCGTGGCCGGGCAAAGGCAGCGTGTTCAGCGTGCGCGTGCCGCTGGCGCGTAACCAGGCCAGCCCGCAGGCCAAGATCGCGCCAGACAATGGGCTGCCATTAAGCGGCGCGCAGGTGCTGTGTGTGGATAACGAGGAAAGCATCCTGATCGGCATGCGCAGCCTGCTGACGCGCTGGGGCTGCGAAGTGTGGACGGCCACCGACCAGGCGCAGTGCGCGGCACTGCTGGCCGAGGGCGTGCGCCCGCAACTGGCGTTGGTGGATTACCACCTGGACCACGGCGAGACGGGCACGGAGCTGATGGGCTGGCTGCGGGCGCAGTTGGCAGAACCGATTCCCGGGGTGGTGATCAGTGCCGATGGGCGACCGGAGATGGTGGCCGAGGTGCATGCGGCAGGGTTGGATTACTTGGCCAAGCCGGTGAAGCCGGCGGCGTTGCGGGCGTTGTTGAGTCGGCATTTACCGCTTTAAACAGAGTGTACTCGGCCTCACATTTTGGATTGTATTTACTCAGGCAGATGCGCCACACCGTCTGAATCGGTCATCGCCCGTTCAAGCAAATCCGCTGGCAGACTTTTACTCGCACGCGCACCCAGCAACCGCAATTGCTCGGTACGGCTGACCAGATTCCCACGCCCATCTGTCAGCTTGTTACGCGCCGCGCTGTAAGCCTTATCCAACTGTTGTAGACGGTTGCCCACTTCATCCAGGTCCTGGATGAACAGCACGAATTTGTCGTACAGCCAGCCGGCCCGTTCGGCAATTTCCCGCGCATTCTGGCTTTGGCGCTCCTGCTTCCACAGGCTGTCGATCACTCGCAGGGTAGCCAGCAAGGTCGTGGGGCTGACAATCACGATATGGCGGTCAAACGCCTCCTGAAACAGGTTCGGCTCGGCCTGCAGGGCGGCGGAAAATGCGGCCTCGATGGGGACGAACAGCAACACGAAATCCAGGCTGTGCAGCCCTTCCAGACGCTTGTAATCCTTGCCGGCCAAGCCTTTGACGTGGTTACGCAGGGACAGCACATGCTGCTTGAGGGCCGCCTGGCCAATCACCTCATCATCTGCCGCGACGTATTGCTGATAGGCCGTGAGGCTGACCTTGGAGTCGACCACCACCTGCTTGTCGCCCGGCAACATGATCAGCACGTCCGGCTGGAAGCGCTCGCCGTCCGGCCCTTTGAGGCTCACCTGGGTCTGGTACTCGCGGCCCTTCTCCAGCCCGGCATGTTCCAGTACCCGCTCAAGAATCAGCTCGCCCCAGTTGCCCTGGGTCTTCTGGCCCTTGAGGGCACGGGTCAGGTTGGTGGCTTCGTCTGACAGGCGCAGGTTCAATTGCTGCAGACGCTCAAGCTCTTTAGCCAGGGAAAAACGCTCGCGGGCTTCGTTCTGATAGCTTTCTTCCACACGCTTTTCGAAGGACTGGATGCGTTCCTTCAGTGGGTCAAGCAACTGGCCCAGGCGTTCCTGGCTGGTTTCGGCGAAACGCTGCTCACGCTCATCGAAGATCTTCCCGGCCAGCTCGGCAAACTGCGCGCGCAACTCATCGCGCGAGCCTTGCAGGTCGGCGAGGCGTTGTTGATGACTGTCCTGTTGTTCACGCAATTCGGCGCGCAAGGCAGCTGACAGCGCATCGAGGCGGCGCAGCTCGGTTTCCTTGGCGCTACGGTCGAGGTTCCAGGCATGGGCGGCATCGCGGGCGTTATCGCGGTCGATTTGCAGCAGTTCGACTTCGCGGCGCATGGCGGCCAGGTCGGCCTGTTTCGCGGCATTGGCCTGGCTGAGGTCGCTGATTTCATCGCGGCTGGCGTCCAGTTGCGCGGCCAGCCCTTCCTGGGCCAGTTGCGCGGTTGCCAGGCGCTCTTCGAGCAGCTCCCAACCGGTCATGCGCGCGGTCAGTCGACGTTGAATCTGCCAGCACAGGGCCAATAAAGGCACTGCTGCACCCGCCAGACCCAAGGCAATACTGGTCCAGTCAAAAACCATAGCCATTTCTGCCATCACCGAAAAGGAGCAAGGTTAACCAAGCATGGGGCTTGAGGACAGCTCAGTCTTCGACCTGCCCCAACTCGCGCAGGGCGCGGCGGTCGCCAGCGCGAGCCGCCAGGCGCAGCAGGTCGTGGCCTATGCGGCGGTCGCGGGCGTTGCCGCACTCGCGGCACATCAACTGGCCCAGCCGACTTTGAGCGGCGACCACGCCATCGCGGGCCGGCTGCTTGAGCAAGCGTCCGGCGAAGTGCTTGATGTTGGCGTTATGCCCCAGCCGCGGGCTGTCGAGCAGCCACAAGGCAACCTTCAACGAAAATCGCTTGGGTGTGGTAACAGTTTGAGGGGTATCGGTAACAGAGGGTGATACTGAGCGAAACTTCATAAAGCACTGTGGGACAGAATGGAAGGCGCGCCACTCTACTCTTTTTTTCGCGCAGGTAAAGCTGGATAAATCCTACACGCCCGTTCTAGAGCAAGCGCTCGGGACAATCCACAGAAGCTGTGGATAACTCAGTGGACAACCCACCTTGAACCCGCTCAAAGCCCCATGAAACGGGGGCCGCAGTCAAACTGACGATTTTTTCACCAATAAAAAAAAGCGATGTTTTTCATTGACTTAAATTTTCGTTGCAGGCAAACGACGGCACTTGCGGGCAGTTGACAGAGTGGTTACACACCGCGCAACGAATGTGCACAAGTACCCATCCACTGGTTATATCGCCGACACTTTTTGCTTCAATCTGTCCGAAAATGTTACCGCCACAGAGCAACCGGCCTGCAAAACAGAGCACTTTTCAAAACCGCCCGCGCTCGCCACACTGCTGCACCAACGATGTCACTCTCCTGTAGGCGCAGATGAAAGGAATCCTGTTGTTCGCCGTGTTGCTGCTCGCCATCTGCGCGACATCATTGGGAATCAATGCAGCTTTGCCCTCGCCGGACGGGGCGTTGTTTGCCATCGCCATCCTGTTATCAGCGGCCTTTACTGCGGTAAGCCTGTGCATCGAGCTGGGTGAAGGCCGGATCAATGACATGCGCGACGTGATGAAGGTGATCGAAACCGGCCGCTCCTGGCGCCTGACCCTCGCGGCCTACGTGCTGGGCTGCTCGCTGGCGGCCGCCGTAACAGTGCTGGTCTATCGTGGTTTTCTAGGCAGCTGATAAAAGTTTTTTGCTCAGCCGCTTCCCTTCCCGGTTTCGATCCGTTACTATCCGCGGCGTTAGTACCAAGCTGAAAGTCAATTCTGGTCGAACAACTCCCCTGAACAACACGGGACCGACCACCTCGATGGTTTCCAGGTATCACTTGCGACGACACTGCCTTTGAACATGCAAAGGGTGCCGCGAAGTCTCAATACTCTGACCGAACCAACCTGCAAATTGATCAGGATCTTCACCCCGGGCCCAGAACCTTTGCCCCTGTTGTGCTGCCTGCCCTCCTAAGTACCTACCTGCCAGCCCAAGCGCGCCAACTTAATAGCGCTTCAAACTGGCTGCTTTGTTCCAGTCGGTTCTTCGTTTGATCAATGGTGATCAACGTTACTGGAACGTTTTAACGCTGCACGGTTCTTATCCGTGTCATTTGTAGGAACACCAATAATATGAACGCTCAAATCCACACTCAGGATGCCATTCGCACCCTCACCAACGCTTTTGCACCAATGAACTGCCTGATCATGGCCGCTCGCAAAGGCTGCTTCAGCTTCACCCTGGTCAACGAACACGGCATCGCTCGTCACAGCGAACGCCTGTACCCCGATCAATACTCCAGCGCAGAGCCGCTGCAGGCCGTGATCGAGCGTACCCGTCAGGCACTGACTGCCTGATCGACCCGAGTCGCTGAAACACAAAAACCCTGTTTAAAAAGCAGGGTTTTTTATTGCCTGAAATTCGGCATTGAAACATTTTCGCTAAGTTCAAATAGATATAAACGTTATAACTAAATGAAGAAGATGTTTTAAAAACAGTCCTTTACATCGTAAATATGACACTACACTTCAACTCAAGCGGCTTGATCCGCTTGCGACGGGCCTGAGATCCGATTCACAGCTGCCAAGCCCCCTCTCAGGCACCGTCGACCACTTTCATGGACCGAGGCTTGTATGGGTATCGCCGCCAGCGAATTGTGTCGTTATGTGATCCGGCCGACGTTGATTTACCTCGGCCGCCATAATGCGACAGCCGAAGCCCTGCTGCTGGGCATTGCTGCCAGCCAGTCGGAACTCGGCTCGGCCCTGCACGACCGTCGTGGCCACGGCCTGTACAGCATCACCGAACCGCGCCACCGCGCCCTTTGGGACCATTACCTGGCGCGCGACCCCGAGCGCGCCAGCCTGGTACGCGGCCTGGCCAGTCAGCACGCATTCCTCAGTGCGCCCCAGCTTGAGTTAACCGTCAATCTGCGTTACGCCACCGCCATCGCCTGGCTGCTGGTGGAGCAGCACAGCCCTGCCCTGCCGCAGCCGGGCGATGTACTGGCAATGGCACGTATCTGGAAAGAAATTTTTCACCCACAAGGTCGGCTGCGGGACTTCACCCAAGCCTGGCAGACCTGTGTTTCACCCATGAATCAGGTCACTTGTTGACCAGGCGTTTTGCAAGATTCGGCTAAAAACCCCGATTTTGGTCGGATTGTCCTACAAAACCGCTCTATCTCCTGCATTACAGCCTATAGCGCTAACCTAAATTTATTGTTACTTTCCGCAGCGGTGATCACCACGGAGTTCTAATAATGAAAAAAGTAATGCTCAAGACCACACTTAGCCTCGCCGTTGCCATGGCCTCCACCCAACTGTTCGCGAGCGGCTTTGCCCTCAACGAGCAAAGCATCAGTGGGATGGGTACAGGTTTCGCCGGCCGCTCCTCATCTGCCGATGATGCAAGCACTGTCGCTGGCAACCCTGCCGGCATGTCACGCCTCAAGCGCGATCAAATCACTGCCGGTGTCGCAGCTATCGACGCCAAGACCGATATCAAAAACACCAGCGGTGGCCCACCCGGCAGCAGCAACGACGGTGACATGGTTCCTTTTACCAAAGTCCCGATGTTGTTTGCCGTGAAAAAAGCGACCGATGACCTGGCGTTCGGCCTGGGCGTGTATGCGCCGTTCGGCCTGATCACCAACTACGAAGACAGCTTCGGCGGCCGTTACTACGGCAAGAAGAGTGACGTTAAAGTCGTCACCCTCCAGCCGACTGTCAGCTACGCCTTCAACGAATACGTGTCCGTGGGTATCGGCCCGACGTTCAACAAGATCAGCGGTAACCTGACCTCGTCGACGCCGCTGGCGCAAACCTTCGGCCGCAATGATGGCCTGGTGGACATCAAGGGCGATGACACCGCATGGGGCTACAAAGTCGGTATCCTGGTGACGCCATGGGCGAGCACCAACATCGGCCTGACGTACACCTCCAAGGTTTCCTACAACCTGTCGGGTCACACCGATATTTCCGGCCGTGGTTTTGGTCCGTTCAACGGCGGGCGTTTTGACGCCAAGTTGAACATCACCACCCCAGAATCCTACGACATGTCCATCACCCACAAGCTGGATGACCAATGGACGTTGTATGCGGGTACCACATGGACCCGTTGGAGCCGCCTGAAAGAAATCACCGTCAACAACTCGGGCGTTTCGCCTGCACTGGGTGGCGCGGCTGGCCCGATCGGTCGCATCAACGAGCCACAGAACTGGCATGACACCTGGGCCTCGGCCATCGGTGCTTCGTTCCAGGTCAACAAACAGTGGGTACTGCGCACCGGCTTCTCGGTTGACCAATCGCCTACCAACAACACCGACCGTTCGGTGCGTATCCCGACTGGCGACCGTAAGGCTGTCAGCTTTGGTGCCGGCTTCAGCCCTACCGAAGACTGGACGATCGACGCTGCCGTCTCCTACCTGTGGGAAGAAGAAGTCAACGTCAACCGTACCGGCAAGGGCAACGCCTACAACGCCGAGTACAAAAACAGCGCTTGGGGTTACGGCCTGGGTGCGACTTACAAGTTCTGATTCACTGCGAGCCTGACCGGCTCGCCAGCTGAATCTAAAAAAGCCCCGCTCTCCTGCACAGGAGGCGGGGCTTTTTAATCGCCGACGATCAGGGTTTGGAAGCCAAGGCTTCTTCCACTGCCTTGATCAAGTCCGGGCTGTCCGGCTTGGTCAAACTGGAGAAGTTGGCAATTACCTTGCCTTGGCGGTCGACCACGTACTTGTAGAAATTCCATTTCGGCGCGCTGGTCTGCTGCGCCAGCACCTTGAACAGGTGTACCGCGTCCGGTCCTTTGACTTTTTGCGGTTCGGTCATGGTGAAGGTCACGCCGTAATTCACGTAACAGACCTTGGCGGTCTCTTCACCGGTCTTGGCTTCCTGCTTGAAGTCATCGGACGGCACGCCAATCACTTCCAGCCCCTGGCCCTTGTAGCGCTGGTACAAGGCTTCGAGGCCTTTGAACTGTGGTGCGAACCCGCAGAAGCTGGCGGTGTTGACGATAACCAGGGGTTTGCCGGCAAAGCGCTGGCACAAATCGATGGATTCCTTGGCGCGCAGCTTGGGCAATTGGCCCTCAAGCAACGGTGGGCAATCAGCGGCCATGGCAACACTGCCAATGGCCATCAGGACGGGTACTGCAAGCCAGCGCATCTGCATGTCGTGAGTCCTTAACATTTCCAGACCACGAACTTAACAGATCGACATACCCAGTTGCATCAACGCCAGCCCACCACGCTGCCAGCCCCACCAGGCCAGCAGCATCAGCACGACCAGCGCCGCTACCGTCAAACACCGTGCCGTCACACTCATGCCGCCTCCATCTGCGCCTGCAAGCGCGCCACCGGCCGCTCGCGCACCGGCCAGTTCAGCGCGGCGGCGAGCACGCTCAGCAGAATCGCCACCTGCCAGATCAAATCGTAGTTGCCGGTTCGATCATAGACCACCCCGCCCAACCAGCCGCCGAGGAACGACCCGATTTGGTGGAACAGGAACACGATCCCACCGAGCATCGAGAGGTTTCGCACACCAAACAAGGTTGCGACGGTGCCATTAGTCAGCGGCACCGTAGACAGCCACAAAAAGCCCATGGCCATGCCAAACAGGTAGGCCGTGATTTCGGTGACCGGCGCCCACAGGAACAACACAATGACGACCGCACGCAGCAGGTACAGGCCGGTAAGCAAGCGCGGCTTGGACATGCGCCCGCCGAGCCAGCCGGCGGTGTAGGTGCCGAATACATTAAACAGACCGATCAAGGCCAGCACCGTGGTGCCCACCGTGGCCGGCAAATGCTGGTCGACCAGATACGCCGGCAGGTGCACGCCGATAAACACCACCTGGAAACCGCACACAAAAAAGCCGAATGCCAGCAACCAGAAGCCGGAATGGGAACAGGCTTCCTTCAAGGCTTCACGCAAGGTTTGCTGGCCAGTCACCACCGGCAGCGGCTTGTCCTTGAGCATCGCCACCAGCGGCAGAATCAGCGCCACCATCAGCCCCAGCGCCAACAAGGCGGCCGACCAGCCCAGCCAGCCGATCAAGCCCAATGTGCCGGGCACCATGGCGAACTGACCAAAAGAGCCTGCGGCGCTGGCGATGCCCATGGCCATGCTGCGTTTTTCCGGCGGTACGGCGCGGCCCACCACGCCGAGAATCACCGAAAACGAGGTGCCCGACAGGCCGATACCAATCAGCAAGCCGGCACTTAGTGACAATGACCACGCCGAATCGGACATGCCCATCAACACCAGGCCCACGGCGTACAGTACGCCGCCGACGAACACCGTTTTGGTCGCGCCGAAACGGTCGGCCAGGGCGCCGGTAAACGGCTGCGCCAAGCCCCAGATCAGGTTCTGCAGGGCAATCGCGAAGGCAAACGTCTCACGCCCCCAGCCAAATTCGTTGCTCATCGGCGCCAGGAACAGGCCGAAACCGTGCCGCACGCCCAAGGACAACGCCAGGATCAGCGCACTCCCCACAAGGATCCAACCACTGGTGCGCCACATCGAGGTCATGTTCTTATTCTCCGCTCGCGGGTATATACCCGCTTGTAATCGAACAAACCCGCGCTCAGGCGAGTTCATCCAGCAAGGCCAGCAAGGTTTCGCGCTTTTCGGCGCCTAACTGATCAATCAATTTTTGCTGCGCCGCTTCCCACGCCGGCAACGCCGCAGCCAGCCGTTCTTCGCCGGCTTGCGTCAACAGCACCAGGCGGTTGCGCAAGTCATCACCCTCGACCAACTGCACCAGGCCTTCGCCTTCCAGCACCCGCAAGTTGCGCCCCAAGGTGCTGCGATCCAGGCCCATGGCGTCGGCCAGGCTGGAAATGCTCGGTTGGTCGAGACGCTGCAAGTTGCACAGCAAAGAATACTGGGCGACGTTGATCCCGAAGCCGTCGAGGGCGCCGTCGTAATGCCTGCTGACGCCACGGGCGGCACGTCGCAGGTTGGTGCATAAACATTGGGAGGCAAGCATGGAACGTGTATATACCCGCGATTAAGGAAATGCAAGAAAGTGTTACAGAGCCAAACCGATCAACACCGCGACTTCCAGCAACTCCAGGAGTGCGCCAGCTGTGTCGCCGGTGGTGCCACCCAGCCGGTTGACCATCAATTGGCGCAGGCCGATAAAACACAGCGCCGCCAGCAGAACAGCCATGCCGCCGCTGAAACCGCCGATCAGAATGCAGGCCAGGCCACTGAGGATCAGCACCTGTTGGCCGACAACCCGCGGTAAATGGTCCGACAGCGCCTGACCCAAACCGCCTGCACGCACATAGCGCGTGGTAAGGAACAGCGCCAGCATCGACGCCCGCCCGATCAATGGCGCCAGGATCAATGCCGCGCCATTACGTTGCTCGATCAACGCCACCAGCGCGGTGAACTTGAGCAACAGCACCAAGCCCAGGGTAACCACCGCAATCGGCCCGCTGCGCGGGTCTTTCATGATGGTCAGGGTGCGCTCGCGGTCGCCAAAACCACCGAGCCAGGCATCGGCGCTGTCCGCCAGGCCGTCCAGGTGCAGGCCACCGCTAAGCAACACCCACGCGGTCAGCAATAAGGCGGCAT
The DNA here is from genome assembly GCF_021605825.1 of Pseudomonas sp. PA-6-3C. Taxonomy (NCBI): domain Bacteria; kingdom Pseudomonadati; phylum Pseudomonadota; class Gammaproteobacteria; order Pseudomonadales; family Pseudomonadaceae; genus Pseudomonas; species Pseudomonas sp. PA-6-3C. Next base: position 61,509 of record NZ_WKDV01000006.1, read on the forward strand.
GCAGCAACAACGGCGCGCCCATCAATACGCTGTTCAGCGCCCATAACAGCACGCCGAACAACAGCCCGACCACGGGATAAAACAGCAGCGAACGCCCCAACTCTTGTGGCTGCGGCATGCCCGGCAAACGAATCGGCAGGCTGCTGAGAAATTGCAGGGCGATCCAGAATGGCAGCATCGTCAGGTTCCTTCCTTCAACACACCATCGGCAGCCACATGCAGGTTGAACAGCCCACCATGGCCGACCTCAACATTCAACAACTGCTCGCGCGGCAAACCTCGCGCTCGCGCCAATAGCAGACGCATCACGCCACCGTGGCTGATCAGCAACACGCGCTCACCGGCATAAGCCTGGTGCAAGCGCGAGACGGCGCTGAGGACACGGTGTGAAAAGTCACTGACCGGCTCGCCCTCAGGCGGTGTGAAGCTGTAGGGGTCGGCCCAGAACAGGCCGAGCCCTTCGGCGTCGGTTTCCATCAGCGCCGCTGCGCTATGCCCTTCCCAGGCGCCGAAGTGCAATTCCTGCAGGTCTTTTTCCAGGTTCACCGGCACATCGAGGCGTGCGCCCAACTCTTGGGCGAACAGCGCGCAACGCTGCAGCGGCGAGCTGACCAGGCGGTCCCAAGGGCCCTGCTCTGCTACGGCGGCGCGCATCTGCGCCCAGCCCTTGTCGGTGAGCGCGTCGTCAAGGCTGCCGCGCAGACCGCCACCCAGCTCGGTTTCGCCGTGGCGCAGCAGGTCCAGGTGCAAGGTCATGCCGGGCGGTCTGCCACGGCCGCTTCGGCGAATGTCGCCATTTGCCCGTGCAGCGCACACGCAAGGCGCAGCAACGGCACCGCCAGCGCCGCACCACTGCCCTCGCCCAGGCGCAGGCCGAGTTGCAGCAAGGGTTCGGCGTTGAGGCTTTGCAGTACGTGACGATGGCCCGGCTCGGCGCCACCATGGCCGAATACCAGCCATTCTCGACACGCCGGGTTCAGCCGCGTGGCGACCAGTGCGGCGACGGTGCAGATAAACCCGTCCACCAGCACGACGATGCCTTCTTGTGCGCAGGCCAGGTAGGCACCGACCAGCGCGGCAATTTCAAACCCGCCGAGGTTGAACAGGGTGTGCAATGCGTCATCGCGCTGTCCGGCATGCAGCGCCAGTGCGCGCTCGATAACTGCCACTTTGTGGCTGACGCCCTGGGCGTTCAAACCGGTGCCTGGGCCTGTAAGGTCGCTGACCTTGCAATCGAGCAGCGCACAGGCCAAGGCGCTGGCGGCGGTGGTATTACCGATGCCCATTTCACCGCCGATAAACAGCTGGGCGCCACCGGCCAAAGCGCGCCGAGCGCTATCGCGACCGGCTTGCAGCGCCAGGCAGCCCTGAGCTTCAGTCATGGCTGGGCCGTTGACGAAATTGGCCGTGCCCGCGCCGATGTTCAGGTGACGCACTCCGGGCAGGTTCAGCGAGGGCGTCACCGTGCCGAGGTCGACCACTTCCAGCTGCGCATCCAGCTGACGTGCCAACACACTGATGGCCGCGCCGCCAGTGACGAAGTTGTGCAGCATCTGCCCGGTCACTTCCTGGGGAAACGCCGACACGCCTTCTGCGACGACGCCATGGTCACCGGCAAAAATGGCGATCCACACCTGGTCCACCAACGGTTTGACCTGGCCTTGCAGGCCGGCCAGTTGCACCGCTACAGCTTCGAGCTGGCCGAGCGAACCGGCCGGTTTAGTCAGCTGTTGTTGGCGCGCCAGCGCTTGTTCGTACGCTGAGGCGTCGACAGCCTTACAAGGGTTGAGCCACCAGGTGTCAGTCATAACGCAGTACCTTTCAAAGTCAGGGGCAGGCCGGCAACCGTCAGGACAACACGCTGACACCGCTCGGCCAAGGCTTGATGCAGCCAACCGGCTTCATCCACATAGCGGCGAGTCAATTCGCCCAGCGGCACGACACCCATTCCGGTCTCGTTGCTGACAAAAATGATTTCACCCGGCAGTGCAGCCAGGGTTTGCAGCAATTGATCGCGCTCCAGCGCCAGGCGCGCCGGGTCTTCGAGCATCAGCAGGTTGGTGAGCCACAGGGTCAGGCAGTCCACTAGCAGGCAGCGATCGGCAGCAGCGTTTTCGCGCAGTACGCGGGCCAGCTCGATGGGTTCTTCAATCAGGCCCCAATGATCGGGACGCCGCGCACGGTGATGCGCGACGCGCGCGCTCATCTCGCCATCCAGCGGCTGGCTGGTGGCGATGTAGATGACGGGCAAGGTGCTGTCGCTGGCGAGTTTTTCGGCCAGGCGGCTTTTGCCGGAGCGGGCACCGCCGAGGATTAATTGATGCATGGGGTGGCACCTTGTTCGGCGGGTGGAGAGGTTGAGGTGTGCCGCGGCAAGTGGGGTGAGTCAGGTAGGCATGCAGTGGCTGAGCCATGGCCATCGCAGGCAAGCCAGCTCCCACAGAAAGGCAGATCTGCTTTTGATCTGGCTTTTGATTTTGATCTCAGTCGCCCCGTTAAACCACGCTGGCCGAACGCAGGTTTGAATCCGTGGGTAACCCGGCAGGACGCCGGGTTAGCCGCGCTGGGCCAAGGATGGCCCATCGCGGCGGCCCACGGATTCAAGCCTGCGTTCGGGTACACCGAGCCCAGGCGAGGTGCCGAGTGGTGGGGCGAAGACTTTTTGGTTACTTTTGTGTCTTTACAAAAGTGACCCGCTGTAAGAGCGGAACCATAAGTGGCCGTTACCCAGCTGAGGGATATGTACACCGACAAACCGCCATCGCAGGCAAGCCAGCTCCCACATTTGGACTGGGTGTACACCGTCAGAGCCCGCATAGCTTGCGCAACAACGCGGTATCCAGGTGGTTCTCCACCAGGTCCGCCAAACGCTCGATATCGCGCTCGCGCAAGGCGTGGTAATCCACCTCCTGCACATCCTGCAACCCAGCCCAGCGCAACAAGGCGCTGCACGCCGCGGGGCTTTCGAACAGGCCATGCAGGTAGGTGCCGAGAATCTGCCCGTCGGCACTCTGGGCGCCGTCACTGCGGCCGTCATCCAACCGCACGGCGGCGTTCGCCAGCGCTTCACCGCAAGTCACGCCGGCGTGGATCTCATAACCACTGACCTCGGCATCTTCCAGCAACAAGCGCCCACGCACATTGCGCAGCTGCTTCTCTTCCTCCAGCGTCGTACTGAACGCCAACAGCCCCAAGCCTTCACTGGAGCCAGCCGGCCCTTCCAGCCCGAGCGGGTCATGCAGCTGCTCGCCGAGCATCTGCAAGCCGCCGCAAATCCCCAGCACCTTGCCGCCATAACGCAAGTGCCGCGCCACGGCAGTGTCCCAGCCGTTGGCGCGCAAATAGGCCAAGTCACTGCGCACGCTTTTGGAGCCCGGCAGGATAATCAGGTCGGCAGGCGGAATCGGCTGGCCCGGCCCGACAAACTGCAAATCCACCTGCGGGTGCAGGCGCAGCGGGTCGAAATCGGTGTGGTTGCTGATGCGCGGCAATACCGGCACCACCACCTTGAGCACTTGGGCGGCCTTGTCGATCTGGCGCTGGTCGATGCCGTCTTCGGCTTCCAGGTGCAGGTCCATCACGTAGGGCAGTACGCCCACCACGGGCTTGCCGGTGCGCGCTTCCAACCAGTCGAGGCCAGGCTGCAGCAAGGCGATATCGCCGCGAAAACGGTTGATAATGAAGCCCTTGACCCGCGCCTGTTCGGTTGGCGAAAGCAATTCCAGAGTGCCGACCAGGTGGGCGAACACGCCGCCGCGATTGATGTCGGCAATCAGTAGCACCGGGCAATCCACAGCCTCGGCAAAACCCATATTGGCAATGTCATTGGCGCGCAGATTGATCTCGGCAGGCGACCCCGCGCCTTCCACCATCACCACCGGGTAAGCCGCGCTCAGGCGTGTGTGAGAGGCCAGCACCGCCTGCATCGCGATGGCTTTATAGTCGTGATAGGCCACAGCGTTCATGCTGGTCACGGCGCGGCCATGGATGATGACTTGGGAGCCGGTGTCGCTGTTGGGTTTGAGCAGCACCGGGTTCATGTCAGTGTGTGGCGCCAGGTTGGCGGCCTGGGCTTGCACCGCCTGGGCGCGGCCGATCTCGCCACCTTCAGCGGTCACGGCACTGTTGAGCGCCATGTTCTGCGGCTTGAACGGCGCCACCGCGATGCCTTGGCGCACCAGCCAGCGACACAGCGCGGTCACCAGGGTACTTTTGCCCGCGTCGGAGGTGGTGCCTTGCACCATCAGCGTACTCATGGTGCTTCCTTGTAGACAGCCAGGGCTTCGTCGAGTCGCAGCCAATCTGCCTCGGTATCGGGCAAGCCAAAGCGCAGGCTGCTGTCGTGGACAAACAGGCGCAGCAGAATGCCGCGCTGGGCCATGAATTCATGCATGCGTTCGGCGTGCGGGGTGATCAGCCACTGGAACAGGGCGCAGCCACCGTGGGGTTGAAAGCCGTGGCGTTCGAGCAGGTCAAACAAGCGCCGGCCCGCTTCGACACAGCGCTCACGCTGACGAACCTGCCCGGCGGTATCACGCAGGCACACTTGCCCGAGCACGCGGGTCGGCCCGCTGACGGCCCACGGCCCAACCTGCTCGGCCAACAGCCGCAGCAACCGGCGCTCAGCCAGCACGAAGCCCAGGCGCACACCGGCCAGGCCGAAAAATTTGCCGAACGAGCGCAATACAATCAGGCCGACATGATGGGTGTGGCTGGCCAGGCTGAGCTCTGGTGTGACGTCCATGAATGCCTCGTCCACCACCAGCCAACCGCCGCGTTGGGCCAGCCGCGCGTGCCAGTCCAGCAGGCGTTGCGGGCTCAGGCTAAGGCCGGTGGGGTTGTTGGGGTTAACCACCACCAGCACGTCAAGGCTGTCGAGAAAGAAGTCGACTTCCTGCTCCTGCACTTCGCGCACCACATACCCGGCGCGGCGCCAGGCTTCGGCGTGCTCGGCGTAACAGGGCGACAACACGCCAACCTTGCCGGAGCGGCGCAGACGCGGCAGCAGCTGGATCGCGGCCTGGGAGCCCGGCACCGGCAGCAGGTGGGCGGCACCGTAATAGTCGCAGGCGGCCTTTTCCAGGCCGTCGTCGGCTTCCGGCAAACGCGCCCAGGCGCGCAGCGGGATGTCCGGGATCGACCAGGGCCAGGGCGCGAGGCCGCTGGACAGGTCAAGCCAATCGGCCTCGGCAATCCCGTATTCAATCACCGCCTTACGCAGGCGCCCACCGTGCTCAAGCATACAATTGCGCCCCCGCGCAGAGGATCAACAGCCATAACCAAACGCCACGCTGCACCAGTTGCCAGCCACGGTCGATGGCGTCGGCATCGGCGGCCGGGCCTTCGCCCAACTGCGGACGCTGATGCAGCTCGCCGTGATAGATCGCCGCGCCACCCAGCTCGACGCCCAGGGCGCCCGCCCCGGCCGCCATCACCGGACCCGCGTTGGGACTGTCCCAGGTGGGGCCTTGGGTGCGCCAGCATCTGAGCGCCAAGCGAGTTTTGCCTAAAACGGCGTAGGTCAGCGCCACCAGCCGTGCAGGAATATAGTTGAGTACATCGTCGATCTTGGCGGCTGCCCAGCCGAAGCGCTCGAAGCGTTCGTTGCGATAGCCCCACATGGCGTCGAGGGTATTGCTCAGGCGGTACAGCACCACGCCCGGCACACCGGCGACCACAAACCAGAACAACGCGGCGAATACCGCGTCGCTGCCGTTCTCCAGCACTGACTCGGTGGCGGCGCGGGCGACTTCGGTGCTGTCCAGCTCGCTGGTCTGGCGACTGACCAGATAACTCACACGTTTGCGCGCTTCATCCAGGTCACCGCTGCGCAACGCCTGCGCAACCGGGATCACATGTTCACCCAGGCTGCGCATGCCGAGCGCCAGGTACAGCGCCAGGATTTCCAGGACCCAGCCGATATAGGGCGCCCACGATAACGCGGTCGCCAGCAGTGTCAGCGGCACCACGGCGATAAACCATGCGGTCACGCCGTGGCTGCGCCAGCCACGGCCACCGGTGTTGAAACGTTGCTCGATGCGCCCGGCGAAATTGCCGAACGCCACCAGCGGATGCCAGCGCCTGGGTTCACCCAGCAGCGCATCCAGCGCCACCGCAGCGACACACAGCAAGGCCACACTCATTGACTCACTCCCCACACATTCTCATACAACATGTCACTCAGCGGCCGTGGTTCGGTCCAGCCTTCGAGTTGCAACATCGGTGCCGGGTAGAACTCGGCCACCGGGCCCAGGCACAAGACGGCCAGGGGTTTGGCGCCGGGCGGCAGGCCCAGCAGGTCGGCCAGGGCTTGTGGCTCGAACAGCGAGACCCAGCCCATACCAATGCCCTCGACACGGGCGGCCAGCCAGAGATTCTGGATCGCGCAGGACAGCGACGCCATGTCCATCTCCGGCAAGGTGCGCCGGCCAAAAATATGGCGCTCGCGGTCGTCCATCAACGCGGCCACCAATACTTCGGCGCAGTCGTGGATGCCTTCGACCTTGAGCTTCATGAATTCGTCGGAGCGCTCGCCCAGGGCTTCGGCGGTGCGCACGCGTTCTTCCTCCACCAATTGCTGAATATTCCCACGCAGTTGACGGTCGCTGATGCGGATAAACCGCCAGGGTTGCATCAAGCCCACGCTGGGCGCCTGGTGTGCGGCCTGGAGCAGGCGGTGCAGCAATTCGGGCGCGACCGTGCCGCCGGTGAAGTGGCGCATGTCGCGGCGTTCGGCGATGGCGCGGTAGACGGCTTGGCGGTCGGCTTGGGGATAGGCGTTGTTGGTCATGGCCCTATCGCGGGCAAGCCCGCTCCCACATTTGCAATGCATTCCCCTGTGGGAGCTGGCTTGTCGGGTCGCCGCATCGCTGCGATAGCGGTCTCAATGCTCGGCGCGAAGAGTGCGGCCACCGCCGTTGGATTCGACGGAAAATAAAAGTGCACGTATGAAGCCGTCATCCGCCCCTGCCGATACACCGCCTCCGCCCCGCGCCCGCCATTGGGGCTCAGGCCGCGGGCAATCGGCTGCCATTCGGTGCTGGTCAGGGAATGGTGATAGGTATGGCCGCGCAGCACGCCTTCGGGCAACTCGACACTTTGCAGGGCCAGGGCGGCAAGTTTCTTTTGCATCACCGCATCGCCTTGCAGCAGGCCGACCAGTTCGGCACGGGCGCCGTCCACATCGGTGAGCGAATCCAGCAGGTAGAGCATGCCGCCACATTCAGCCAGCAGTGGTTTGCCAGCCGCATGATGGGTGCGAATAGCCGCAAGCATCCGGGTGTTTTCAGACAGTGCCTGGTGATGCAATTCGGGATAGCCGCCGGGCAAGTACAGGCTGTCGGCGTCGGGCAATTGGTGATCATGGATCGGCGAGAAAAACTTCAACTCAGCGCCCATTGCCCGCAACAGATCCAGGCTGGCGCCGTAGGTAAAAGCGAAGGCTTCATCACGGGCTACGGCAATACGCACACCGGCCAACAGCGGCTCAGCCTCAATCAGTTGCGGCGCGGCGAACGTCACCGGCGGCGGCAACGCCACTTCGCAGCTGCTGCCCAGCGCCTGGGCTGCGGCGTCCAGGCGCGCATCGAGGTCATTGAGTTCACTGGCTTGCACCAGGCCCAGGTGACGGCTCGGTAATTCAATCCCGGTTTCACGGGACAGCGCGCCATACCAGCGCAGGCCTTCGGTGAGGCTGCCCTCGAGCAGCTGCGCATGACGCAGGGTGCCAACGCGATTGGCCAGCACACCGGCGAATGGCAAGTCCGGCTGGTAGCGCGCCAGGCCCAAGGCCAAGGCACCAAAGGTCTGGGCCATGGCGGTGCCATCAATGACCCCGAGCACCGGCACACCAAAGTGCCGCGCCAGGTCGGCGCTCGACGGTGTGCCGTCAAACAGCCCCATTACGCCTTCGATGAGAATAAGGTCAGCCTCGCCGGCTGCTTCCCACAGCAAGCGGCGACTTTCTTGCTCGCCCACCATCCACATGTCCAACTGATACACCGGCGCACCGCTGGCGCGCTCGTGGATCATCGGGTCGAGAAAATCCGGCCCGCATTTGAACACGCGCACCTTGCGCCCCAGGTTGCGGTGCAAGCGGGCGAGCGCGGCGGTGACGGTGGTTTTGCCCTGGCCGGACGCCGGTGCGGCGATCAATACGGCTGGGCAATGACGGGGCTGATTCAAAGTTCGACGCCCTTCTGTGCCTTGATACCGGCTTGGAACGCGTGCTTGAGCATGCCCATTTCGGTGACGGTGTCGCCCATTTCGATCAGTTCAGGCTTGGCGCCACGGCCAGTCACCACAACGTGCTGCATGGGTGGGCGGGCCTGCAGGTCGCTGAGCACCTGGTCCAGATCGAGGTAGCCGTGCTTGAGGGCGATGTTCAACTCGTCCAGCACCACCAGGCCGATGGACGGGTCTTGCAGCAATTCGCGGGAAACCGCCCAGGCGGCTTCGGCGGCGGCGATGTCGCGCTGGCGGTCCTGGGTTTCCCAGGTGAAGCCTTCGCCCATTACATGGAAACGCACTTGCTCGGGGAAACGCCGGAAGAACAACTCTTCGCCGGTGCTGTTACGCCCCTTGATGAACTGCACCACGCCGCACTGCATGCCGTGGCCCATGGCGCGGGCGAGCATGCCGAATGCCGAGCTGCTTTTGCCTTTGCCGTTACCGGTCAGCACCAGCAGCAAGCCGCATTCGTTTGGGGAATTGGCGATACGCTCGTCGATCACGGCTTTTTTGCGCAGCATGCGCGCCAGGTGGCGTTCGTCGCGGTCGGGGGAATCAGTCATGGCAGCTCTCCGTTGGGGCTGGACAAAAACGGCGGGCAGGAAAAAGAAAAACAGACAGCCAAGCATCGCCCACCGTGATGCTGTTGGATGATCCAGGCCGGTCTCCGGGCTCATGAGTGGCGCTCTGCTGATAGCGCGAGCAGGCCAACGGCGCGCCTTCCCATATCACGCGGATACAGTGGCAAAAGGCACCGTTTTGACTCATTTACCGTTGCGGGGGCAGCGCCGGAATTGCGGCTGCGCTGTGTACAAACGCGCTCACTCACCGGCTTCCCTGTTTCACTCTGTCGGCACATGGGCCACAGAGCACCTGGAACAAGCCGCGAAGGTTAGTGGGTTGGGGGTGGAGCGTCAATTAAAGCTGGCCTTGCACTTGAACCATCCGACTGCCGCGCTTCTCTACCTTTACAGGTATTAAGGAGAAAACCATGTACAAAACCAGACTCGCCTTACTGATCATGCTGGCAGGCACCCTCGCCGCCTGCGGTGAAAGCTCTACCCTGCAGGTCTCGGACGGCACCGGGCCATCGCCCAAGCTGCCGGAGCCGAACAAAACCCTGATCCCCACCGTAAACATCGCCCCGGCGATCGGCTGGCCGGAGGGTGCCAAGCCGACAGCCGCTGCCGGGACTCAAGTAGCGGCATTTGCCGAAGGCCTGGATCACCCGCGCTGGCTCTACGTTTTGCCTAACGGGGATGTGCTGGTAGCCGAAACCAATTCGCCACCCAAACCGGATGACGCCACGGGCATTCGTGGCTGGGTGATGGAGAAGGTCATGGGCCGCGCGGGCGCGGGCGTGCCGAGCCCGAACCGCATCACACTGCTGCGCGATGCCGACCATGATGGCGTGGCCGAGACGCGCACGGTGTTTCTGGAGAACCTCAATTCACCGTTTGGCATGACCCTGGTGGGTAACGACCTGTACGTCGCCGATTCGGACAAGCTGCTGCGCTTCCCTTACCAGCCGGGTGAAACCGCGATCAAGGAGGCCGGTACCAAGGTGGTCGACCTGCCGGGCGGCAGTATCAACCACCACTGGACCAAAAATGTGGTGGCCAGCAAGGACGGCAGCAAGTTGTATGTGAGTGTCGGCTCCAACAGCAATGTCGGTGAGAACGGCCTGGCGGCGGAGGAAGGCCGAGCGGCGATCTGGGAGGTCGACCGCGCCACGGGCCAGCACCGTATCTTTGCCTCCGGTTTGCGCAACCCCAATGGCATGGCCTGGGAACCGCAGAGCGGCAAGCTGTGGACGGCGGTCAACGAGCGCGATGAAATCGGCAGCGACCTGGTGCCGGACTACATCACCTCGGTCAAGGATGGCGCGTTTTATGGCTGGCCCTTCAGTTACTACGGCCAACATGTGGACGTGCGGGTCTCACCGCAAAACCCCGACCTGGTCGCCAAGGCCATCGCCCCGGACTATGCCGTGGGGCCGCATACCGCGTCCCTTGGGTTGACGTTTGCCGAGGGCAGTAAACTCCCGGCACAGTTCAGCAACGGCGCTTTTATTGGCCAGCATGGTTCGTGGAACCGCAAACCGCACAGTGGCTACAAGGTGATCTTCGTGCCGTTCGAGGGTGGGCAACCCAAGGGGCAGCCGGTGGACGTGCTGACCGGGTTTCTCAATAAAGACGAAAAAGCCATGGGCCGGCCGGTGGGCGTGGTGATTGATCAGCAAGGGGATTTGCTGGTGGCCGATGATGTGGGGAATAAGGTGTGGCGGGTGTCGGCGGTTAAGTAACTGCCTTGTATGGGGCCCATGTGGGAGCTGGCTTGCCTGCGATGGAATCGCCTCGGTTTAACTGACAGACCGAGCCGCCTGAATCGCAGGCAAGCCAGCTCCCACACAAGCCGGCTCAGACACTTGGGCCCGAGTGGCTTAAGGATTACGCGCCAGGCTTGCCGGCAACACGCGCTTGGCGCTCAGGTAGGCATTCTGCCAATAGGCCTTGGACAAGGTGTCCAACTTCACCGTACCGCCCGTTTGCGGGGCATGTACGAATCGCCCCTCACCCACGTAGATACCTGCGTGGCTTACCCGCGAGCCGCCACCGGTGGCGAAGAAGATCAAGTCGCCGGTTTGCAGGTTGTTCTCGCTCACATCCTGAGCGCGCATCACGATCAGTTCGCGGGTGGTGCGCGGCAGGCTGATGCCGGCGGCGTCACGGTACACAAAGCCGATCAGGCCGCTGCAATCGAACCCGGAGTCCGGGGTGTTGCCGCCCCAACGGTAAGGCGTGCCGACCAGGCCCAGCGCACGGAAGAGCACGTCTTCGGCAGCTGGCGAGAAATTTTGGGTCGAATAGTTGAACACCGGCCTGGGCTTGACCGCGACAGGCGCAGGCGGCGGTGGACGGCTTGCGCAGGCGCTGAGGAGCGCGGCGCAAACAAGAAGAATGAGGCGGGCTGAGGTCGACATGGGCAGAACAATCCTGATCTGGATGCGGCTTTCGCTGCCGAACGCTGAAAACCAGAACGCGCAAGCAAAGCTCGCGCGAACGGATTACAACAATGTCCAGGGATTCTAGCGCTTACGCGTCAAACTTCAAGTATCACTTTAACTTTACTTACTAGCGGTAACCGTAGTCGGGGCCATGGCGAGGGCGCGCTTGGCTTCGATGAAGGTTTTGCTCCAGTAGCTGTCACCCAGGTTGTCGACTCGAACACCGCCACTGCGACGGCTGCTGGAGTGGATAAACTGGTTATCGCCCAAGTAGATACCGGCGTGGCTTACACGACCACGGCCTGCCGTACTAAAGAAAAGCAGATCACCGGGCTTGAGGTTGTTGCGTGCGACCAACGGTGCATCCACGTTGATCATTTCGCGTGTCGAGCGTGGCAAGTTCATGCCGGCTTCTTCACGGAACAGGTAGCCGATAAAGCCGCTGCAGTCGAAACCGGCTTCAGAGGTACCGCCGAAACGGTAACGGGTACCGATCAGGGACATGCCGCGTTCGAGGATGCTGTCGGCCAGAACGGGAAGCTGGTAAGGCTTGTTGCCGGCGAAGGCAGCCAGTTCTTTCTCAGTAGCCTGCTCTTCTTTATAAAGAGCTTCTTCATAGACAGTAGAAGACTGCGCTGCAACGAACTTTGCCTGATTTTGAACCTGTGGTTTTTGCTGCTCAGCCACGTTTTGAGTGTGGGTGGCGCAACCAAACAACAGGGTAACGAGTGCGAGAGGCACGAGGGGTGCAAAGCGATTTAGCATGGGCACGACCGTGGCTGATGTGTAAAGAAGTCGAGACTATGCCCTCTATCACATCGATTTGCAAATTCAATCGTGATCTATGTGACTTCTGGTTTGGACTATGACATCTAAGCCCTTAACACCCTATTCATGCCTGTTGCGTGGCCAAACCGGCCCAAACGCAGGTTTTCTGGCGCCTGGAAGTTGCCGAAAACCCCACTGGACAAGGGCTGGCTACCAGCCGAGGGTTTCCTTGAGAAACGGAATGGTCAGCTTGCGCTGGGCCTGCAGCGAGGCCTGATCGAGCTGTTCGAGCAAATCGAACAACGCGCTCATGCTGCGGGTGCCACGGGTAAGGATAAAGTGCCCGACCTCATCGGTCAGGTGCAGGCCACGACGCGATGCACGCAATTGCAGGGCACGCAGCTTGTCTTCGTCGGAGAGTGGGCGCATTTGAAAGATGAGCGCCAGGGTCAGGCGTGACTTGAGATCAGCCAGTTTCACCGGCAGCTCACGCGGCGAGGTGGACGCAGCAATCAACAAGCGCCGGCCGCTGTCACGCAGGCGGTTGAACAGGTGAAACAGCGCCTCTTCCCAATCTGCCTTGCCGGCGATGGCCTGCAGGTCATCCAGACACACCAGTTCGTATTGCTCAAGGTGGTCGAAGATGCCGATGCCACGGTCCATCAGCTCAGCCAGCGGCAAGTAAACCGCCGGCTCGCCCATCTGCTCGAAGCGCAGGCACGCGGCCTGCAACAGGTGGGTACGCCCCACGCCGTGTTTGCCCCACAGATAGATCAGGCTTTCAGTCCACCCGGCGTCGGCTTCGCAGAGTCGCTCGACATAGCCGAGTGCAGCGGCATTGGCGCCTGGGTAGTAATTGATAAAGGTGGCGTCGTCACGCAGACGCACACCCAAGGGCAGCTGAATCGGTTTCATGCTGACTGAACGGCTCCAAACGAACCGTTAGTGGCCTCTGTGTAAAGTTTGCAAAGTTTATACCCGTGAAGCCGGGCGCACAATGCAGCAGACCACAAGCAAAATCAAAGGTTTGCGTTAACTTGGGGCGATTTGCGCAATTTGTTTGACACCCCGCCCCAGAAACAACAAACCCGGCTTAGGCCGGGTTTGTTGCGAAACGGTTACAGGTCCGGGTCTTCAACCCCGGTATACGCATCCGAATCCTTATATAGATCATGGACGTGACGCACCAACACCATGATCACCGCCGCCACCGGCAGCGCAAGCAAGATGCCAGTAAAGCCAAACAGCTCACCACCCGCCAGGATCGCAAAGATCACCGCTACCGGGTGCAAGCCAATGCGGTCACCCACCAGCAACGGCGTCAGTACCATGCCTTCCAAAGCCTGGCCGACCATGAATACCGCCACGATCCCAAGCATCGGGTACAGGTCGCCGCCAAACTGGAACAGCCCGGCCACCAGCGCGGCGCCGATGCCAATCACAAAGCCCATGTACGGCACGATGGCGGCCAAGCCGGCGATCAAGCCGATCAACAGTCCCAGCTCCAAACCAATCGCCATCAAGCCGGCGGCATAGATGATCCCCAGCGCCAGCATTACCAGCAACTGACCGCGTACAAACGCGCCGAGCACCTCATGGCACTCTTGTGCCAGGGAAACGATGCGCTCTTCGTTATTGCGTGGCAGCAGGCTGCGGATCTTGGCCATCATGATGTCCCAGTCACGCAGCAGGTAGAACGCCACCACCGGGATCAGCACCAGGTTGGTCAGCCAGCCGATCAATGCAAGGCTGGAGGCCGTGGCCTGGCTGAGCACCACACCGACAATGTCGGTGGTCTGGCCCATATGCTCACTGATCGCGGCCTTGACCTTGTCGAACTTCCAGAAGCCATCCGCCAGCCCCAGCTTGGCCTGAGCCCACGGCATCGCCGTGTGCTGCAACCAGTCGAGCATTTGCGGCGCCAGCTCATAGAGACGGAACAGCTGCTTGGCCAGCATCGGCACCAACACCAACACCAGCACCGTGATAATCAATGTGAACAGCGCAAACACCGTCACCACACCCCAGGTGCGCGACATGCCGATTTTCTCCAGTCGATCCACCACGGGATCGAACAGGTAGGCGAGCAGCAACGCCACCAGGAACGGCGTCAGGATCGAATGCAGCAAGAACACAAAAACGCACAGCAGGACAACCCCACCAAGCCACACCCAACGACGCGTATCCGCCATAAACCACTCCATCTATCATTTGTTTCCTTCTATCTATATAGAAGGAAGATCACCTACCAACGAAAACGTAACTGCGCCTGGGGCTCCGGGGCAGCCGGCGGCTGCGTACCATCGGCCACCGGCGGTTGAACCGGCGCTTCGCCCGCAGGCACTTCCTGCAACTTGGCCAGGCTCAACTGAGTGCGCAACTGATCGGCACTGCCGTTGACCCGATACACAATGCGATTGCCATCCACCCGCTGTGGCTGAGCGCCAAAGGGTTCGAGCAGATGGCCCAAGGCGGCATAGCGCTCCAGATTCATGCCCTGCACTTCGAGCAGCTGTTCGGTGCTCACACCTGGTTTGACGGCAAAACGCGGTGCCAGTTTTTGACTGACCGCCAACATCACGGCATCGGCCACCGCGCCAGTGTCAGCGCCCTGGGCGGTGCCCTGCTCGCTTTTGTCGCCCAGCCACAGGCGCCATTTGGCCTGCCACTGGCTGCCTTCCTGGCGCGCGTGCACGGCCAGCAACGCGTCGGCGCCGTAGCGTTCGGAGGCGGCGCGCAAGGGCGTGGCATCGGCACTTTCCAGATTCGGTGCAGTGGCGACGACCTGCTCATCCAAGTCACCCAAGGGCAAACGCAACGGCAAGCCGCGGTGTTGCGCGGCACGACGCAGTGCACCGGCTATCGCCTGGCCATCACCGACCAGGCTGCTGCCGTCAGTAGAATCGTTGAGCCACCAGCCGAGGATCGACGGCCGATTGCTGCCCCAGATCGACAAGCCGGCCTCACGCAATGCGCGATCAGTGCTCACAGGGTCGAAGTCAACTTGCAGGCTTTCCGGCGGGCCGGCGTCGTAGCCGTATTGGCTGATGATTTGCTGCGGGTCTTTGCGGATCGCCGCCAGGCCTGGGCCATCGGCAGCCTTGGCATCGCCGGTCAGGCGGATCACCAGGGTTTGCACGGCGCGCTGGGTGGCCTGGTCACGCTCTTGGGGCGACTGGCTGGCAACCGGTTCAAGTACTTGATAAAGGCCATTGAGGGTTTCGGCATGACTCGCCAGGCTGACCAACGACAAGCAGCCTACAAAGAAGAAATTACACAGACGCATGGAAGATTCCCGAACGACAAATTTAGCGGCTGGAACAGACCGCGCGAACTCGGCTTGGCAAGGCTGTGACCACAGCAGCCGGTAAAACATTCACAGGGTCATGGCAGTTTTTGTACTGTCATAACGATAGCGGGTTAAAGGCTATACCTTAATACACGCCATTACCGGCACGTTTAGCATTTTTTTAACCGGCTTTTTTAACCTATATGGCCCTGCCCGTCGGCCCGAGGATGGCCGCTGCCCCTCAAGCCTGATAAAATCGCGCGCCTTCGCAGACCGTCAGCGGCTGGGCCTTTTACCAAAAGCGCCTGCCGGCTCGGTCGTTACCCAGAAATCCCCCCTAAAGGCCTGGATCATGAGCAAGCAACCCTCCCTGAGCTACAAGGACGCCGGTGTAGACATCGACGCCGGTGAAGCATTGGTCGAACGCATCAAGAGCGTCGCCAAGCGCACTGCGCGCCCCGAAGTCATGGGCGGCCTGGGCGGTTTTGGCGCCCTCTGCGAAATCCCGGCCGGCTACAAGCAGCCTGTGCTGGTGTCCGGCACCGACGGCGTGGGCACCAAGCTGCGCCTGGCGCTGAACCTGAACAAGCACGACACCATCGGTATTGACCTGGTTGCCATGTGCGTCAACGACCTGGTGGTGTGTGGCGCAGAGCCGCTGTTCTTCCTCGACTACTACGCCACCGGCAAGCTGAACGTGGACACCGCTGCTCAAGTGGTCACCGGCATCGGCGCCGGCTGCGAGCTGTCGGGTTGCTCTCTGGTCGGCGGCGAAACCGCTGAAATGCCAGGCATGTACGAAGGCGAAGACTACGACCTGGCCGGTTTCTGCGTCGGTGTTGTCGAAAAAGCTGAAATCATCGACGGTTCCAAAGTCGCAGCCGGTGACGCCCTGCTCGCCCTGCCATCGTCCGGCCCGCACTCCAACGGCTACTCGCTGATCCGCAAGATCATCGAAGTGTCCGGCGCCGACATCGAGAATACCCAGCTCGACGGCCAGCCGCTGACCGACCTGCTGATGGCCCCGACCCGCATCTACGTGAAGCCTTTGCTCAAGCTGATCAAGGACACCGGCGCCGTCAAAGCCATGGCCCACATCACCGGTGGTGGCCTGCTGGACAACATCCCGCGCGTGCTGCCTAAAGGCGCACAGGCGATTGTCGACGTGGCAAGCTGGACGCGTCCTGCCGTGTTCGACTGGCTGCAAGCGCAAGGCAATGTCAACGAAACCGAAATGCACCGCGTGCTGAACTGCGGCGTAGGCATGGTTATCTGCGTGGCTCAAGAGCACGTTGAAACCGCGCTGAACGTACTGCGTGAAGCGGGCGAGCAGCCTTGGGTTATCGGCCAGATCGCAACCGCTCCAGAAGGCGCGGCCCAGGTTGAACTGAAGAACCTCAAGGCTCACTGATGCCTGAGACCTGTGATGTCGTGGTGCTGCTCTCCGGCACCGGCAGTAACTTGCAGGCCCTGATCGACAGCACGCGCACCGGCGATAGCCCGGTGCGCATCGCTGCGGTGATCTCCAACCGCAGCGACGCCTACGGCCTGCAACGCGCCAGGGACGCGGGTATCGACACCCGCTCCCTGGATCACAAGGCTTTCGAAGGTCGCGAGGCCTTCGACAGCGCCTTGATCGAACTGATCGACGCCTTCAATCCCAAACTCGTGGTGCTTGCCGGTTTCATGCGCATCCTCAGCGCCGATTTCGTGCGGCACTACCAAGGGCGCCTGCTCAATATTCACCCGTCCCTGCTGCCCAAATACAAAGGGTTACACACACACCAACGCGCCCTTGAGGCCGGCGACACGGAGCATGGCTGCAGCGTGCACTTTGTCACCGAGGAACTCGATGGCGGGCCTCTGGTCGTACAGGCAGTGGTTCCGGTAGAGTCTGCAGATTCGGCGCAGACACTTGCGCAACGGGTTCACACCCAGGAACACAGGATTTACCCGCTGGCTGTTCGCTGGTTTGCCGAGGGACGATTGATTCTCGGCGAACAGGGTGCATTATTGGACGGTCAGTTACTCGCGGCCAGCGGCCACTTGATTCGAACCTAGGAGATTTTATGCGTCGCGCCCTGCTCTTCGCTTTTGCGCTGTTCGCCTTGCCCGCTGTGCAAGCAGCAGACCTTCACCCGTTCTCCGCCAGCTACACCGCCGACTGGAAGCAGTTGCCCATGAGCGGCTCGGCCGAGCGCAGCCTGGTCAAGAATGACAATGGCTCGTGGACCTTGAATTTCAAGGCGTCCATGATGATCGCCAGCCTCACCGAGACCAGTGTTATCCGTCTCGACAAAGATGCCCTGCAGCCCGTGAGCTACAGCTTCGAACGTGGCGGCCTGGGTAAGTCGAAGAAGATCAACCTGGACTTCGACCAGACGGCCAAGAAAGTCACCGGCTTTGAAAACAAAGACCCGGTCAACGTCGCCCTGCAAAGCGGCATGCTCGACAAGTCGACTTACCAGTTGGCACTGCAACGCGATGTGGCGGCCGGCAAGAAGAGCATGAGCTACATCGTCGTTGAAGGCACCGACACCGACACCTACGACTTCCGCGTGATCGGCCCGGAAAAAGTCCAGACCAAGGTCGGCGCCATCGATGCGATCAAGGTTGAACGTGTACGTGACCCGACGCAAAGCAAGCGCATCACCCAGATGTGGTTTGCCAAGGACCTGGGCGGCATTTTGGTAGCCTTGCGCCAGGTGGAAACCGACGGCAAGGAATACAACATCATGCTGCAGGACGGTACCGTTGATGGCCAGGCTATCAAAGGTAGCTGATACCGTGATGTGATTAAAAAGAGCCTCGCTGAATGCGGGGCTTTTTTTCGCCTGGAGGTTTTGTGTTGAAACCACTACCGCTATCGCAGGCAAGCCAGCTCCCACAGGTGAATGCATTTCAAATGTGGGAGCTGGCTTGCCTGCGATAGGGCCAACACGGTCACCACAAGACTTTAAGCCCATCCGAACATGAAACTTTTGTCATAAAACTCAGCACCCTGCGACGCAATGTCGCGATTTGCGTGGCCTGCAGCACTGTTGCATTTCCTGCAATAAATAGTTGCGCGCAAAATCGGTTTACTTAGCAAGCTAACAAAACATATAAAAGAGACCTGCGACGACTTGCCGCAGATCAACCAGAGATTGGAGCAAGCAGATGACTGTAAAAGTAACTGAACGCGACGATGCACACATGTCCCACGAAGCACTGGGCCATGGGATTCACATCTGGGATGTACATCAACAAGACCAACTGGTCGGCATGTTCCACAACGAGAACGAAGCCCACAATTATAAAAACGAGCTCGAATCTCTTGAGATGAAACGCCAGGCTGAAGGCTCCTGAAACTCTGAAATCTGCCAGTCACCCAGCCCCACACAGCAGCTGGTGTGCCTACACACAAAAACCCCGCCTTTGAGCGGGGTTTTTCGTTTCTAACAGCCACCGTTTTCCTGTGTTCTGCCACGACCGCATGAAAGCAGATACACCCTACAGAACCCCAGGCTTCGTACTACAAGTCACCTCAAAGACACTGAACCAGCCTGACTTAGCCCCTTCAACCCTGATTCCAGACCTGCATGGTCGCTCTCTCCGGCTTCGAACCGCCCTCCTTTCGCCCCTGAATAATCGTTTCCGCAAAAAGCGTAACAACAAATAGACATTTGGTAATGATTCTCGATAGTATCCGTTCGCTTTTCACTCAGCCCTACGGATAAGGAGTTCGATTTGATGCACGGACAGGTCGCCACACCGGAAAAACTACTGCTGGAACGCTGGGGTGAAGCACTCTCCACTCGCCAATTCCTGGCTAAGCACGTCACGCTTGATGCCCTGATCGATACCCTCGCACCTGCCGCCGAACGCAGCTTCCAGCGCCTGATCCAAGCCCTGTTCCGTGAAGGCCTGCTCAACCCCACCACACGCACTTATGACGAACACAATCGCTGCTGGCTGGAGCTACCCGACCACACCCGCCTATGTTTTGATCACCTGCGCCCAGGCCGCATGGCCAGCTGGGATTTGCGCGGCACGGTGAGTGTCCTGCGCGCTGGCCAGCCCGAACAAAAAATCCGATTCCCCTCGCAGTTGCTGACATTACTCAACAGCAGCCTCGAATCATCTGCCGCCCCAGACGTCTTGAGCCGCCTCAACCGGGAGATAGACGACAGCTTTATCAACGATACGCTGTGCCTCGCCTTCCACGAGCAGTGGACCCTCGAGCTGCACGCCGCAATGGCCCCCGCGCATCAAAACAATTTGCTCAGCTACCTCAAGAACAACCCAAGCGTTTCCAACCCGACATCAGTACTCGAGCAGTGGGGCACCTTGGGCCATCCATGGCACCCCAACTACAAGACGAAGTTGGGCTTGGGTACAGAGCAGGTGATTGAATTCTCGCCGGAGTTCGAGGCGCGCTTTCCGGTATTGCTCTGCGCGCTGCACCGCCAGTTCGCCCATGTCGAAAGCCTGGCCGGTACTGCAGATTACTGGCAGTGGTGGCAAAACCACTTCCCGCAGGCCGCCCGCCAACTGACAGCGCACTTAAGCGCTCAAGGCCTTGAGGCTGGCGACTACCTGCCGATGCCCGCTCACCCTTGGCAAGCTCGCCAAGAGCTGCCGCAACTGTTCGCCAATGAAATCGGTGACAGGCTGCTGGTGCTGAGCGACATCGTCGCGTTCACCGCCCACCCCACCATGTCATTCAGGACCGTGTTGCCTGAAGGCCGGTGCGACGCGCCAATGGTTAAACTTCCCGTGTCGCTGCGCTTGACCAGTGTGCAGCGCACAGTGTCGCCACGCTCCGCGCGCATGGGGCCACGGATCAGCCATTTACTGCAAACCATCCTGGCACGCGAGCCACACATTCAAAAAATCCTGAGCATCGTGCCCGAACGACTCGGCGTGCATTTCCAACCACAACCTGCCAATGACGAGCACTCCCGGCACCTGGCCGTCCTGTACCGTGACAACCCGCAGAGCCTGCTCGAACCGGGCGAAATGGCCATTCCGGTAGGCAGCCTGTTTGCCATTGATCAGCATGGGCACCCCTTGCTCAAGCAGTGGGTACGCCTGAGCAAAGGCGCTGATGACGCGCAGGCCATGCAGGCGTTTTTTAAAGACTATGCATCGATTGCAGTGCCGGCACTGCTGGGCATGTACTTGCGTTATGGCGTGGCCTTCGAGGCCCATCAGCAGAACTCCTTTATGGTCATGGGCACAAACGGGCAAGCAAACCGCCTGTTGCTGCGTGATTTCGGTGATATCCGCATCGACCGCAAGACCTTGCATGCCCATGGTCTGGACATCGAACTGCACGACCCGAAGATGACCTTGTACGACGATGCCGGCTTCGTGCGCGACAAGTTGCTGCACACCGTGTTCATGTGTCACTTGGGCGAACTGGTATTGCTCAGTGCGCGCCATTTCGATATTCCGGAGGGGCTGCTGTGGGACGAGCTGTCAGCCCAGGTCCGCGAGTGTTTCGATAATTTGCGCAGCCAGGTCGAACCCCAACGTTGGCAGACCGAACGTGCCGCGCTGCTGGAGCAGGACTGGCCAGCCAAGTCGTTTATGCGCATGCGCCTGATGGAAAGCCACGCCGATATCGTCGGACGCCTGCCGAACCCGCTGAGCACTGCCGCCAATGTCGGCTAACAACACTGCATTGCGCCTGTTGGTGGTGATTCAGTTGGTGTCGATGGGCGCCATGGAGATGAGCGGCCCCTTCTGGCCGTTGCAGATCCAGAAACTGCTGGGCGTTGCCAACGCCCAGTACACCGGCCTGCTGTCGTCGCTGGTGTATGCCGGGCCGATGATGGCGGCGATGATCCTCACGCCAATGTGGGGGCGCCTGGGTGATCGTACCGGCCACAAGCCGATGATCATTCGCGCGCTGCTGGCCCTGGCGGTATGCCAGGCGCTGGCCGCTGTCACCACCGACCCGTGGCTGCTGGTGGTCATCCGCGTGGCGCAAGGTGCGCTGGCAGGTTTTATTGCAGCAGCCCAAGCCTATGCGCTGGCGTACTGCGCCGAAGGTGGGCGCGGGCACATTCTGGCGCGGTTGCAATCGGCCACCGCCGTGGGCTCGCTGGCCGGGCCGGTGCTGGGTGGCTGGCTGATGGATATTTCCGGTTTCGCGTTGCTGTGCTACAGCGCCACGGCGGTCTGCCTGCTGTGCGCGCTGATCAGCCTGTTTCTACCCAGCGATGCGCCGCGCTCAAGACCGGTACGCGCCTCAACGCCTACGGCACTGCCCAAAGGCTGGCTCGGCGCAATGCTCGCCATCATCGTGCTGATCCAGGCCGCCAAGATGATGCCCCAACCGTTTTATGCCCTGTACGTCGCCGATGTTCTACACGCTCCTGCCTGGCTGATCGGCGCCAGCTACGCCGCCAGCGCACTGACGCTCGCGCTGTCCGCGCCGCTGTGGGGCCGCCTGTTTGACCGACACCCCGCGGCGCAAACATTACGCATCATCGAATGGGTCACGTGGTTTTGCGCCTTGACGCTGGCCTTCACGGCGATGGCCGGCGAATGGCTGGGGTTCCTCGCCAGCCGGCTGCTGTGGGGCGTGTGGCAAGGCGCGCTGCTGCCGGTCGCCTACACGTTGATCGCCAACACCGTTGCACCCAGCCAGCAAGGGTTTGCCTTGGGCCTGGGCAATAGCGCCGCAAAAGGTGGCGCGTTGTGCGGTGCACTGTTGGGTGGCGTCGGCATGGCAATGGTGGGCTTGGCGCACAGCTTTTGGCTGGTGGCACTGACCTATGCCTTGGCGGCCCTGGGTATCCGCGCCATCCGTTCGTTCACCCGAACACCTGAGACTACCGATTTTTCTGTCAATACTTCTAATAACTCAAAGGCAAGATCATGAACAAATCACAATGGGCCGTCCTGCTGCCCCTGCTCGGTTCGATAAGCGCGCCTGTCTGGGCCGATCAACCTGAAGACGCGCCAGCGGCGGCTACCAACCTGCAATTGCAGGCGACGGTCGTTTCGGCCACTCGCAGTGAAACCAGCATTGCCGCGATCCCAGGCTCGGTGCAGGTCATCGACGAAGCACAGATCCGCCAGCAGACAGCAGCAGGACGCCGGGTTGCCGATATCCTCGGGCAACTGGTCCCGGGCATAGCACCCTCCAGCGGTGGCATGAGCAACTTCGGCCAAACGCTGCGCGGGCGCAACACGCTGATCCTGATTGATGGCGTGTCCCAGAACGCCACGCGTGACAACTTCCGCCAGCTCAACAGCGTGGCACCGGAAAGCATCGAGCGCATCGAAGTGATTTCCGGCGCCAGCAGCGTCTACGGCGCCGGCGCCTCAGGCGGCATCATCAACATCATTACCAAGCGCAACAAAGGCGAAGACCTGGCCTTCAGCAGCAAGATCGGCATGACCGCCGGTAACAATTTCAGCCACAAGGGGTTTTCCTACGAAGCCTTCCAAAGTGCCACCGGCCGCAAAGGCCCGGTGGACTGGTATGTGTCGGGCAATACGGTGCAACGCAACGACCAGTTCGACGGTAACGGCAAACGCATTCCCCAGGACACGTCCCAGGGCAGCAACATGGACACCGACACCTACGACCTGCAAGGTCGCTTCGGCTACGAGCTGGATGACGACAAGAAGATCAGTCTGTCGCTGCAAGACTATAAAGATGAACAGGACACCCGCTACACCAAGAACCCACGCATCACCAGCACTGCCGTCGCGGTAAAAGGCCTGGACCTGGATGACCAACCCTTCACCCACAACCAGGCGGTCAACCTCAATTACGCCGACAAGGACTTCTACGGCCAGGGCTTGCAGGTCGAAAGTTACTGGCGGCGTGCCGATGCACTGTTCTTCCCGGACCTGTCTCGCGGTCGTGCCGGGGTGTCCGACAACAACAGTGTGCAAGACGTCTATGGTGTGCGGGCAGCGATTGATACACAAATGCCGGACATCGGCTCGGCGACCGGTAATCTGGTCTGGGGCGCCGACTATGACCATGAAACCTCGCGCCAACGCGGCGACCAATACCGGGTCAACGGCCTGAGCTATACCAAGACCGGCACCACCTTTGAGATGGGCCCGGACATCGCAACCAGCACCAAAGCCATTTTTGGTCAGCTGTCCTACGATATCGATGACTGGACCTTACGTGGCGGCATCCGTCGTGAGTGGATCGAAAGCGAAGTGTCCGACAGCATTGCCTACGGCGAGATCGTGCAGACCGGCAACCGCGCCACACTGCCGGGCGGCACCCTCAAATACGATGACACGCTCTACAACCTGGGTGCGGTGTACCACCTGAATGAAAACCAGGATGTGTTCGTCAATTTCAGCCAGGGGTTTTCCCTGCCGGATATCCAGCGCTTCCTGCGGGACGTCAACAGCAAATACGACATCCAGGACCTGAACGCCCAAGCCCTCAAGGTCGACAGTTACGAGCTGGGCTGGCGTGGCAACTGGGACAAGTGGCTGGCCAACGTCACCGCGTATGAGAACACCTCGGACGTCACCCAGTTTTATGATGCCAATGACCGTGTGTTGCGCCTGATCAACCAGAAAGAGCGCGTGCGCGGCATCGAAACCAGCCTGACCTACAACGTCACCGATCAATGGTCGGTAGGCGGCACGTACGCCTACGCCAAAGGCGAGACCCAGCAAAACGGCAAATGGATCGACCTGCCCGCCACACGTATCTCGCCTGCCAAGACCACCGCCTTTGTCGGTTATGACCGTGGCGACTACAGCCTACGCCTGCAAGGCATGCAACTGGCCGACTATGATGCCGCGGCCAAAGACAACAACGGCCGCGATATCAAAGGTTATACGCTGGTCGATCTGCTCGGTTCGGTCAGGTTGCCAGTCGGTCGCCTGGAAGGCGCGATCTACAACCTCAGTAACCGCAATTACCAGAACATGTTTGCCCAGGCCAACGCCCGTGCGCCGTACCCGAACGCTGAAGGGCGTACCTTCAGCGTGAGTTATGCAGTGGATTGGTGATCGGCTGAAGCTGCAGGTTAAAAACACAAACCCCGCCTTTTGAGCGGGGTTTGTTGTTTTTAACGCCTTACCACATCAGATCATCCGGGATCTGGTAGGCCGCGTATGGATCGTCCTCATCCGGCACCTGGCTTTCGGTGAGGATATTGAGCTGCACGATACGCTCTGGTGCGCGCTCCTGGATCTTCAGCGCCGCTTCACGCGGGATCACCTCGTAGCCGCCACCGTGGTGCACGATCGCCAGGGAGCCGTTGCTCAGTTTGTTGCGCATCAACGTGTTGACCGACAGGCGCTTGACCTTCTTGTCATCCACGAAGTTGTAGTAGTCCTCGGTAGTCAGCTTGGGCAGGCGCGAGGTTTCGATCAGTTGTTTAACCTGAGCCGTGCGGGCCTTGGCCTCGGCTTTTTCCTGCTGCTGGCGGTTCAGTTCCTGGTCGCGCTTGACCTTTTCGGCATGCGCTTCGGCGGCCAGGCGCGCCTGGGTGTCATCAGCCTCGATCTGGCCCTTGTGGACCAGGCGCTGCTGCTTCTGTTTGTCTTTGCCGACCTGCTTGGCCTGCTTTTGGTTGACCAGACCTGCTTTGAGCAACTGGTCGCGAAGGGAAAGGCTCATGGTGCTTACTCACTTAGGCAACTGCTCAACCGCAGCTGGACACATTCTTTTCCTGGCGTTTGGCTTTGCCCCACAGGGCGTCCAACTCTTCGAGGGTGCAATCTTCTATGGGTTTGTGCGTATCGCGCAATGCCTGTTCGATAAATCGGAAACGTCGTTCGAACTTGGCGTTGGCGCCACGCAGCGCGGTTTCCGGGTCGACCTTGAGGTGACGGGCCAGGTTGACCGCCGCAAACAACAGGTCACCGACCTCATCGGCGATCGCCACCGAATCGTTATCAGCCATGGCTTCGAGCACTTCATCCAGCTCTTCACGCACGTTGTCGACCACCGGCAAGGCAGCCGGCCAGTCGAAACCTACCTGGCTGGCGCGCTTTTGCAATTTGGCGGCGCGGGATAACGCGGGCAAGGCCGCAGGTACGTCATCGAGCAGGGACAATTGCTCGGGTGCGTCGGATTTTTCTGCGCGCTCCTCGGCCTTGATCTGCTCCCAGCGTTCTTTAACCTGTTCTTCGCTTAACTGGGGAATATCCAGCGGCGCGTACAAATCACCCGTCGGGAATACGTGCGGATGGCGACGAACCAGCTTGCGCGTAATGCTGTCGATTACCCCGGCAAATTCAAAGCGCCCTTCTTCCCGCGCCAGCTGGCTGTAATACACCACCTGGAACAACAGGTCGCCCAACTCGCCTTGCAGATGATCAAAGTCGCCGCGCTCGATGGCATCGGCAACCTCGTAGGCTTCTTCAAGGGTGTGCGGCACGATGGTCGCGTAGGTTTGCTTGATGTCCCACGGGCACCCGTATTGCGGGTCGCGCAGGCGATTCATCAGGTGCAGCAGGTCTTCAAGTGAATACATCGGTCAATCTCTGCCCATTGTCTGGAACCGCTGAAGATCTAATGTGGGAGCTGGCTTGCCTGCGACAGCCTCGACTCGGTCTATCAGACAGACCGAGTCGCCTGCATCGCGGGCAAGCCCGGCTCCCACAGAAAGCAGCCCACAGATATTTTCAGACCGCATCAAGGTGTGCGATTACGCCGAGTCTCGATGATGTTCGGCAACTGGGAAATCCGCCCCAGCAACCGCCCCAACGCGTCCAGCCCCGGGATCTCGATGGTCAGGGACATCAACGCGGTGTTGTCCTCTTTGTTCGAGCGGGTGTTGACCGCCAGCACGTTGATGCGCTCGTTGAGCAGCACTTGCGACACGTCACGCAGCAAACCGGAACGGTCGTAGGCACGGATGATGATGTCCACCGGGTAGGTGAGCACCGGCACCGGGCCCCAACTGACCTGGATGATGCGCTCGGGCTCGCGCCCGCCCAGTTGCAGCACCGAGGCGCAATCCTGGCGGTGAATGCTCACGCCACGCCCCTGGGTGATGTAGCCGACGATGGCATCGCCCGGCAATGGCTGGCAGCAGCCGGCCATTTGCGTCATCAGGTTGCCCACGCCCTGGATCTGGATATCGCCGCGCTTGCCAGGCTTGTAGCCGGTGGCTTTGCGCGGAATCAGTTCCAACTGCTCGCTGCCGCGCTCCGGCTCGACCAGTTGCTGGGCCAGATTGACCAATTGCGCCAGGCGCAAGTCGCCAGCACCGAGGGCTGCGAACATGTCTTCGGCGATCTTCATGTTGGCTTTTTCGGCCAATTTGTCGAAGTCCACCTGTGGCAGGCCCAGGCGCGCCAATTCGCGTTCAAGCAAGGTCTTCCCGGCCGCGACGTTCTGGTCGCGTGCCTGCAACTTGAACCAGTGAACGATCTTCGCCCGCGCCCGCGATGTGGTGATGTAGCCCAGGTTCGGGTTCAGCCAGTCGCGGCTCGGCGTGCCGTGCTTGCTGGTGATGATCTCGACCTGTTCACCGGTTTGCAGGCTGTAGTTGAGCGGCACGATGCGCCCGTTGATCTTGGCGCCCCGGCAGTTGTGGCCGATTTCGGTGTGTACGCGATAGGCGAAGTCCAGCGGCGTGGCGCCCTTGGGCAAGTCGATGGCGTGGCCGTCGGGGGTGAAGATATAGACCCGGTCCGGCTCGATATCCACCCGCAGCTGCTCGGCCAGGCCGCCGATATCGCCCAGTTCTTCGTGCCATTCCAGCACTTGGCGCAACCAGGAGATCTTCTCTTCGTACTGGTTGGACCCGGCCTTGACGTCCGTGCCCTTGTAACGCCAGTGCGCGCAAACTCCAAGCTCGGCCTCTTCGTGCATGGCGTGGGTGCGGATCTGCACTTCCAGCACCTTGCCCTCAGGGCCGATCACGGCGGTGTGCAGCGAGCGATAGCCGTTTTCCTTGGGGTTGGCGATGTAGTCGTCGAATTCCTTGGGGATGTGCCGCCACAACGTGTGCACGATGCCCAGCGCGGTGTAGCAGTCGCGCATTTCCGGCACCAGTACGCGCACGGCGCGCACGTCGTAGATCTGGCTGAAGGCCAGGCCCTTGCGCTGCATTTTGCGCCAAATGGAATAGATGTGCTTGGCGCGGCCGCTGATGTCGGCGTCGACGCCGGTGGCTTGCAACTCGGAACGCAGCTGGCCCATCACGTCGGTGATAAAGCGCTCACGGTCGAGCCGCCGCTCGTGCAACAGCGTGGCAATTTGTTTGTATTGGTCGGGTTCGAGGTAGCGGAAGGACAAATCCTCCAGCTCCCACTTGATATGGCCGATGCCCAAGCGGTGCGCCAGCGGCGCGTAGATGTCGAACACCTCGCGGGCCACGCGGTTGCGCTTTTCGTCGTCGGCGGTCTTCACCGCACGGATCGCGCAGGTACGTTCGGCCAGCTTGATCAGCGCGACGCGCACGTCGTCGACCATGGCCACCAGCATTTTGCGCAGGTTTTCGACCTGGCCCTGGGTGCCCAGCACCATGGACTGACGCGGGCTGAGGCTGGCGCTGATGGCGGCCATGCGCAGCACGCCGTCGATCAGCTTGGCCACCACCGCGCCGAAACGCTGGCTGACCGTCGGCAACGGGATATGCCCTTCACGCACGCCACGATAAAGCACGGCGGCGATCAGCGAATCCTGGTCCAGCTTGAGATCGGCGAGGATCTCGGCGATTTCCAACCCGGTGCGAAAGCTTGAAGTGCCTTCGGCCCACAGGTTCTTGGCCGCATTGTCTTGCTGTTCAGACTCACGAGCGAACTCGCAGGCTGCTTTCAAGGCTTCACGGTCCAGTGCCGGGTCGACACTGACGGCATGATCCAGCCATGCCTCGAGATTGATACTGCCGTCGGTGTTGATCGGCTGGTGTGCTCTCACCTGTACCATCTTGCTTACCTTCCCTACGACGCACCTTGGATGCGCCAAAAATCATCGCTGACCTGCTGCGTAACCCTAGCGGTGCAACCATTAGGCTAGGTACCACTCCCTGACAGGTCACGGCCCAGGAGACGACAGGCCAGTCGGATTAAACGGGCATCCTAGCCCGCTTCAAATAACGCCATGGCCTCGACATGCGCTGTTTGCGGAAACATGTCGAGGATCCCGGCACGTTTTAGCCGGTAGCCTTGCTTGACCAACTCAACCGTGTCCCGCGCCAGCGTGGCCGGGTTGCAGGACACATACACCAAGCGCTTGGCCCCCAGGGTGGCGAGCTTGCGCACAACCTCCAGGGCACCGTCACGGGGTGGGTCCAAGAGTACCGCAGAAAAGCCCTGTTTGGCCCACTCCGCGTCGGTCAAAGGCTGGGACAGATCGGCCTGAAAAAACTGCACATTATGCAAATTGTTGCTGACGGCGTTCTGCGCCGCCCGCTCGACCATGGCTTGCACGCCCTCTACCGCCACCACTTCGCGCACCTGTTTGGCCAGTGGCAGGGCAAAGTTGCCCAGCCCGCAAAACAGGTCCAGCACCCGTTCTTCGGCCTTTGGCGCCAACCACTCCAGGGCCTGGGCGACCATCGCATCGTTGACTCCGGCGTTGACCTGGACAAAATCTCCCGGACGGTAAGCCAGTTCCAGATCCCATGCCGCCAGTCTAAAACCAAGCGCCTGACCCGGCTCTACCGGCTCCGGCTGGCCCTCGCCATGCAGCCACAATTGGGCGTCATGGAAGGTGCAAAATTCTTTCAATACCTGCAGGTCCGCTTCGGACAGCGGCGCCATGTGCCGCAGCAACACGGCAATTGACGAACCACTGAACAACTCCACATGCCCCAACGCCTGTGGTTTGCTCAGGCGGCGCAGCATGTTCGGCAAACGCTGCATGATCGGTTGCAAGGCTTGTACCAGCACCGGGCAATCATCGATAGCGACGATATCCTGGCTGGCCACGGCGCGAAAACCCACCTCAAGCTGTTTGGCCTTGGCATCCCAGCGCACCGCCACACGGGCGCGGCGACGGTAGCCGAACTCCGGCCCGCTCAACGGTGCCGCCCACTCTTGCGGTTCGACACCGGCCACACGGGTCAGTTGCTCGGCGAGCATGCGCTGTTTCAGGGCAAGTTGTTCGTCATGGGGCAGGTGCTGCACGCTGCAACCGCCACAGCGGCCGAAGTGCGCGCACGGTGCCGGGCGACGCAGTTCGCTGGCCTTGAACACACGCTCGGTACGCGCCTCGACGATTTTGCCGTGGGCGCCCAACACCCGCGCTTCGACTTCTTCGCCGGCCAGCGCGCCATTAACGAACCAGGTGCGGCCTTCAAAGAACACAATGCCGCGGCCATCGTTAGCCAGGCGCTCGATGGTCAGGCGTTGCTTCTTGCCCACCGGAATCTGCGGGGCGCGGCTGCCGCCCGTCGGCTGAAAGCGCAGGCCTCTCTCGTACTTGGCCATCAGTTGGGTTCGTCGAAGATGCCGGTCGACAGGTAGCGGTCGCCTCGGTCACAGATGATCGCGACGATCACCGCGTTTTCAACTTCTTTGGACAGACGCAACATACCGGCCACAGCGCCACCGGAGGACACGCCACAGAAGATGCCTTCTTCACGCGCCAGACGGCGGGTGGTGTCTTCGGCTTCACGTTGGGCCATGTCGATGATGCGGTCCACGCGCGTCGCGTTGTAGATCTTGGGCAGGTACTCTTCAGGCCAACGACGGATACCGGGAATGGCCGCGCCTTCCATCGGTTGCAGGCCGACGATCTGGATCGCCGGGTTCTGCTCCTTGAGGTAGCGCGAGTTACCCATGATGGTGCCGGTGGTGCCCATGGAACTGACGAAATGGGTGATGCTGCCTTGGGTCTGGCGCCAGATTTCCGGGCCGGTGCTGGTGTAGTGTGCCTCGGGGTTATCGCCGTTGGCGAACTGGTCGAGCACCACGCCACGGCCTTCGGCGGCCATGCGCTCAGCGAGGTCACGCGCGCCTTCCATGCCTTCTTCCTGGGTGACCAGGATGAGTTGGGCGCCATAGGCGGTCATCGCCGCCTTGCGCTCGGCACTGCCGTTGTCGGGCATGATCAAGACCATCTTGTAACCCTTGATCGCCGCGGCCATGGCCAGGGCGATGCCGGTGTTACCCGAGGTGGCTTCGATCAGGGTGTCGCCCGGCTTGATCTGCCCACGCAGCTCGGCGCGGGTGATCATCGACAACGCCGGGCGGTCCTTGACGGAACCGGCCGGGTTGTTGCCTTCGAGCTTGAGCAGCAAGGTATTGCTGGTTTCACCCGCCATGCGTTGCAAGCGGACCAGGGGCGTGTTGCCGACGCAATCGGCGATTGTAGGGTACTGCAAGGTCATGGCGTATTCGCAATCCAGACTGCGGGGGCGAACATCATACCGGGAAAGGCCGGCGGGCCATATCACGCAAAGTGTGGTGCTTATTCAATACAGATATAAGCGCAGTCAGTCGCTGCCGACAAATGCCGCCCATTCCTGCGCCGTCAACTGCAGAACGAGGTCATTCTTGGCTGAGAGCATTGCCACAGCAATCTCGCCCCCCTTGATAAGGTAAGCATTTTCGCTCAAATCCCCGATTTTGACCTGCTCCAAAGCCTGCTGATACCGCTCATCGTACGGGCTTCG
Source organism: Pseudomonas sp. PA-6-3C (assembly GCF_021605825.1). NCBI lineage: Bacteria > Pseudomonadati > Pseudomonadota > Gammaproteobacteria > Pseudomonadales > Pseudomonadaceae > Pseudomonas > Pseudomonas sp. PA-6-3C. Next base: position 92,362 of record NZ_WKDV01000006.1, read on the forward strand.
CGCCGCCTCAAACATTAAAGGGTATTTGAGCTCCAGAAACGTCACCCAATATTCTTTATCCTTGAGTAAATCCGGCCAATTTATTCGAGCCTCATCACGAATAATGCCCAGGCGATATTCATTCAACACCTGCGGATCAATTTCCACGACGGGTGTAGAAAAACGCATCGTGAGCGGCAGGGGTAGATTCAGATCCTGCGCCAGGGCGAGCCGACAACCCAGCAAGAACATGCTGTGTTCAACGCCTGAATGGGCTGGATAGTCTAAAGTGGCTCGCTGCTTGATGGACGCGATCCGATTAGATCCTCGGTAATAATTCAAAAAGTCTGCTGCCACGGCTTGACTGCCTGGTGCCAGCATCTGCAACGGCAACACTGCAAGCTCCAGATCATTCAGGCACAGCAGCCAGCCATCAGCCTGGGCCCGGATGTACTCCAAGGGCTGCTCAAACAAAACCCGTTCAATGTGTGTGTCATGGGTGGCGCAGTCAATCAATTGCCAGACTCTGCGGCTGATGTCCTCGCGCAATGCTCGATACTTGGCAGCTAAAAATGGCGGATAGGCGGCAAAAACCCCTAGCAGCACGCGAAAGTTCTGGGAATTACGATTCGCATCGATCAAAGACCAAAGCGCTCGACGTTGCGCTGTCTCGCCGGCGGGAATCGATATCAACCAGGGGTCAACGGAAGACAACACCGTGAGTGGAGCGTCCGACACGCCGAAATGAACATTCTGGTAACCCGGTCTTTGTTGGTATTGGCGGATCACCTCCAATGTGCTCGCAGCCAACTCGTTGCCCTGCAAATCCATTGCACGATGGACATTGAGGTTCAGGCCCAGATCCATTTCGGTCAGTACATGAAGCTGATTGTCGCGCAGATCGAAGGTACTCAGACGTCGCAGAGTCACCGCGCCCCGGGGCAACTGATGGATGTGTGTATTCTTGAGGTTGAGGACTTCCAACGCCTTCAGACGATACAGGTTCAGCCGGCTGCCTTGCCCCAGAGGGTTATAGGACAGGTCCAGCCAGGTCAGGCGTGTCAACTCTTTCAGACCCAGAACATCCTGCAAATTGGGCCGAATACGATTGTTCGACAAATTCAGTTGCTGCAAATACCGCAGCTCTGACAACCCTTGAGGCAGATGATCCAACAGGTTGCCATCAACAGAGAGACTGCGCAGAAACCCAAAGCACCGGAGGAACTCTGTCGGCAGTGTTTGCAACTGATTGTTCCTCAAGCTCAGCAGATCGACGTGGGAAAAGCTCGCAGTCGTCTCAGGCAGGTCATTCAGGGCAAGGTCGTCGAGGTAAAGCTCATAGGGCATACCACGTACGGACTCCTGTCGGCTCCAGCAACGTCGAATACGTTCAGAGGCTTGAAGGTGTGCGCTCAAGTTCACACTATCGCCCAGCAAGCACCATCGCTCCAGGCTGGCATTCAAGGCCTCCTGTTCAGAAAAAAGTTGATTGATGGCGGACTGTCGCTCCGCGAAGGATTCCCCCAGGTTGAGGACTCTCTCACTCGCCTCTGCATCGGTCTTGGTCGGAAACAACTTGCGCCACTGCGCCACCTGCGCAGCCGCTACGCCACCTGAACCGCCATCGCCGCTCAGCGGATAACCAATACGCCCATCACTGAGCCGTTGCGGCGGGTTAAACCAGGGGCGTGGCTCCATACCGAGCAGCTTTTCAATATTGAACCGAGAGTCGCCGAGCGCTGGCTGGGTTTCCAGTCGCCGCGCAATTTCCTGTGTCAGTTCTTCAACACCCGTCACATGGGTGTAGCCCAAGGCCTGGCGCTCCGCCGTCGGCAGTGCATTTAACAAAACCACCAGAAACTCACCGTAGCCGCCTATCGGTTGGCGCCCGCCGTTGATTTGCACCGTGTACGCCTGGTACTGACCGTCCTGCACCTCCAGCACACGCTTATGCGGCGAGTCAGTGGCGCCGATGCTGTCAATCAGACGCCCTCTTTCCCACACCTCGACCCGCAGGTTCTTTGGCCATCCATTGATGTCCGACAGTGTCCGCAGGATTAATTTCGCGCTGTCTTCATCACCGGTGATAGGCATATGTACCCCCTCCAAGGCGCGCGCCTTGCGCAGAGAATGCAACCACCAACGCACGAGTGGCGTAAGCGTCAACGGCACGCGACCGGCCTCCAGACTACTTCGCTCAGCAGGCGTGGACTGACTCACCAAGTCTTGGGCAATGACCGCAGTCAAACCGGGAAAATCGCGCTGCAGCACTTGCGCCAGAGGGTCGGACGACTGCGCGCTTTTATGACACAACGCCTTGAAAAAAAGCCGCTCCATCCTGGGTTTATTGGTCATAACCTTGGCCTCCAGCACGGACACCTGGTCCGCCCTGCTGACTCCGGCGCGCCCGACCAGTGCATCGGCATTGGCCGGCCCAATCTCTCCCAGCAGCTCATCAAGGAAATCGCGCCCCAACGCGGTGCCCTCAAGCGTCTCCATACCTTCCAGGTGCGTCTTGAGCCGCTGATGAATCGTGAAGCGCTCGACGGTCTCTCTCAAGATAGCGGGAGGCCGTTCATTACGTGCGTGCATCCGGCGCAGGATGTCCGGCGTCACTCCACTTATCTGCTGGATCTGCACAATGGCATCCGGCGTCAACGCACGAAACGATGGCCCCAGGCGATAAAACGGCTTCTGCCCGTCCCAGGTCAGCGGGTTCTCCCATTCGTGGCGCCAGGCGCCCGCGCCATTGTGGGTCAGCACGGGTGCATAGGCCTGCTCCAGCAATGGGTGTTGAATACGCCAGGGGACCAACCCTTGCCCCTGGATGACTTTGAAATAATTTCCCTCGATAAACACGAAGCGATCGTTGCCCGGGCTGTAAAGGCCGAGCGCGTCAGGCTCGGGCACCATATTTGACGTCTCGACAACGCTGGCGTATTGCCCGATCTCACGGCGTGCCGGATAAAACCTGCCATCGGCCGTACGGTTATTGAGCAAGGCCTGGGCGACTGTGTGCCGGAACTGAGAGGCAGCGCCCTGCTCGTCCCACCCCAACCGTAACAGGTCGGTTTCAGAGATTTGGCTCACGACCGTTTGATATAAATCATCGGTTTCGGTCGACCTTGGTTTGGGGGATTGAATGTCAAACAACGAGAACTGTCCGCGCCCGTGATCGATCACGACGATGGTTTTGTCCAGCGGTCCCCGCGAAACATAAGGTATCGCTTGCGCTTCAGGGCTGATGACGAGTACCTGGCCGGTCAGGTCGCGCAGTGCTTGGACGGCAAACTCCGTAGCCCAGTTCTGAATTTTCTGACTGAAGCGCCGAGGATGGAGTACGCCGTCAACCATGGTTTCTGCGCGTGCCACCTGACGGGCAGAGCGCAGCGCGGTGTAAAGCGCTTCGGGTTGCAGTTGCGATTGCAGGAGTTGTGCCTGCTGATGTTCCGACAACGGATTTCGGCGCAGCACTTCCAGCAACCGTGCCCGGCTCAATCCGGGGTGCAAGGTATGTAACTGCTCAATCACGGGGTGCGGCGGGGTAGCGCTGGCAACGCTGTCAGGCAGTAATCGAAGCACTGATGCTGGTGCGCCCGTGGCCGCGGATCGACTGGTATCGGCATACACCGTGAGTGCCTCAAACAGATCAATGCGCAACGCGTCGGCTTTATCGGCAAGTTGCTCGACCAACGTCGACCTGCGCGATAAAAAAACGTCGGGTAGCAAATCGACAATAGCCTGGGGCAAATGAGCGCTGATCCGGCGTGGCGTTGAATAAGCGAACAGTCCGCTTTCCAACACGGTGACCGTGACCACTGCCGTGGTCTTGTGATCCGCACGTTTGCTATAGCGCCGTACTTCCACGCCTTGCGGGTTTTGAATGCTCAAGGATGTGCTTTTCGGCCAATCCTTATGCTGGGTGAGTAGCGGAGCGAGAATCTCAACGGCACCGACCGCCTCGGGAAGGTTAGCGTCGGCCCCCTTGGCAGCCCAGTCGATCAGCTTGTCGACGTTAAACCGATTCACCGCCTCAACCAGCGATGCCGAGGGCGGTGCTCCATCCCATACCTGGTCCAGGTCGGCTCGCGAGCTATTACTGAGGCTGACGATCCGCTCTAACGTTTGTGTGGGTACGTCGGTGGCGCCCATCATTTTTTCAACCAGTTGGCCGCCTGTCTGACTCTTGCGCTCAGTGGTCGTCATCAGTCTGCTTTGCTGGGCCAGCCGGCTATACAACGCTTGATGCCGGCGCCTGACCGTCGGGGCCAAACGTCGGTGCAAAAACCTGCTGCTGAGCAAGTCAGCGATATCTATCGCCAATTGCACCAAGTTTGCGCGGCTATCCTCTTGCAGCGCCTGGAAAAATGTCAGCCCTATTGAAGTGAACAGGGCGAACGCTCTCAACCGCCCAAGGCCTTTCAAAGGCCCTGGCACCGGGATCAACAGCAGGTTGATGATTTCACCGAACAGCGTCTGGGAAAACTCAAGCAAGGTGGCCATGGCGCCCGGCGTTTCATGCGCCAATACCTTGAGGTTGGCTCGGCAACGCTCGATGTAAAAACGATAGAGGCTGACTGTCGGCGCGTTGTAAACGCTATCGCGCTTGTAGCCGATGTGGTTGACCTGGGTAAGCCTGCTTGCACGCCCGCACAACCGGTATAAGAACTGCGCAAATGCATTGAGCTCCTCCGGCCTGCTTTCTTTCGCCGGCCTGGCGTTCAAGCGCGCGTAGTCTGACAGCGACATGGACTGATACAACCACCCCATTTCCTTTCGCGCATGAAACGCCTTGAAGCCGACATAAAATTCATTGGCAGCCTCCGAAAACTTGTCGTAGTGCTTGAGGGCACCGCCAGGCCGGTCGGGGAAATAGCTGAACGCGCCTTTGCATCCTTTGACCGAGAAAATCACATAAGGAATGCTCAGGTAGTCACCTCTTGGCAGGTCCGTGTATACGCCAAGCAGGCCATAGCGTTCGGTCCCATTGATATTGTTCGGGCCATAGGGAATGAACAGTTTCACTTCTTGAGTGACATCCCAAGGCGACTCGCCTGACAACGCACCCACCACAGCGTGGTATTTTTCCCGGTCAACCCGGCTCCGGTCGGTGGTCCTCAAGGCCTCTATCAACGCGAATTCAAGTTCTGCAGTTGCCAGCGCCAACACCTGCGCGCCCAATAGCGTGGAGCTCTGCAGCGCGCTGTCCAGGCGCGTGCGCAATTGGGTGCCAAGATTGAGTTCGCGCACCAGCTCGATGAAATCCGCCGCGCTGATTCCGACATTCGAATCCAGATAGCTGGCCTCCTTCAGGCTGACATGCCCCGGAAAGCCCCACCCCGACAAACCGCTGTAGTTCATGCAGGCGGCCTCCCACAGGGTGACGCTGGACAGGCCCTCGCTGTCCACGCGGTCATCTATCGCGCGTGGAACTCGCAGGGTTGGGTTGTTTGGCGTCGATGTATCAGCCGGTTTCACATAGCGGGTATGGATACGCGCAACCTTGGGATCAACCTCTTTGCCGGCCAGTGCTTTCAGCCTTGCAGTCAGGCTCGCCAACAAGGTGGTTTCAAGGTCCGCGCCGAGTTGCTTGATAGCCGCTTCGAATGTGGTTTGTGCGCTGACGTAGGCCTTTTGCAAACGTATGTAGTCTTGCTGCTCTTGCTCATCAAGGCCGCCGAAAAAGCGCTCAAGTGTCTTGCGCAAAGGTAACAAGACGCGTGTTATGGACCACTCTGCGCCAGTCATCAACGGCCCTTGGGCTTGTTGTTCCTGGATATACGCAGACAACGTATCCATGGGTCGAAGTGGGAGTGTCTCTTCAGGCTCTGTCATTTTTCCCTCAAAGGGTGTGATAAATGACGAGCCTAATCAGCGGCGCTTACGCCAGGCGGTAGCTATGTAGCCTCTACGTGATTACGCTGGTAGACCGCCTCGCCCATGGCGGCAATCTGGCCTTCGATCAACGCATCGAAAGGCTTGAGCAACGCGTCAAATGAAGCCGGGGCTTCGAGTACCTGCAACGCTTGCACGATTGCTTCCACCGTCGACAAAGCGCCCGGGCCGGGTGCCTTGCGTAACCGATAACGCGACACGCGCTCGCTCGCCAGGGCCACGCGCGGCAAAGCCGCCAACAACGGGTTGAGGTGCAGCAGCTTGCGCGCCTTGCGCCAAGTGCCATCGGGCACCACCAGCAACAGCGGTTGATCGCTCGGCGTATAGGTTTGCAACGGCTCAGCATCGTCCGCCGGGAACAGCAGGCGTGCCTGATAACCCGGCGGGCTCAACAGCATGGCCAGGTCATCAAACACCTCGCCCACCACCAACTGCGCATTGTTCAAGCCCAGTGCCGCCAAGCGCGCAGTATTGAGCGCGTGATTGACCTCACTCGGGTGCTGCAACAGCAAGATGCGTGTGCGGCTGTCGAGGCTGGGGATCAGCGCGCACAGACAGTGGGTAACGGGCCTGAGGCAGCGAGGGCATTGGGGTCTGGACATGGTTTATCAGGCCTGGTTGAGCTGCGCTTTGAGCAGATCGCGGAAAGTCTGGATCAGCGGTTCGCGACTGCGGCCACGGCGCATGATCATGGAAAACGGCGCCTGGTAGCCGAAGGTTGCCGGCAACAAAACGCGCAAGTCACCCTTGTCGGCCCAGGCTTGGGCGTAGTGCTCGGGCAGGTAGCCGATATAGGCGCCGGACAGCACCAGGATCAACTGGGCTTCCATACTTTCCACGGTGGCCGCGCTGTGTTTGAAACCATGCCGCGCCAGTTCGGCCTGGCTCCAATAGCCACGGCCGACCATGCGTTGCTGGGTGATCACTTGTTCGGGGATACGCCGCTCGTTGAACAGCGGGTGGCGCGTGCTGCAATACAGCCAGTGCTGTTCGCGATACAGCGGCATGTAGATCAGCCCGCTCATGCGGTTGGAGAACGCGCCGATGGCCAGGTCCAGGCGATTGTCCTGCACGCCCAGTTGCAGCTCGTAAGGGCTCATCACCGACAGATGCAGATGCACGGCCGGGTGTTCGAGGCTGTAGGCGCCGATCACTTCGGCGAACGGCAAGGCCTTGTCGCTGACGGTGGAGTCCAGCACGCCCAGCTTGAGGGTGCCGCGCAGCTCGCCTTTGAGGGCGGCGGCGTATTGCTCGAAGCCTTCGAGTTCACCTAAGAGACGCAAGGTTTCCTGATGGAACAGCTCGCCTTTGCTGGTCAGGCTGAATCCGCCCCGGCCGCGATGGCACAGCACCAGGCCCAAGGCCGATTCGAGTTGGCTCATGTAGGTGCTGATGGCCGACGTCGACAGGTTGAGTTCGTGCTGGGCATTGGCAAAACCCTGGTGGCGCACGACGCTGACGAAGATGCGCAGGAGTTTCAGGTCGGGCAAGGCGTTGGCCATTTGTTCTCCGCGGAACACAAAAATCCTGTGGGGGCTGGCTTGCCTGCGATCGCAACAGTGAATTCAACGCCGCCATCGCAGGCAAGCCAGCTCCCACATTTGGGCCGAGTTTAACTCAAGCATTAGTTTAGAAAAATCTGAACTAAGTATTTGCCTCTGCCGATTCTTCCCGCCACGGGCTTTTCGCAGAATCGGCCCCTAATAAACAAAACAACGATGAGGCACTCCCGTGGACAAGATTTTCCACCAACCACTGGGCGGCAACGAAATGCCGCGCTTCGCCGGCATCGCCACCATGATGCGACTTCCCCACCTGCAAACGGCCAAAGGCCTGGATGCTGCCTTTATCGGCGTGCCTCTGGATATCGGCACGTCGCTGCGCGCCGGCACCCGCTTCGGGCCGCGTGAAATCCGCGCTGAATCAGTGATGATCCGCCCTTACAACATGGCCACCGGCGCCGCACCGTTCGACTCGCTGTCGGTTGCGGACATTGGCGATGTGGCGATCAACACCTTCAACCTGCTCGACGCCGTACGCATCATCGAAGAAGCCTACGACGAGATCCTTGAGCACGACGTGATCCCGATGACATTGGGCGGTGACCACACCATCACCCTGCCGATCCTGCGTGCTATCCACAAAAAGCACGGCAAGGTCGGGCTGGTGCACATCGATGCCCACGCTGACGTCAACGACCATATGTTCGGCGAGAAAATCGCCCACGGCACCACCTTCCGCCGCGCCGTGGAAGAAGGCCTGCTCGATTGCGATCGTGTTGTACAAATCGGCCTGCGTGCCCAGGGCTACACGGCCGAAGACTTCAACTGGAGCCGCAAACAGGGGTTTCGCGTGGTCCAGGCCGAAGAATGCTGGCACCACTCCCTCGCCCCCTTGATGGCCGAAGTGCGCGAAAAAGTCGGTGGCGGCCCGGTGTACCTGAGCTTTGATATCGACGGCATCGACCCCGCCTGGGCGCCCGGCACCGGCACACCGGAAATCGGCGGGCTGACCACTATTCAGGCGATCGAGATCATCCGTGGTTGCCAGGGCCTCGACCTGGTTGGTTGTGATCTGGTAGAAGTTTCGCCGCCTTACGACACCACCGGCAACACCTCGCTGCTCGGCGCCAACCTGCTGTACGAGATGCTCTGCGTACTGCCCGGCGTGGCGCACCGCTGATGAGCGCCCAAGAGGTGCTGAAAGCCGCCGCCGACCTGGTGGCGGCCTTCGCCGCTAATGACCGCGAGGCTTACTTTGGCGCGTTCACGGCCGATGCCAGCTTCGTGTTTTACACCCTGCCCCAGCCTCTGCTCAGTCGCGATGCCTACCAGGCGTTGTGGGACAGCTGGCGCGCGGACGAGGGGTTTGAAGTGCTGTCCTGCAGCTCAAGCAATGCGGTGGTCAGCCTGCAGGGTGACGCGGCGATTTTTATTCATGACGTGGCCACCGAGCTGCGCATGAACGGGGAGCAATTTTTTAGCCAGGAGCGCGAGACCATTGTCTTCAAACGGCAAGCGTCTCACCTAAAACAACAAGGCCTGTGGCTGGCCTGTCACGAACATTTGTCCGCTATGCCGGAAGGGCTGCCGCCCCCTTAGCCAATGTGATCGGAGCTGATCATGAATAATAAAAACAACGAAAACAGTATTCGCAGAATAGAAACCAACGGGGTCGAACAGATCCCGGACCACGAACGTACCGCCAGGCCCAAGGATCTGTTTCGCCTGATCTTCGGCGGTGCCAACACCTTTGCCACCGCCGTGCTGGGCTCGTTTCCGGTGCTGTTCGGTTTGTCGTTCCAGGCTGGGGTCTGGGCGATTGTGCTGGGCGTGTTGGTGGGCGCGCTGATCCTGGCGCCCATGGGCTTGTTCGGGCCGATCAATGGCACCAACAACGCCGTGTCTTCCGGCGCGCACTTTGGTGTGCATGGGCGGATTGTCGGCTCGTTTCTGTCGCTGCTGACGGCGATTGCCTTCTTCTCACTGTCGGTGTGGAGTTCGGGTGATGCGCTGGTCGGTGGTGCGAAACGCCTGATTGGCCTGCCGGAAACCGACCTGACGCTGGGCTTGGCTTACGGCCTGTTTGCCCTGCTGGTACTGACCGTGTGCATCTACGGCTTTCGCTTCATGCTGTGGGTCAACCGCATTGCGGTGTGGGCGGCGAGCCTGCTGTTTCTGCTGGGCATCTTCGCGTTCGCACCAGCGTTCGACAGCCACTTCGCCGGCACCGTCGCCATGGGCCAGGCTGGTTTTTGGGCTGCCTTTATAGGCTCGGCGCTGGTGGCCATGAGCAACCCGATTTCCTTCGGCGCGTTCCTGGGTGACTGGTCGCGCTACATCCCGCGTGAGACGCCGAAAATGCGCATCATGCTAGCGGTCGTGCTGGCGCAGATCGCCACCTTGATTCCGTTCCTGTTCGGCCTCGCCACCGCGACCATCGTGGCGATCAAGGCGCCGGACTATATCGCGGCCAACAACTATGTCGGCGGTTTGCTGGCCGTATCACCGAGCTGGTTCTTCCTGCCGGTGTGCCTGATCGCGGTGATCGGCGGCATGTCCACCGGCACCACCTCGCTGTATGGCACCGGGCTGGACATGTCCAGCGTGTTCCCGCGCTTGCTGTCGCGGGTCAAGGCCACGTTGCTGATCGGGGTGATGTCGATTGCCTTCATCTTTATCGGACGTTTCGCCGCCAACCTGGTGCAGAGCGTGTCGACCTTCGCCGTGCTGATCATCACCTGCACCACGCCGTGGATGGTGATGATGATCATCGGCCTGATCGTGCGCCGCGGCTTCTACTGCCCGGATGACTTGCAGGTGTTCACTCGCGGTGAGACCGGCGGGCGCTACTGGTTCAGCCACGGCTGGAACTGGCGCGGCCTGGGCGCCTGGGTCCCGAGCGCACTGGTGGGCCTGTGCTTCGTCAACCTGCCGGGGCAGTTTGTCGGGCCGCTGGGCAACCTGGCCGATGGCATCGATATCAGCCTGCCGGTGACGCTGGGGCTGGCGTCGGTGGTGTACCTGACCTTGCTTCGTGTGTTCCCGGAGCCGGCCGAAGTCTATGGCCCGGCCGTAGTGGCGAGGGAGCTTGCTCCCGCTGGGGTGCTTGCTCCCGCTGGGGTGCTTGCTCCCGATGGGGTGCGGAGCGGCCCTAAAAAAGCCGGCTCCAGCTTCGCTGTCGAACGGGAGCAAGCTCCCTCGCCACAGCAAGCTCCCTCACCACAGCAAGCGCCCTCGCCAGAGCAGGCTCCCTTCCTGCAGAAAACCTCTCAATAGCCTAAAAAAATAAACGGAGAACCGCCGTCATGGCTTTGGATTTATTCGTCGTACTCATCTACGCCGCCGGCATGCTCGTGCTCGGCTATTACGGCATGCGCCGTGCCAAGACCCACGAAGACTACCTGGTGGCCGGTCGTAACCTGGGCCCGTCGCTGTACATGGGTACCATGGCCGCCACGGTATTGGGCGGCGCATCCACCGTCGGCACCGTGCGTCTGGGTTATGTGCACGGCATTTCCGGCTTCTGGCTGTGCGCCGCACTGGGCGCAGGGATCATTGCGCTGAACCTGTTCCTGGCCAAGCCGCTGCTCAAGTTGAAGATCTTCACCGTCACCCAGGTGCTGGAAAAACGTTACAACCCGATGGCCCGCCAAGCGAGTGCGGTGATCATGCTGGCCTACGCGCTGATGATCGGCGTGACCTCGATCCTGGCCATCGGCACCGTGCTGCAAGTGCTGTTCGGCCTGCCGTTCTGGGTGTCGGTGCTGCTCGGCGGTGGCGTGGTGGTGGTGTATTCGACCATCGGCGGCATGTGGTCGCTGACCCTTACCGATATCGTGCAGTTCGTGATCAAGACCGTCGGCCTGATGTTTATTCTGCTGCCGATCTGCCTGTACCGCGTCGGCGGCTGGGATCAACTGGTGGCCAAGCTGCCGGCGTCGAATTTCAGCTTCACCGAAATCGGCTGGGACACGATCATCACCTACTTCATGATCTACTTCTTCGGCATCCTGATCGGCCAGGACATCTGGCAACGCGTGTTCACCGCCCGTGACGAAAAAGTCGCCCAGTACGCAGGCACGTTCGCCGGTTTCTACTGCATCCTCTACGGCCTGGCCTGTGCCCTGATCGGCATGGCCGCGCATGTGCTGCTGCCGAACCTGGACAACGTCAACAACGCCTTCGCCGCCATCGTCAAAGCCTCGCTGCCAGACGGCATCCGTGGCCTGGTGATCGCCGCCGCACTGGCCGCGATGATGTCCACCGCCAGCGCCGGCCTGCTCGCCGCTTCCACCGTACTGACCGAAGACCTGCTGCCACGCCTGCGTGGCGGCAAGCAGTCGAGCCTGAGCATCAACCGTCTGTTTACGATGCTGACCGGTATCGCCGTGCTGGGTATCGCGCTGGTGGTCAACGACGTGATCAGCGCCCTGACCCTGGCCTACAACCTGCTGGTGGGCGGCATGCTGATCCCGCTGATGGGCGCAATTTTCTGGAAGCGCGCCACCACCTCCGGCGCCATTGCATCCATGACATTGGGCTTTGTGACGGCGCTGGTGTTTATGTTCAAAGACGGCTTGGACGCGAATACGCCGATCTACTACAGCCTGGCGGTTGGGCTGGTGAGTTTTGTATTGGTGAGCTTGTTGTCACGTCGGCCAGAGGCTTCGGTGGCCAGGGCCATTTGACAGGTAACAGGATTTAAAGCGGTTTCTTCAGCGGGCGCGACGTCGGATGTCGCGCCCGTTTTTTTGCCTTGCACAAAACGACTGTGGGAGCGGGCTTGCCCGCGATAACTGTGTGTCAGTCAACTTTAAATCGACTGATACACCGCTATCGCGGGCAAGCCCGCTCCCACATTCTAAAACCTGTTGCTAACTGAGCTTAGCGGCGACGCGGACGACGCTGCTCGTCATCCGTGCGAATCGGTATCGGCTGCAGTGGCGGTTCAATCAGGCCCAGCGCAACGCCGAGGTCGTGGAGCCAGTTTTGAATTTTCTCTTTCATGGTTGCCCCCTTTGAGGGTAATGCGGCTAGGCGGGAGTTCTGTCGCCTTTTCCTACAGTGATAGTAGCTCTAAGTCTTACGTAATGCTTGAACGAAACCACAACGAACTATTACAGGATTGATCTGAATCCTGACGGATCGTTCAAGCAATCGCGCGCGCGTCTTGCAGGAAATCGGCCTTGCCCTCTTGTTGCAGATCGATCCATGCATTGAGGTTAGCGCCGAGCATGCCCTTGCGCCACATTAACCAGGTAGTAGCAGTGGCAAAAGGCCCGGTCAACGGATGAACGGACACACTGTCCTTGCCTGGCAGGCTGTCGAGCATTGATTCGGACATCAACGCCACGCCGGAACCGGCGATCACGCAGGCGAGCATGCCTTGGTAAGACTCAATCTCGATGGCGCGGCCCATGGCCACACGCTCGTGGGAAAACCAGGTTTCCAGGCGCGCACGGTAGGCGCAACTGCGTCGGAAGGTGAACACCGAGCGGCCGGCGACGTCCTGGGGGCCACGCACGGGCGGGTGATCCGCCTCGCAAATGATCACCAGGCGCTCTTCGCACAGCGGCACGCCGTCCAGCGTCGCGATCGTTATCGGGCCATCCACAAAGGCCGCGTCCAGACGCCCGGTGATCAAGCCCTCTAGCAACTCGCCGCTGGGCGCCGATTGCACCTGGAGGTTCACCATCGGATACGCCTTGTGATAGCGCGCCAACAGTTTGGGCAAATGCACTGCGGCCGTGCTGTACATGCTGCCCAATACAAAATCGCCCGCCGGCTGCCCTCCTTGCACCGCGCCGTGGGCTTCATCATGCAGCGCCAGCAGTCGAGTGCTGTAGTCCAGCAACACTTTGCCTGCGGGAGAAAGCTGCAAGCGCTGGCGTTCGCGCACGAACAACTCGACGCCCAGTTGCTCCTCCATTTGCTTGAGCCGTGTCGACAGATTCGAGGGCACGCGATGCAGGCGCTCAGCCGCGCGGGTGATGGAGCCCTCTTCCGCCACGGCCTGGAAGATGCGCAATTGACTGAACTCCATACCTTTCTCCAAAACTGAACAAGTTACTCACTATTATTCATTTTTACAGAAAGTCAATCCGCTTTAGCCTACAGGTCATTCGCTTCCCCGTAGGAAACCTGCACATGTCACCGCTGATTCGCTTAACCGCCAGCTTTATCGCCCTGATGATGGCCATGGGCATTGGCCGCTTCGCCCTCACCCCGCAGATGCCGCATTTGCTCAGCGAGGGGCAGATTGACCTGACGGGCGCGGGCCTGATTGCCGCCGCCAACTACCTGGGCTATTTCGTCGGCGCGGTGGACTCGATCTTCGCCCGCAGCCATCACCACATAAAAGCGCGTTTGTATGGCGGGCTGTGGCTGTGCGTGCTGCTGACCCTGGGGTCGTACTGGGCGCATGGCTTCTGGCCGCATTTGCTGCTGCGCTTTGGTACCGGCGTGGCGAGCGCCTGGGCGCTGGTAATGATCACCAGTTTGAGCCAGCCGCTGGCAATAGCCGCCGAGCGTCCGCGTTTGGGAGCATTGGTGTTTGCCGGGCCTGGCCTGGGGATTCTGCTGACAGGATTGCTGGCACTGGGCTCCAATCTACTGGGCGAAGACTCTGCGACCTTGTGGCTGGTCTATGGCGTGGTGGCATTGGTGATGTTGCTGGCCATCCTGCCCTTTTTACCGAAACCGACCGTGACGGTGACCCATGCCACTAGCGCGGGCAGCAACGCCAGCATCGCGCACCTGTGCTGGATCTACTTCTTGTATGGCCTGGGCTACATCATCCCCGCAACCTTCTTATCGCAGATGGCCAACGCGCAGTTCAAAGGCGCCTGGCAAGCCGACCTGTTCTGGCCGTGCTTTGGCCTGGCGGCGGCGCTGGGTGTGGTGGTGGCGAGCCTGCGTCGCAAGGACCCGGATACCACCCGCCGCTGGTTGATGACGACCTTGTGGCTGCAAGCGGCCGGGGTATTCGCCTGCCTGCTGGGCAATGGCTGGGGCCTGGCGCTGGGTGTGTTGCTGTGTGGTGCGCCGTTCCTGGCATGCATGCAACTGGTGATGGCGCGTTTGCGCGAGGTGGCGCCCCACGGCTACCAGCGCAGCACCGGGTTGCTCACCGCCAGCTTTGCCATTGGCCAATTGTGCGGCCCGTTGCTGGCCTCGGTGAGCAGCCACTTAAGCGGCGGCCTGCAACCGGCGCTGGTGATCGCCGGCTGTGGCTTGGTGGTGGCGGGCGCGGTGTTGGTCAACCGGCAACCAGCGACGTCGGCGCACGAACCTGCTCGCGCCGCGCCAGCACCAGGAAAAACAGCCCTCCCAGGAAGCACCCGGTAAACCAGGCAAAGTTGGCCATGCCCTGCAACGCGGGCGTGAAGGTGATAGCGACGCCCACCAGCGTCGCAGGCACCAAGGCTTTGACGGCGGTCCAGTTCACGCCGCCGTCGTAGTAATAACGGCCGTTGGGGCTGTCGTCGAACAGGGCATCCACGTCGATTTTCTGCTTTTTGATCAGGTAAAAATCCACAATCAAAATCCCGAACAGCGGGCCGATAAACGCAGCGAGAATGTCCAGGGTGTAGTGGATCATCAGCGGGTTGTTGAACAGGTTCCACGGCGTGATAAAGATTGAGGCCACAGCCGCGATCATGCCACCTGCGCGCCAACTGATCTTGCTCGGCGCGACGTTGGCGAAATCAAACGCGGGTGACACGAAGTTGGCGACAATGTTGATGCCGATGGTGGCGGTCACGAAGGCAAAGGCGCCGAGCAGCACGGCCATGCTGTTGTCGATGCGCGAAACCGTAGCGATTGGGTCATGCAACATTTCGCCAAACACCGGCAAAGTGCCCGAAACGATGACGACAGTCACCAGCGAGAACGCCAGAAAGTTAACCGGCAACCCCCAGAAATTGCCGCGTCGCACGTCGTGCATGCTGCGGCAGTAGCGGCTGAAATCACCGAAATTGAGCGTAGGCCCGGAGAAGTACGACACCACCAGCGCCGTCGCCACAATCACTTGGCCAAATGCCTGCCAGCCTGACAGGGATTTTTCCGCCAGGGTGAAACTGATATTCGCCCAACCTGCCCTCCACACGATCCAGCCGGCCAGGGCAAACATCACCGCATAGACCACCGGCCCCGCCCAGTCGATAAAGCGGCGGATGGATTCCATGCCAGCCCAGAATACGGCTGCCTGCAGCGTCCATAAGCTGAGGAAACCAAACCAGCCCAGGTAGGACAGGCCCGCAAAATGCGGCTCTGCATACACCGCCATCTGCGGGAAAAAGCGCAGCACTACGATAATCAAGGCACTCGACGCCAAGTACGTCTGGATACCGTACCAGGCCACGGCGATCAAACCGCGAATCACCGCCGGAATATTCGCCCCAAACACGCCAAATGCCAGCCGGCAGATGACCGGGTATGGCACCGCCGCTTGCTGGCTCGGCTTGGCCACCAGGTTGGCAATCAACTGCACGATGCAAATGCCGGTGAGCAAGGCGATCAACACCTGCCAACTGGCCAACCCGAGGGCAAACAGGCTGGCGGCGAACACGTAGCCGCCGACGCTGTGCACGTCGCTCATCCAGAAGGCGAAAATGTTGTACCAGGTCCATTTCTGCGGCAGCGGCCCGAGGTCCTGGTTGTACAGGCGCGGGCTGTAGCCTTTGGGCAATTGTTCGGTCATCGCTTGGCTCCTCGAAATACCGGCCTGCGCTGCCGTAACGGTGTGCATACGGGAGGCGGCCTGGTTTGTATACGAGGTATTCAGCAGAATATGTGCCAATGGCACACAATCCCTCTGAAACGGTGTTCCAAAGAGATTTATGAAGGGTTGTTGGCGGGGGTTATGCTCAGCAACGGTGCACGTCAATCCTGTACACAATCAATGCCGCACCCGATGTGCACACAAATAGCCGACACTGCAACAGACGGCCGTCAGGAAGGTGCCCCAGGCCATGTCCATCAGTGCCAGTCCGGCTGACCAACCTTGCAATGTGGCCCAGTTGCTCAGGTCATACGTGCCGTAGGCCACCAGGCCGAGCAGAGCGCCAAGGCCTGCTGCACGTTGCCAGCTGCCGCTGGGCAAAACCACGAACACCACACAACCGAGGGCATACAGCAGATAAAACAGCACAGCAGGCAGCAAGCGAGGCTGATCAAGCATCAGCGAGCCGAGCAGGGATCTGTAGGTCTGGCCCATGAAAACGCCGAGCCAGAGGCCGTCGAGCACCAGAAACGCGAGTAAAGTGCCGAGGTAAGCGAAGCGTATTTTGCGGGTCATGGTTGCAGCCTCCATAGGCGCCGAGCGGCACCTACAGAAGAGCAAAACGCGATCAGCTTAGTTCAATGCGATCGGCGTGAATCACAATCTGGCCCTGCTTGTAGAGCGCACCAATGGCTTTCTTGAAGTTGCCTTTGCTGACACCGAACAAATTGCTGATCACCGCCGGGTCGCTCTTGTCGCTGACCGGCAGGGTGCCGTTGTTTTCACGCAACTTGGCGAGGATCTTCGAGTTCAGGCTCGAGGCCGCTTCCTGGCCAACCGGTTGCAGGCTCAGGCTGATGTTGCCATCGGCGCGAATCTCTTTAATGAAGCCTTTCTCTTCCTTGCCCGGGCGCAGGAACTTGAACACTTCGTTCTTGTGGATCAGGCCCCAGTGCTTGTTGTTGATGATCGCCTTGAAACCCATGTCGGTGGCTTCGGCCACCAGCAGGTCGACTTCCTGGCCCACCTGGTAGTTGGCAGGTGTCTTATCCAGGTAGCGGTCAAGTCGCGCGGTGGCGGTGATGCGTTTGGTGTGCTTGTCGAGGTAGACGTGCACCACGCAGTATTCACCTGCGGTCAGCTGGCGTTTTTCTTCCGAATACGGCAGCAACAGGTCTTTTGGCAAACCCCAGTCGAGGAATACGCCGATGCTGTTGACTTCGACGACTTTCAAACTGGCGAATTCGCCGACTTGAACTTTCGGCTTTTCAGTCGTCGCGATAAGTTTGTCATCGCTGTCCAGATAAATGAAAACGTTAAGCCAGTCTTCATCTTCACTGGGAATATCTTTGGGGATATACCGATTAGGCAAGAGGATTTCGCCATCTTGCGCACCATCCAGGTACAAACCAAAGTTAGTGTGTTTAACCACTTGCAAGCTGTTGTAGCGCCCGACTAAAGCCATTTCCAGATACCTTCGTTACGTGGGCGGCATTCTACCCGAGTTGCGCCCGCCACGCGCGTGCGCCTGAAAAATCGCGGGCTGGCGTGGCCTCGTAATGGCACCGCCCCGCTCGTCTGATCAATCGATCGAATTTTACCCGCGGGCAGCAGCCGAATAAACCCTGTGGTTTCGAGTTAAAACAGTAAGTTAGGGGCTTATTTCAAGGTCAAATTTTGGCCGATTACAACGGCTTTGGTTATTCCCAGAGGATATTTGCCAAGCAATTGTCAAGTATTTCCTGTACGATGCCTGGCCAAGTTAATTTTCTACAGGTTAGTGGCCGCCATGCGCGTAAAAGCATCCAACAGCAAAGCAAAGCCAGCTCCCGCCGTTGAAACCAGCGAATCGATCAACAGCCAAATTGCTGCTTTCCTCAAGTCCGGCGGCGAAATCCAGCAAATTGCCAAGGGCGTGAGCGGCCAGACTTTCGGCCCGTCCAAGCAGATCAGCCTGGGCAAAAAGTAATACCCGCGCGTCGCATCTAGCTCCTAAGCGTCTTGCCTTCCAAGGCGCCAGGACTAGAGTCTGAAACACCCTCCTGCTACTTATCTTGATGTGCTAATCGACGAACGGGGCTCACCGCGAAGCATTCGCCGGTATGCTTGCACCCGTCTAGCACGGGCATCTGTCCGATTTTTTCATTACTGCTCCTCGCTTTTCATGGAGTGAAGCATGCTCAAGCCCTGCTTGTTTCTCATCGCAGCCCTTACAGCAAGCCCCCTCGCATACGCGCAGATTTTTCAGCGTGAACTGGGTGACTTCGACCTCAAATTAGGCACCACGCCCAGCCGCAGCATGGCCCAGGGTTTGGTCAAGCCCACCTCGCCGGGCAGCGATTCCTTCCACGGCGGCCTGGACCTGAGCCACGACAGCGGCCTGTATTTCGGCCAGTTTTCGCCCAATATGGGCCTGTCCTCGGCCAACAACCTTGAAGTCGACTCCTACATGGGCTTCAAGCGCCCCTTCGACCAGACCCTCGGCTACGAAGTCGGTATGATCCACTACAGCTACCCCAAGCTCAGCCCGCTCGACAGCCAGGAGTTCTACGGCGGCTTGAACCTGCTGGGCAATCGCTTCGGCGTGTCGTTCAGCAACGATCCGGATCGCCAGGACAGCACGCTGTTTGCCGACCTCGGCGGTACACAGCCCTTCGGCATCGGCGTCAGCATGAAGTACACCACTCACCAGCTCGGCACTCCAACTGCGGTGGAAGGCGGCACCATCAGCAGCTTCAGCGACTGGTCAGTGCAGTTCTCCCGCGCATGGAAAGGCGTTGACCTGGACCTGATCTATAGCGGCTCCAGCCTCAGCGGTGGAGACTGCTCGGCCTACTCCGGACACAATTCGCAATGCGACGGCCTGTTGACCTTGAAGGCCGCGCGGTCGTTTTATTGATGGGCTGAACTGTCGCGCCTCGCACAGGTTCACATGCATGAACCCTCCCTGCGCAAGGACACGCCCATGCTGCGTCGGATCAAATTACTGGTGGTATTACTGACGTTGAGCCTGGTGCTCGCCGGCTGCAATCGCGTGGGCCTGGCCTACCGCAACCTTGATGTGATCATCCCCTGGACGCTCAACGACTACCTGGACATGAACGCCGGGCAAAAGAGCTGGTTCAATGACACCCTCAAGGAACATCTGGCCTGGCACTGCACCACTCAACTGCCGGGCTACCTGGACTGGCTTGATCGCCTGCAACAAATGGTCGACAACAACCAGATCACCGACGCCGCGCTGCAAGCGCGCACCAGCGAAGCCAAGCAGGCGATCGCTGAAGTGGCCCGTGAGATCACCCCGTCAGCCATCCAGTTGCTGCAGGGCCTGGATGATCAACAAGTCAAAGACATGGGAGATGCGCTGGCCAAAGACCTGCGCAAGCGCCAGGACGAATACCTCAAACCGCCACTGGCTCAGCAGATCAAGGAGCGCGCCGAGCGCATGAGCAAACGCCTGGATGCGTGGATGGGGCCTTTGAGTCCCAGCCAGCAGAACCGAGTGACGGCGTGGTCAATCGCGCTGGGTGAACAGAATCAGGAATGGATCGGTAATCGCGCCCATTGGCAGGCGCAATTTATCGACGCCTTGCAGCAGCGTCACAGCGCTGACTTCCCACAGAAAATCCAACAGCTGCTGGTGGATCGCGAGAGCCTGTGGACCCCGCAATACCGCACCGCCTATGCACAGACCGAAGCCGCTGCCCGCGGCCTGATCATCGACCTGATGGCCGAAAGCACGGCGCAGCAGCGCCAGACACTCACACAAAAAATCCGCAAGGTTCGCAGTGACTTCCAGGCCCTCAAATGCCTCAAGGCCGCGTCGATTTAAAATGTGGAAGCGGGCTTGCTCGCGAATGCGGTGAATCAGTCGATGAATCTATTGACTGACACACTGTATTCGCGAGCAAGCCCGCTCCCACATTTTGATTTGGGGTGTGCTCTTTCAGGCAATCTGCGCCTTGGAAGCCACCTCGGCGAACGTCGCCGGGTCCAGCGCGTCGGCCTGCTCGTCCAGCACCTGGCGCGGGTGGTCGTTGCCCGGAATTGAGCTGTCGATCAGGGCCAGCAACTGCGCGCCCAGCGCCGTGAGGATGAAGTTCTCACCATTGCCGCCCTCTTCTTCCGGGCGCGATTCAATGAAACCGCGTTTGAACAACAGCGCTTCGTAATCGGCGGCGGTCTTTTTCAACACGTCCAGGTTACCGGTGGATTCGCCCGCCGTGGCCTTCTCGGCGGCTTCCTGCTCGGCGTATTTGCGCGGCGCAAAGCTGCCTTCGCCGTTCTGCACTTCATGCAGTAGACGTTCGATCAGATCCCAGTTGTAAGTCGTCATCCTGATTACTCCCGCGGGCAGATTAAAAAGTGGCCCGTCATAGGTAGTGACATGACCTGACACTGGCCGTTCATCCCAATAGACGAGCGTCATTTCTCTGAACTTTCCAGACGTTCGCGCCCTCAACTGAACACCACTGCCAAGGAGGTCCGACCATGAAAACCCTGATGAACCTGGCCATCGCCGCCGCCCTGCTGAGCGCCCTGCCCGCCTGGGCCTGCACGCCGGAAGAGGCCACGGCCAAACGCGAACAACTGGCCAGGGAAGTGACCAAACTGACCCAGCAAAACCCGGCCAAGGCCAAGGAAATCAACGATGAGTTGCAACACATGAACCTGGAGACTGCCAGCGCGGATCTGCCGGACAAGTGCCAACTGATCGACCAGCGCCTCAAGGAGCTGGACGAGGCGGCCGCCAAAGCAAAAAATTAACCACCACAACGGGACGCGGAGCGCCCCTGGCGGCATTCCCACGCAGAGCGTAGGAACGATCAACTGAGGGCATAAAAAAACCGGACAGCGTCCGGTTTTTTTATATCAGCGGCCTTATTCGGCAGCTGGCGCTTCTGGCTTGCGGCGCTTGAGCGGCGCCATGCCGTCCTTGCTGACGAGCGACAGGTTGTCGGTCTTCGGCCGGTTGGCAATCTTGCGCTTGGTTGGCGACTTGGCGCCGGTTTTCTTCTTGTCACCCTTGGCGTCGGTCTTTTTCTTCTTCACGCCGACGGCTTTGCCCGACGCCTTGACCTTCTTCGGCCCGGTGTAGGTGCCTTTGACTTCCTTGAGGGTGCGGCGCTCGAACGACTGCTTGAGGTAGCGTTCGATACTCGACATCAGGTTCCAGTCGCCGTGGCAGATCAGCGAGATCGCCAGACCATCATTGCCGGCGCGCCCGGTACGACCAATACGGTGCACGTATTCGTCGCCGCTGCGCGGCATGTCGAAGTTGATGACCATGTCCAGGCCATCCACGTCCAGGCCGCGGGCGGCAACGTCGGTGGCGACCAGGATCTTCACGCCGCCAGCCTTGAGGCGGTCGATGGCCAGTTTGCGATCCTTCTGGTCTTTCTCGCCGTGCAGCACGAACGCCTTGTATTCCTGAGCCACCAGACGACCGTAGATGCGGTCGGCTGCTGCACGGGTGTTGGTGAAGACGATGGCCTTCTGATAGGTCTCGTTGGCCAGCAGCCAGTTCAGGATCTGTTCTTTGTGTACGTTGTGGTCGGCCATCACGATCTGCTGACGCGTGGTCGCGTTCAGGTCGCTGACGTTGTTGACCTGCAAGTGCTCAGGGTTGTTCAGCACCTTGGCAACCATATCGCGCAAGGTCGAACCGCCGGTGGTGGCGGAGAACAGCATGGTCTGCTGGCGATTGACGCACTCGGCAACAAGACGCTGCACGTCATCGGCAAAGCCCATGTCGAGCATGCGGTCGGCTTCGTCGAGCACCAGCACTTCGACTTCCTTGAGGTCGAGGTTACCGGCGTTGAGTTGCTCGATCATCCGGCCTGGGGTGCCGATCAGGATGTCGGGCACCTTGCGCAGCATGGCGGCCTGGACCTTGAAGTCTTCACCGCCGGTGATGATGCCGGACTTGATGAAGGTGAACTGCGAAAAGCGCTCCACTTCTTTCAAGGTCTGCTGGGCCAGCTCGCGGGTCGGCAACAGGATCAGGGTCTTGATGCTCACGCGGACTTTGGCCGGGCCAATCAGGCGGTTCAGCACCGGCAGGACGAAAGCGGCGGTTTTACCGCTGCCGGTTTGTGCCGTCACCCGCAGGTCACGCCCTTGGAGCGCGAGCGGGATGGCCGCTGCTTGCACAGGCGTAGGCTCGACAAATTTAAGCTCGGCCACGGCTTTGAGCAGGCGTTCGTGCAGGGCGAATTGGGAAAACACGGGTGCTACCTCGAAGAAATACAAAATATCAGCTGCATAGGGTAACGGTTTCGGGCGCTCAAACCGAGTTTCTTTACGCGAACGAGGCTAATCAGCTGCTTTTTTGTCAGCAGATTTGTCCGCAAAACCAACTTTGTTGCACATAAATGCTCTAATCGACCCGTGTTGTCTTACAGAAGAATCGGTTTTACCCATGGATATCAAACAGCTCTGGCTCAACGTCCAAGACCTTTGGGGCGCCCTCGATGAACACCCGCTGCTGCATGCCAGCCTGGGTTTGCTGATACTGCTGGTAGTCGCCCTATTGGTCGGACGGGTAGCACGCTACCTCATCCTCCACGCCGTCAAACTGCTCGGCCGGCAACCGGCGCTGCACTGGCTCAATGACCTGCGGCATAACAAAGTCTTCCACCGCCTGGCGCAAATGACGCCCTCGCTGGTGATCCAGTTCGGCCTGTACCTGGTACCCGACCTGAGCAAGACCGCCACCCTGTTTATCGGCAATGTGGCGCTGGCGTTCACCATCCTGTTCATGACGCTGGCCGTGAGCGCCCTGCTCAACGCCTTGCTGGATATCTACGCGCGCACCGAACATGCCCGCACCCGCTCGATCAAGGGCTATGTGCAGTTGGCAAAGATGGTGCTGTTCGTGTTCGCCGCGATCATCATCGTCGCTACCTTGATCGACCGTTCGCCGCTGTTGCTGCTCTCGGGTCTGGGTGCAATGTCAGCGGTGATTTTGTTGGTGTACAAGGACACGCTGCTGTCGTTTGTGGCCAGCGTGCAGCTGACCAGCAACGACATGCTGCGGGTCGGCGACTGGATCGAGATGCCTCAGGTCGGCGCCGACGGTGACGTGGTGGATATCACCCTGCACACGGTCAAGGTGCAGAACTTCGACAAAACCATTGTCTCGATCCCCACTTGGCGCCTGATGTCCGAGTCGTTCAAAAACTGGCGCGGCATGCAGGCTTCCGGCGGGCGCCGCATCAAACGCAGCCTGTATATCGACGCCAGCGGCGTGCGCTTTTTGCGCGACGACGAAGAAGTGCGCATGACCCAGGTACACCTGCTCACCGACTACATCAGCCGCAAGCAGGCCGAACTCAAGGCCTGGAACGCAGCTCAGGGCCATAGTGCGCAACTGTCGGCCAACCGCCGCCGCATGACCAACCTCGGCACCTTCCGCGCCTACGCCCTGGCGTACCTGAAAAGCCACCCGGACATCCAGCCGAACATGACCTGCATGGTGCGCCAGATGCAAACCACCGCCCAAGGCGTGCCGCTGGAAATCTACTGCTTCACCCGCACCACGGCGTGGGCCGATTACGAGCGCATCCAGGGCGATATCTTTGATTATTTGCTGGCGGTGTTGCCGGAGTTTGGCTTGAGCCTGTATCAGCAGCCGAGTGGCAATGATTTGCGCGCGGGGATGGTGCCGGCGGTGTTGGGGGCCAGCCATTTGCCAGCCCTGGAAAACGAATCTGCCTGACGCCATCCATTCCCTGTGGGAGCGGGCTTGCCCGCGATAGCGGTGTATCAGTCGAAATATTTGCCGACTGACACCCCCTATCGCGGGCCGCTCCCACATCTGGATCAGCTTATGACCGGCACCTTGCGCACACCCAAGCGACTGATCCACACCGCCCCCAGAATCACCAAACCTCCCAACGCCAAGCGCCCCAGCGGCTCGTGCTGATTCCAGATCAGCAGGTTCAGCAACAACCCCACCGGCACATGCAGGTTGTTCATCACCGCCAATGTACCGCCGTTGACCAGGCAGGCGCCTTTGTTCCACCAGTACATGCCCAGCGCAGTGCTGACCAGCCCAAGGAACACCAGTACGCCCCATTGCAGCGGCGCTTCGGGCAAAAAGTTGCTTTTCCCGAACAGCAGAAATGCCGGCAGCACCACGATCAAGGCGCCCAGGTAGAAGTAGCCGAAGCGCCGGTAGTGCGGCAGGTCGCTCGGATAACGCGCCACCAGGTGCTTGTACATCACCTGCCCGGCGGCGTAGGTGAAGTTGGCCAGTTGCAGCAGCAAGAAGCCCATCAGGAAGTTCGGCGTGATCTGGTCGAAGCGAATCACCGCCGCGCCGCCCACGGCAACCAGCGCAGCAATCAGCGCCCAAGAGTTGAATCGGCGGTTAAGCGCGTCTTCGATCAGGGTCACGTGCAACGGCGTGAGGATGGTGAACAGCAACACTTCCGGCACCGTAAGTACGCGAAAGCTCAAGTAAAGGCATACATAGGTCACGCCGAACTGCAGCGCACCGATCAGCAACATGCCGCGCATGAAGGGTGGCGCCACCGAACGCCAACGGGTCAGCGGGATGAAGATCAACCCGGCCAATACCACGCGCACCAGCACGGCGAAGTAGCTGTCGACGTGACCGGCGAGGTATTCGCCGATCAAGCTGAAGGAAAATGCCTGAATCAGGGTGACAACCAGTAAGTAGCCCATGCGCGCCTCGTTTCGAATGGGCGGGACATTAAAGGTTTTCGCCGTTTACTGAAACTCAAGGCAAAAAAAACCCGACCTCGCTAAAGCGGCAGTCGGGCAGGAGCACTCAGGAGCAACAAGTGCAAAGGGAGGTTCGATACGCGTACTTGAAGGGTTTGCGTGGAGCGATATAAACACCACGCGATTATGTGACGATTAAAACGTCAGGCGACCTGTGCCAGCAGCGCTTTGGCGTGGTTGATGCCCTTCTCCTGGAAGTCACCGCTCAAGTTCACGCCTTCGGCATGAATGAAGGTGACGTCATGAATCCCGATAAAGGCCATGACCTGACGCAGGTACGGTTCCTGATGGTCGGAGCTGGCGCCGGTGTGGATGCCACCGCGTGCGGTCAGCACAATGGCGCGCTTGCCGGTCAGCAAACCCTGCGGGCCGGTGGCGGTGTACTTGAAGGTCACACCGGCACGCAACACGTGGTCCAGCCAGGCTTTGAGGGTGCTGGGAATGGCGAAGTTGTACATCGGCGCGGCCATCACCAGCACATCGGCGGCGAGCAATTCGTCGGTCAGTTCGTTGGAGCGGTCCAGGGACGCCTGCTCGACGCGGCTGCGCTGGTCGGCGGGTTTCATCCAGCCGCCGAGCAGGTTGGCGTCCAGGTGCGGAACCGGGTTGAGGGCCACATCACGCACAGTGATCTGATCCGCCGGGTGGGCGGCCTGCCATTGGCTGATGAACTGTTGAGTCAGCTGGCGGGAGATCGAATCCTGCTGGCGGGCGCTGCTTTCGATGATCAGAACATTGGACATGGCTGGGTAGGCTCCATCTGTAAATGCTGTAAGACGATGGAGTGAAGATTAAACAGAGCCAATTCGATAAAAAAGCGTAAAAAACTGCTATAACCCATCTATAAATTTGTTTATAAGCGGAGTATTGCTGTGGGCATGCTCCGCTGTCGGTTTATTTTGGGGTGCAGGTCAGTGCGATACGCATTTTGATAATGGCGCGGCTGAAATTCACCGTGGTGTTGGTGGTTTTCCCCGCCGCAACTGTGACCTTGCGAGTACGCGGGGCTTCCGGGCCGTTGGTAAAACGCACCTTGCACTCCGCATCATTTGAGCCGTAATTGGTCAGTCGGATCGAACTAATATTGCTGTCGACATCCGAGGCGCTGTAATCGATCTTCACACCCTGAATGTCTTTCGTCACATCGGTGCTGAATGCAAACGCGCCCATCGGCAGCAGCGCCAGCAACACACAACAGAATTTTCTCATTCGGCAGTCTCCAATAAGGACCGCCAGCTTAGGACAAGAGGAGCTCATCTTGAAAGCGCCCCGCGTTACCCTCGATCAATGGCGCACGCTGCAGGCCGTGGTCGACCACGGCGGCTTCGCCCAGGCGGCTGAAGCACTGCACCGTTCGCAGTCCTCGGTGAGCTACACCGTGGCCCGCATGCAAGACCAGCTCGGCGTGCCATTGCTGCGCATCGACGGACGCAAGGCCGTGCTCACCGAGGCCGGTGAAGTGCTGTTGCGCCGCTCGCGGCAACTGGTCAAAAACGCCAGCCAACTGGAAGACCTCGCCCATCATATGGAACAGGGCTGGGAAGCCGAAGTACGCCTGGTGGTGGACGCCGCCTACCCGAATGCACGCCTGGTGCGGGCGCTCACCGCCTTTATGCCGCAAAGCCGTGGCTGCCGCGTGCGCCTGCGTGAAGAAGTGCTGTCGGGCGTTGAAGAGCTGTTGATGGATGGCATGGCGGACCTGGCCATCAGCGGCTTCATCATTCCAGGCTACCTGGGCACCGAAATGAGCGACGTGGAATTTATCGCTGTGGCCCACCCCGACCACTCACTGCATCGCCTGAACCGCGAGTTGAGCTTCCAGGACCTGGAAAGCCAGATGCAAGTGGTGATCCGTGACTCTGGCCGCCAGCAGCCGCGCGACGTCGGCTGGCTCGGCGCCGAACAGCGCTGGACCGTCGGCAGCTTGCCCACCGCCGCCACCTTCGTCAGCAGCGGCCTGGGCTTCGCCTGGTTGCCCCGACACCTGATCGAACGCGAACTCAAGGATGGCCTGCTCAAGCAGCTGCCATTGGAAAAGGGCGGCAGCCGCAACCCGACGTTCTACCTGTACTCGAACAAAGACAAACCCCTGGGGCCGGCCACGCAGATTCTTATCGATTTGTTGCGCACCTTCGACACCGCTCCCCTGGACGCACCTTTCGCCGCCCCCCAGCAAGCCTGAAACGGAGTTCACCCATGGCCTGGTTCGACCACGAAGGCTGCAGCCTGCATTACGAGGAATACGGTCACGGCGCTCCGCTGATCCTGATCCACGGCCTGGGCTCCAGCAGCCAGGATTGGGAACTGCAGATTCCGGTCCTGGCCCGGCATTACCGCCTGATCGTGGTGGATATACGCGGTCACGGTCGCTCCGACAAACCCCGCGAACGCTACAGCATCCAGGGTTTTACCTTCGATCTGGTGGCGTTGATCGAACACCTGAACCTGCCGCCCGCCCATGTGGTGGGTTTATCCATGGGCGGCATGATCGCATTCCAGCTGGCCGTGGACGACCCCGCTCAGGTCAAGAGCCTGTGCATCGTCAACAGCGCGCCCGAGGTCAAGGTGCGCAGCGCCGATGATTACTGGCAATGGGCCAAGCGCTGGAGCCTGGCGCGCGTGCTTAGCCTTGCCACCATCGGCAAAGCGCTGGGCGATCGGCTGTTCCCCAAACCCGAGCAAGCCGACCTGCGGCGCAAAATGGCCGAACGCTGGGCAAAAAACGACAAACGTGCTTATCTCGCCAGCTTCGATGCGATTGTCGGCTGGGGCGTGCAGGAACAACTTTCCAGAATTACCTGTCCTACCCTGGTCATCAGCGCCGACCACGACTACACCCCCGTGGCGCAGAAAGAAAACTATGTAAAACTGCTGCCCGATGCGCGGCTGGTGGTAATCGAAGATTCCCGCCATGCCACGCCCTTGGATCAACCCGAAGTCTTTAACGCTACCTTGCTCGATTTTCTAAAGACAGTCGAAACCACTACCCAGGATCACTGACCCATGCTGAAAAAAATCGCCTTCTTTGCCGGCTCCGTATTGTTCGCAGCCAACCTGATGGCTGCTGAGCCTGCCAAGGCCCCTCACGTCCTGATCACCACCACCAATGGCGACATTGAAATCGAACTGGACCCGGTCAAGGCGCCGATCAGTACCAAGAACTTCCTGGCCTATGTCGACAAAGGCTTCTACACCAACACCATTTTCCACCGCGTGATCCCGGGTTTCATGGTCCAGGGCGGCGGTTTCACCGCGCAGATGTCGCAGAAGCCGACCGAAGCACCGATCAAGAACGAAGCCAGCAACGGCCTGCATAACGTTCGTGGCACCTTGTCGATGGCACGCACCAACGATCCAAATTCGGCCACCAGCCAATTCTTCATCAACGTGGCTGACAATGCCTTCCTCGACCCTGGCCGCGATGCGGGTTATGCCGTGTTCGCCAAGGTGGTCAAGGGCATGGACGTCGTCGACGTCATCGTCAACTCGCAAACCACTACCAAGCAAGGCATGCAGAACGTGCCAATCGATCCTGTTGTGATCAAGTCGGCCAAGCGCATCGACTGAGGTCCGCAGCAAGCTCCGCACGCGGCCCACAACGCCGCGTGCGCATTTGAAAGGAGAGCCCGCAACGCGGGCGTCAGACTGAATGCTCTATCGTCGCTTTGAACAACTGATCGACATTTTCCGCGACGCTCCCAGCGCCGCCCCTCCTGATAAAGTCCTGCCCTTCTACCTCTACTACCTGCGCCAGGTGTGGCCAAGTTTTGCCGCCTTGCTGGTGGTCGGCCTGATCGGCGCGTTGATCGAAGTGGCATTGTTCAGCTACCTCAGCCGCATTATCGATTTGGCCCAAGGCACGCCGCCCGCCAACTTCTTCCAGATTCACAGCGCCGAGCTGATCTGGATGGCCGTGGTTGCCCTGCTGCTGCGCCCGATCTTCAATGGCCTGCATGACTTACTGGTGCACCAGACCATCAACCCAGGCATGACCAGCCTGATCCGCTGGCAGAACCATAGCTACGTACTCAAGCAGAGCTTGAACTTCTTCCAGAACGATTTCGCCGGGCGCATTGCCCAGCGCATCATGCAAACCGGCAACTCCTTGCGCGATTCGGCAGTGGCGACGGCGGAAGCCATCTGGCATGTGTCGATCTACGCCATCAGCGCCCTGGTGCTGTTTGCCGAGGCGGACTGGCGCCTGATGATCCCGCTGATCACCTGGATCATTCTTTACAGCCTTGCGTTGCGTTACTTCGTGCCTCGCGTGAAAGAACGCTCGGTGATTTCCTCCGAGGCGCGCTCCAAATTGATGGGCCGCATTGTCGACGGCTACACCAACATCACCACCTTGAAGCTGTTCGCCCATACGCAAAATGAGCAGGAATACGCCAAGGAAGCGATCATCGAGCAGACCGAAAAAACCCAGTTGGCCGCGCGCGTGCTCACCAGCATGGACGTGGTGATCTGCACCTTGAACGGCGTGCTGATCGTCACCACCACCGGCCTGGCATTGTGGCTGTGGACGCAGTCACTGATTTCGGTGGGCGCCATCGCCCTCGCCACAGGCCTGGTGATCCGTATCGTCAACATGTCCGGCTGGATCATGTGGGTGGTCAACGGCATCTTCGAAAACATCGGCATGGTGCAGGACGGCCTGAAAACCATCGCTGCACCGCTGGCAGTGACCGACCGCGACAATGCCCCGCGCCTGAACGTGCCGCACGGCGAAGTGCGTTTCGAGCAGGTGGATTTCCACTATGGCAAAAAGAGCGGGATCATTGGCGGCCTGAACCTTCAGATCAAAGCCGGTGAGAAAATCGGCCTGATCGGCCCCTCCGGCGCGGGCAAATCAACCCTGGTCAACTTGCTGCTGCGCCTGTACGACCTGCAAGGCGGGCGCATCCTGATCGACGGCCAGAACATCGCCGAAGTCGCCCAGGAGTCCTTGCGGGCACAGATCGGCATGATCACCCAGGACACCTCGCTGCTGCACCGCTCGATCCGTGACAACTTGCTGTACGGCAAGCCGGATGCCACCGATGAGGAACTCAACGCCGCCATCCACAAAGCCCGCGCCGATGAATTCATCCCGCTGCTGTCGGATGCCGAAGGGCGCACAGGGCTGGATGCGCACGTGGGCGAGCGCGGGGTGAAACTCTCGGGCGGGCAACGTCAGCGCATTGCCATTGCGCGGGTGCTGCTCAAGGACGCGCCGCTTCTGATCATGGACGAGGCCACCTCGGCACTCGATTCGGAAGTGGAAGCGGCGATTCAGGAAAGCCTGGAGACCTTAATGCAAGGCAAGACGGTGATTGCGATTGCGCACCGGTTGTCGACCATTGCGCGCATGGACCGGCTGGTAGTGCTGGAGAAAGGCCAGATTGCCGAGACCGGCAGCCATGCCGAACTGCTGGCCCATGGCGGCTTGTATGCCAGGTTGTGGCAGCACCAAACGGGTGGGTTCGTCGGCATCGATTAAAAACACACCGCAAAACAGTGTGGGAGCTGGCTTGCCTGCGATAGCGCACTGTCAGTACCGAATTGGTTATCTGGCACACCGCAATCGCAGGCAAGCCAGCTCCCACCTTTAATCAGCGCCAAGCCCCTAATCCACGGGCCCCTGGCGCTTTTTTTATGGCCTGGATTTGTATCAAAAGCGTGCTGTAATCAGTGCAGTGCCTAGAGGGGCGCTGAAGTAAATCTGCAGGGAGCATCACTGATTTGCTGATTCGGTAGAGCTATCTATCAAGGACGTGTCGCATGTCTTTGTTCAAACGTTCAATCACAGAGGGGTTAGGTACGTTTTGGCTGGTGTTGGGCGGTTGCGGGAGTGCGGTGTTGGCCGCAGCGTTTCCCGCCGTCGGGATCGGGTTCCTCGGTGTGGCCCTGGCCTTCGGGCTGACGGTGCTGACCATGGCGTTTGCCATCGGGCATATCAGCGGGTGCCACCTCAACCCGGCAGTGTCAGTGGGGCTGGTCGTGGGCGGGCGGTTTCCGGCCAGGGAGTTACCGGCTTACATCGTCGCGCAGGTAATCGGCGCCACTGTCGCCGCTGCGCTGTTGTACTTCATTGCCAGTGGCAAGCCGGGGTTCGAACTGGCGTCGGGCCTGGCCTCCAACGGCTACGGCGAGCATTCGCCGGGTGGCTACTCGATGGCTGCGGGGTTTGTCTGTGAGCTGGTGATGACGGCGATGTTCGTGCTGATCATCCTCGGCGCCACCGACCGTCGTGCTCCGCCGGGTCTTGCACCCATCGCCATCGGCCTGGCCTTGACCTTGATCCACTTGATCTCCATTCCCGTGACCAACACTTCGGTCAACCCGGCCCGCAGTACCGGCCCGGCACTGATCGTTGGCGGATGGGCGATCCAGCAGTTGTGGATGTTCTGGCTGGCGCCGATCCTCGGTGCTGTAATCGGCGGCGTGACCTATCGATGGCTGGGCAAGGAGCAGCCAGCCTGAGGCAAACGGGTTCAGCCCTGCCGATAAGGCAGGGCTGCCCTTGCCTCTTCGGCATACGCCAGAATCCCAACCCGCTCGCGCTCCAGGAAGTCTTCCACGGCATTCTTCAAACCCGGATGGCGCAGGTAGTGCCATGACCGTGTGATCACCGGTTCAAAGCCGCGAATCAACTTGTGTTCGCCCTGGGCGCCAGCGTCAAAACGTTGCAGGCCGTGGGCGATGGCGTAGTCCATGCCTTGGTAGAAGCAGGTTTCGAAGTGCAGGCGGTCGAACTCCGCGAGGCAGCCCCAGTAGCGGCCATAGAAACTGTCGCCACCGATCAGGCTGAAGGCCATGGCCACCGGGCGTGCGCCTTGTTTGGCCAGCACCACGCGGATCGCCTCGGGCATGCGTTCGGCCAGCAGGCTGAAAAAGGCGCGGGTCAGGTAGGGTGACTGGCGACGCACCGCGTAGGTGTTGGCGTAACAGGCGTAGACAAAATCCCACTGCGCCTCGCTTAACTCGTGGCCTTGCAACCATTCAAAATCGATGCCCTGCCCCGCCACTTGCTCGCGCTCTTTGCGCATTTGTTTGCGCTTGCGTGAACTCAAGGCATCGAGGAAGTCCTGGAAGTCGCGATAGCCGCGGTTTTGCCAGTGGAACTGGCAGCCCAGGCGCTGCAACCAACCCGCCTGCCCAGCCAATGCGGCATCGGCCAACGGGTCGGTGAAGTTGATATGGGCACTGGAGAGCCCTTCGATTTCCAGATACCCGGGCAAGCTACCCAGCAGTTCAACCCCGTCCTCGGCATTCCTGGCCAACAAACGTGGGCCACTCACCGGACTGAACGGCACCGCCGTCAGCAACTTGGGGTAGTACTCGATGCCCGCGCGCGCGCACGCATCCGCCCAGCCATGATCAAACACGTACTCGCCGTAGGAGTGCCACTTGCGGTAGCTGGGCAGGGCCGCCACCAGCCGCTCGCCTTCCCAATGCAGCAAATGCTCGGGCTGCCAACCGGACTGCGGGCCCAGGCTGGCGCTGTCTTCCAGGGCACTCAGAAAGGCGTGCCGCACAAAGGGTTGGGCCTGCGGCACCAGGGCATCCCAGACTTGCGGGGCAATTGCAGACAGCTTGTCCAGGCGTTGCAGCGGCATCGGCATCCTCACTGTTTCTTGGCGTGAAAGCCTGGCGAGTATCGCCTATCGCGGCGCCAGGCACACCTCGAAACGAGCGCGACAAACCTCGAAACAATTAGTTCCAGATTAAATAATTTGTCATCTAGGTGAAATCACTTAGCCACTACTCCGTCATAAACGATCGCGATACTGACGCCTGTTTTTAGAGCGCCTGGTTCTACCAGGCGGCTATTTTCCGTCCGTCATCGGTCGGTTGTGTCCTGGATGGTTTGCCATCCCTCCTCACTTTCGGAGATTGATATGCGTCTTGCTTCCACTAAAACTGCGGCGGCCCTGTGTGGCGGCCTGTTGCTGGCCCTGAGCGTTCCGGCCAGCGCTGCAGTCGACGCTAAATTGCTCGACATGCTCAAGGCCAACGGCCAGATCACCGCTGCGCAGTACACCGAACTGCAAACGGAATTAGCCAAGGACCAGAAAGAAAAGCAGATCGCACAGCAAGCTCAACAAGAGACCAACGAGCAGATCGCGGCCACCGCGAAAAAAACCAACGACCTCAGCGTCTTCGATCAGAAGCTGGCCTGGGCCGCACGCACTCAGCTCAAGGGTGATGTGCGCTTCCGTCAGGAAACCGTGAAGATCCAGGGCGAATCCAACAACGGCGGCCGCGACAAAGACCGTCAGCGCATCCG
Organism: Pseudomonas sp. PA-6-3C; assembly: GCF_021605825.1. Lineage (NCBI taxonomy): Bacteria > Pseudomonadati > Pseudomonadota > Gammaproteobacteria > Pseudomonadales > Pseudomonadaceae > Pseudomonas > Pseudomonas sp. PA-6-3C. The sequence continues at coordinate 125,483 of NZ_WKDV01000006.1, forward strand.
TGCCCGCCTGGGTGCCTACACCGAAATCAACTCCCAGGTCGACACCGGCATCCGCGTAGCCACCGGCAGCAGCGACGACGCGCGCTCCACCAACCAGGACCAGGACAACTACTTCGACAAGAAGTCGATCTGGCTGGACCTGGGCTACATCGACTACCACCCGGACCAGATCAAGAACCTGCACGTGATCGGCGGCAAGATGCTGCAGCCGTGGGTAAACATGGGCGACGTGATCTGGGATAGCGACATCAACCCTGAAGGCCTGGCCGTCACCTACAAGTACCCATTGGGCGGCAGCGCCGAGCTGTTCGGCAGCCTGGGTAACTACAACCTCAAGGACAACGTAGACGGCGACGGCGTGCAATTTCGCCACGACCTGCGCCTGACCTCCGGCCAGTTGGGCACGCGCTTCTCGCTCACCGACAACCTGAAAATGACCCTGGGCGGCAGCGTCTACGCCTACCAGAACGACAAGGACAGCCGCTGCACAACCACCACCACGCCATGCGCGCTGGCGGTCAACGGCAACTCGGCCAACAACGAATTCCGTCTTTATGAAGGCTTTGCCCAAGCCGACATCGGCGGCCTGGCCGTGCCTTTGGCGTTCTACGGCCAGTACGTGAAAAACAACGATGCGGTGACCGACCAGGACACCGCCTGGTTGATCGGTGCCAAATCCAAGGTGTTCGGTTTCAACCTGGACTACAACTACCGCGATACGCAACGTGATGCAGTGGTTGGCGCCTTCACCGATTCGGACTTCGCCAACGGCACCACCGGTTCGCGCGGTCACAAGCTCAAAGTCAGCTACGACATCGACAAGAACTTCGCCCTCGGCGCCACGTACTTCCTGACCAAGGCTGACTACGCCAGCCGCACGCAGCGTGATGCCAACACCAACACCTTGCAGTTGGATGCTGAAGCCAAGTTCTAAATGTGCATGCAATAACCCTTGGGCCAGGACGGCCCGAGGGGGTTTCAACAGCCTTGCGTGGGTGGGTCGATCCCCATCATCCGTTAGACTCACCCACGCGAGCCTGCCTCTTTCCCACCGTTACTGATCTTTGAGCCTTTCGGCCACCAGCCGATCAGCCAGTGCATCAGCGTCCTTTACCGGCTCCTCCGGCATGATCTTCAAAGTCGCCTGCATCAGGCGCATCTGACGAATAAATCGCCGGCAGTTGGGGCAGAACATCAAGTGATGACGCACCAGCAAACGCTCTCGAAAGGTCAATTGCCCATCGAGGTAGTCACTGGACCGCGCCACTTGTTCCTTACAGGTCAACATTCGCCCGTTTCCTCAAAATGCTCCACCGTGGCGAAGACTTTAAGCCGTGCTCGATGCAACAGCACACGGACATTGGAGAGCGAGAGGGTCAGAAGATTACAAATCTCCTCCAACTCCAGGCCCTGACGTTCACGCAACACCAGTACGCTGCTTTGCAGCTCCGACAAGCTCAGGATTGTATGCTCCAGGCATTTGCGCAGTTCATCCTCGGTCAGCAAGGCTTCCGGGGTGTCCTGGTGCCAGGCGTAAGGCGCAACGGCCCAGTGGCCGTCGTCGGGGACGAAGCGGTCATCGCCAATGGTGCCGTGGGGCGAAGGCAAATCGTCGAGCAATACTTCCCGGCGATTCTGTTTGTAGCGGCCCTTGGCAGAATTGGCGGTGATGGTCAGCAGCCAGGTTTTGAGGCTGGAGCGCCCTTCGAACTTGGCCAGGTTGCGTACCACTGACAACCAGGCGTCTTGCACCACTTCATCGGCGTGGCGCTGGCCGACAATGGCATAGGCAACCGCGCGCATGGCGCTCTGATAGGTAGTGACCAGTTCCTTGTAGGCCCGCTGCTCGCCCTTGAGCAGCCGTTCAAGCAGGTGCGCGTCGTCCGCTGCTGCCATTCAAACCTCGATCTTGCCTTGGAAATAGGATCAATGTGGGAGCTGGCTTGCCTGCGATGCAAGCACCTCGGTGGATCAGTCACACCACAGTGATGCCATCGCAGGCAAGCCAGCTCCCACAAGATTAGCGCTTGCGCAGGATCACGCTGCCGATCGAGTAACCCGCACCGAACGAGCTGAGCACTGCAACCGAGCCCTTGGGCAGATCGTCCTGATAGGTGTGAAACGCGATCACCGAGCCCGCCGAGCTGGTATTGGCGTATGTATCAAGGATCACCGGCGCTTCTTCCACCGAGGCTTCGCGGCCCAGCAGCTTCTTCACAATCAGGTGGTTCATGCTCAGGTTGGCCTGGTGCAGCCAGAAGCGCTTCACGTCGGTCACGCTCAGTTGGTTTTCTTGCAGGTGTACACCGATCAACTCGGCAACCATCGGGCAGACATCACGGAAGACTTTGCGGCCTTCCTGCACGAACAGCTTGTCCGGCGCGCCGATGCCTTCTTCGGCGGTACGGTTGAGGAAACCGAAATTGTTGCGGATGTTATTGGAAAACTTGGTCAGCAGCTTGGTGCTGACCACGTCGAACTGGTGCTCGGAGGTCGCCAGATCAGCACGCTCAAGAATCACCGCCGTGGCCGCATCACCGAAGATGAAATGGCTGTCGCGGTCGCGAAAATTCAAGTGGCCGGTGCAGACTTCCGGGTTGACCATCAGGATCGCCCGGGCCTGGCCCAACTGAATGCTGTTGGCAGCGTTCTGGATGCCGAAGGTGGCCGAAGAACACGCCACGTTCATGTCGAAGCCGAAACCCTGGATGCCCAGGGCTTCCTGGACTTCAATGGCGATGGCCGGGTAGGCGCGCTGCAGGTTGGAGCAGGCGACAATCACGCCATCGATGTCGGCGGCGGTCTTGCCGGCGCGCTGCAGGGCTTGTTCGGCGGCGCCGACGGCCATCTGGCAGAGTACCGACCACTCGTCGTTGCTGCGCTCGGGCAGGCGCGGGGCCATGCGTTGTGGGTCAAGGATGCCGTCCTTGTCCATCACAAAGCGGCTCTTGATGCCCGACGCTTTCTCGATAAAGGCGGCGCTGGACTCGGTCAATGCCTGCACGTCACCGCGCTCAATGGCGGCAGCGTTGTCTGAATTGAACTGTTGCACGTAAGCATTGAAAGACTGCACCAGCTCTTCGTTGGAGATGCTGTTGGCCGGGGTGTACAGGCCAGTGCCGCTGATGACGACGTTATGCACGGTCGTTCCTCTAAATCTGTCAGGCAGAGAAGATATTGGTACCGTCGTACCAAACTTTAATTCGTTCGATACCCTCCAGCGGGCATCAAACTGGCAACGCTTTATCCCATCGCACCACAGTGTTTCGCGGCGTTACCGGTCTTTATGACTGCGAAGTTTGCCACAACCTCGCGCATTTGGCGCCATCCCCAGGATTAACCCCCACAGGGGTTGGGCGTTGCCTGGAGGATCGAGGAAGAACTCAGGCCTCGACCAGGCTCCACTGTTTGCTCAAACGCTTATCGGAAATCGGCACCTTGGTGCCCAACTGCTGGGCAAACAGCGACACCCTGTATTCCTCCAACCACCAGCGGTAAAGCTCCAGCTGCGGGTCGCGCTTGCCTTCCTGGGCGTGTTTGTTCAGGCGGTTCTGGTACTGCGCCCACAAGCCGCCCAATTCCGAGCTCCAGACCCGATCCTTTTGCACCTGGCTTGGCAACTTCTCCAAGCGCAGCTCGATGGCCTTGAGAAAGCGCGGCAATTCCTTGAACCACTGCGCCGGGGTTTCGCGCACAAAACCGGGATACACCAGGTTGCTGAGTTGCTGTTTGATGTCGTTCAACGCCACCGCCTGGGCCAGGTCGATCTTGCCTTTGAAGCGTTTCTGCAAGCCATGCCAGAGTTTCAGCACGTCCAGGGTCAAGCGCGCCAGGCGTTCGGCGTGTTCGGTCCAACTGCCGCGCTTGCGTTCGGCCAACGCAGCCAGACCCGCGCCGTCACGCGGCAGGCTGGCTTCGCCTTCGAGCACGCAGGTGTCGAGGCTGGCCAACAGAATATCTTCCACCAGCGCATCAATGCGCCCCAGCTCGCGGTACATCAGGCCCAGCTCAGTCAACCCAGGCAATTTGCCGCGCAGGAATTTTGCCGGTTCCGCCAGTTGCTGCATGAGCAGGCGCTGCAAGGCGCGGCGGTGCTGAAACTCGGCTTCGGCGGCAGTGGAGAAACGCCCTTCCTTGACCGTGCCGTTTTCTTCGACCAGTGCCGGATACACCGTCATCGACAGGCCAGCAATCTTTTGCTGGGTCTTTTCCGCCACGGCGGCAAACACCTTGGCTTCCACCGGCTGTTGGCTTTTCGCGGTTTGCGGTACAGCCAATGCGGCCTGGCTGGCCTCGGCGAAACGTGCGGTCAGCTCGGCCAGGTCGCGGCCTTCGCCCAGGAACTTGCCCTGGCCGTCAACCACCTCCAGGTTCATCTTCAGGTGGCTTTCCACCTGCTGCGCCGCCTCGGCCCAGGCTTCATCGCTGACCCGCGCGCCGGTCATGCGCAGCAATTCGCGGCCCAGCGCCTGGGGCAACGAGCCCTGGCCAAATTCGATACGTTGCAGGGCGGCCTTGACGAAATCCGGCACCGGCACAAAGTTCTTGCGCAGCGCCTTGGGCAAGTTGCGCACCAGCGCAATGCACTTGGCTTCGATCACACCCGGCACCAACCACTCCAGGCGCTCGGGCGGCAACGCCGGCAGCAATGGCGCCGGTACGCGCAGGGTTACGCCGTCGCGGGGGTGGTTGGGTTCAAAGTGGTAACTCAGGGCCAGTTCCAGGTCGCCCAGGTGCAGGGTGTCGGGGTAATGCGCGGCCGTGACTTCACTGGCCTCGCGGGCCAGCACGTCCTCTTCACGCATGATCAGCAGTTGCGGGTCTTTCTGGCTGTTGACCTTGTACCAACTGTCGAACGTGGCGGTCTGGTGGATCTCTGCCGGCAAGCGCGCGTCATAAAAGGCGTACAGGGTTTCTTCATCCGCCAGAATGTCGCGACGACGGGCCTTGGCCTCCAGTTCATCGAGCTGTTCCAGCAGTTGCTGGTTGGCCGTGAGGCACTTGGCGCGGGATTGAATCTCGCCGCGTACCAACCCTTCACGAATAAACAACTCGCGGGACACCACCGGGTCAATCGGCCCGTAATGTACCGGCCGGCGCCCGACCACAATCAGCCCGAACAGGGTGATCTGCTCAAACGCCACCACTTGGCCGCGCTTCTTTTCCCAGTGCGGTTCGAAGTGGTTTTTCTTGATCAGGTGCCCGGCCAGCGGCTCGATCCAGTCGGCATCGATCTTGGCGACCATGCGCGCATACAGCTTGGTGGTTTCCACCAGTTCGGCGGTCATCAGCCATTGCGGACGTTTTTTACCGATGCCCGAAGATGGGTGAATCCAGAAGCGCCGCTGCCGTGCGCCGAGGTAATCGCCGTCTTCGGTTTTCTGGCCGATCTGGCTGAGTAAACCGGACAGCACCGCCTTGTGCAGTTTCGCAAAGTCGGCCGGCTCCTTGTTGACCGTCAGCTGCATATCGCGGCAGATCAGGCTCAACTGGCGATGGGAGTCACGCCACTCGCGCAGGCGCAGGTAATTCAGGAAGTTCTTGCGGCACCAGTTACGCAACGGGCTGGCGGTCAGTGCCTGGCGCTGTTCTTCAAAGCCGCGCCACAGATTAACCAGCCCGGCGAAGTCCGAATCTGCATCCTTCCATTGCGCGTGGGCCTGGTCGGCGGCTTGCTGGCGCTCCGGCGGACGCTCGCGTGGGTCCTGGATCGACATGGCACTGGCCACAATCAACACTTCCTGCAAACTGCCAAGCTTGGCCGCTTCGAGCAGCATGCGGCCCATGCGCGGGTCCACCGGCAAGCGCGCCAACTGCCGGCCCAGGGGCGTGAGCTGGCTGTTGCGGTCGACTGCCGAGAGCTCTTGCAGCAGGTTAAAACCGTCGCTGATCGCCTTGCCATCCGGCGGCTCGATAAACGGGAAGTCAGTGATTTCGCCCAGGCGCAGGTGCAGCATCTGCAAGATCACGGCGGCGAGGTTGGTGCGCAGGATTTCCGGGTCGGTAAATTCCGGGCGGCCGATAAAATCTTCTTCGCTGTACAAGCGAATGCAAATGCCCGGCTCAACCCGGCCGCAGCGGCCTTTACGCTGGTTGGCACTGGCCTGGGAAATCGCCTCGATCGGCAGGCGCTGCACCTTGGCGCGGTAGCTGTAGCGGCTAATGCGCGCGGTGCCGCTGTCGATCACATAGCGAATGCCCGGCACGGTCAGCGAGGTTTCCGCGACGTTGGTCGCCAACACCACGCGGCGGCCTGGGTGGGACTGGAAAATCCGCTGCTGTTCGGCCGGCGACAGGCGCGCGTAGAGCGGCAGAATTTCAGTGTGCTTGAGCTGGGCCTTGCGCAGCATGTCGGCGGCGTCGCGAATTTCGCGTTCGCCCGGCAAAAACACCAGCACATCGCCGGGGCTGCGGCGTTCGCTGCGCTCATAGGCGGCAATTTCGTCGAGGGTGGCGAGGATCGCCTGGTCGACCGTCAAGTCATCCTCGACGCGGTTGCCCTCCTCGTCCTGCTCCAGCGTCAGGGGGCGATACCAGGTGTCGACCGGGAAGGTGCGGCCCGAGACCTCGACAATCGGCGCATCGTCGAAGTGCTTGGAAAAGCGCTCCAGGTCGATGGTCGCCGAGGTGATGATGACTTTCAGGTCCGGGCGACGCGGCAGCAGGGTTTTCAGGTAACCGAGCAGGAAGTCGATGTTCAGGCTGCGTTCGTGGGCTTCGTCGACGATGATGGTGTCGTAGCGTTCCAGATAACGGTCGTTCTGGGTTTCCGCCAGCAAAATACCGTCGGTCATCAGCTTGATCAGCGTGTTGGAGTCACTCTGATCTTCGAAACGCACCTGATAGCCGACCAGCGCGCCCAATGGCGTAGCAAGCTCTTCGGCAACCCGGCTGGCAACGCTGCGCGCAGCAATCCGGCGCGGCTGGGTGTGGCCGATCAGGCCGTACTGGCCGCGACCGATCTCCAGGCAGATCTTCGGCAACTGGGTGGTTTTACCCGAACCGGTTTCACCGGCAATGATCAGCACCTGATGCTTGAGCAACGCGGCCTTGATCTCGTCGCGCTTGGCGGCGATCGGCAGGCTGTCGTCATAGCGAATCACTGGCAGGCTGGCACGCCGCGCGGTGACCTGGGCGCAGGACGCCTGCATACGCGTAACCCACTGCGCCAGCTTCTGCTCGTCGGGCTTCTTGCGCAGCTCAAGCAACTGGCGCCGCAAGCGGTGGCGGTCGGCGAGCATGGCGTGATCGAGGTTTTTGAGCAGTTGGTCGATAGCGGGCGCTTGGTCAGTCATCAGGTACTTTGCAGGTCGTCTATTTATGCACGGCCGGCAAGTGTGGCAGAAAAGCAGCTGATCTGGCAGACGGCTAAGTAAACCGGATCAAATGTGGGAGCAACTGTCTTAATCCACGCTCCTCTGTGGCGAGCAGGCTTGCCCTGCGTTGGGCTGCGCAGCAGCCTCATTGTAGACACCGAGATACTCCTGAAAGAACTCTGAGTCTGTTTTTGGGGCCGCTGCGCAGCCCAACGCAGGGCAAGCCTGCTCGCCACAACAGCCCACTTCGCACAGACGTTGTTAAATTGGAGCAAGCCTCCTCCCAAACGGTATATGCGTTTACAGCGGGTCTTTGCGCCGATACGGAAACACATCAATCACCTTGCCCGCGCGAATCGCTTCCTGCAGGCCTTTCCAGTAGTCGGCGTTGTACAACTCGCCATGCAACTCGTCGAACAGCTTGCGCTGGCCGGCATCGGCAAACAGGAACGGCGGGAACTCTTCCGGGAATACGTCCAGTGGGCCGATGGAGTACCAAGGCTCCGAGGCCATTTCATCTTCGGGCGTGCGCGGCGCGGGGATGTGGCGGAAGTTGGCTTCGGTGAGAAAGCAGATCTCGTCATAGTCATAGAACACCACACGACCGTGGCGGGTGACGCCGAAGTTCTTCAGCAGCATGTCGCCGGGAAAGATGTTCGCCGCCGCCAGTTGCTTGATCGCCAGGCCGTAGTCTTCCAGGGCTTCACGCACTTGGGCGGGGTTGGCGTTGTCGAGGTAGAGGTTGAGCGGGGTCATGCGCCGCTCGGTCCAGCAGTGGCGAATCAGTACCGTATCGCCCTCCACCTGCACCGTACCAGCGGCCACTTCGAGCAGTTCGGCCAGGCATTCGGGCTCGAATTTGCTCAAGGGAAAACGGAAGTCGGCGAACTCCTGGGTGTCGGCCATGCGCCCCACGCGATCAACGCTTTTAACCAGCCGGTACTTCTCGATCACCGTGGCGCGGTTGACGTTCTTCGACGGCGAAAAACGGTCCTTGATGATCTTGAACACGGTGTTAAAACCCGGCAGCGTAAACACACTCATAACCATGCCGCGCACGCCGGGCGCCATGATGAATTGATCATCGGTGGTCGCCAGGTGGTTGATCAACGCGCGGTAGAACTCCGACTTGCCGTGCTTGTAGAAACCGATCGAGGTGTACAGCTCGGCAATATGCTTGCCAGGCAGGATGCGCTTGAGAAAGCCGATAAACTCGGCCGGCACCGGCACATCGACCATGAAGTAGGAGCGCGTGAAGGAGAAGATGATCGACACATCGGCTTCGTCGGTGATCAGCGCATCGATCTGGATGCCGCGCCCTTCGCGGTGCAACAACGGGATCACCAGTGGCCACTGCTCGTCGCGGGTAAAAATGCGCCCAACCAGATAGGCGCCTTTATTCCGGTAAAGCACCGACGAAAACAGCTCGATGCTCAGCTGCGGGTCTTTGCACACCCAATCCGGCAGGTTTTCGCGCAACTGCGCCTGGAGGCGGCGCAGGTCGCCGTCGAGGTCGGCGTAGGCTTCGCTGAAGCGGTAATCGGCGAAGATCTGCGCCAGCGTCGCCGCCAGGTCGCCCGCAGGCTTATAGGTACGCGTTTGCGCCGCACGTGCCCGGCGCAGGCTGGGCCGCGTGGTGTGGATGAACATGCAGCCGTCGCTGATCAGGTCATGGCTGAACAGCCCGCAAAAGATCGAGTTGTACCAGGTCTCGGACAGCTCATCGTCAAAGCGCAGGTCGATCAGGCCGATGTACGCGCTTTTGACCAATGGCCACTCGTCCACTGCCAGCAACGCCGCCTCATCGAAGTGGGCACGCAGACGCGCCGTGACTTCAGCGACCTTCTCTTCATACAAATTGATCCGCGCCGCCGACGCCGCCTGCCCTTGTTGCCACTGAGCCTTTTCGAAACGCTCGCGAGCGCCGTCGGTGATCTGGCGAAAGTGCTCACGGTAATCGTCGAAGCCATCGAGGATCATGCGGGCGATGGCAGGGGCGGATGGCGACATGCGGGAAACCTCGAACGGGTATCTGGATGCCTGAGCTTAGCCAGTGAATCGAGGCAGGAGAAGGATGATTTGCACATCCGAACTGTACAACTTCATGCAATTTGTACATTTATTTTCAATTTTCACCAATCGACCGTACGGTCAGCAAAAACACCATAAAGTCGCGCCGCCCACCGCTACAGGCCTCGAGCAGCGGGGCTTGACGCTCGTTGCCAGGAAACCGCGCAAACCTGTGAATTCTCAACGTATGTAACACCCTTGATACCACTTAGGGGAAACCCCGATTACCACCTTGATGGCACTTTGATATATAGCGCGCCCTTCCCAACCTAACAAGGTCTGAAGACCGACCCGGGAACCGGTTCAAATCGCCTAAGGAGCACTAAGATGTCATTGAGGAATATGCCGATCGGTCTGCGCGCCAGCCTGAGTTTTGGGGTGTTGGCCAGCATGCTGGTGATCGTCGGAATGTTTGGCCTGGGGCAGATGGCCAAGCTGCGCGAAAGCGCGTTGGTGATTGAAGAATCGTGGATGCCGAGCATCGAGAATATCCACGACGCTGCCGCCTGCATCGCCAGCATCCGCCTGGAGTCGATGCGCATGGCGACCACTGACGAATCACGGATCCGCGACAACAGCAAAAGCCTGATCGCCAACCAGCGCAGCGAACTCAACACCCTGCTGGAGCACCACGCAGACCTGCTCAGCGGCGACGACGAACGCGCCATGCTCAAGCAGCTCAACATCAATGTGAACACTTACAACAGTATCGTCAGCCAGATGGTGGAGCTGGTCGACAAGGACCAGCAGCAAGACGCCATCGACCTGCTCAGCACGCGCCTCGGCCCGCAGGGCACGCTCCTGAATAAAAGCCTGGAGGACATGATTACCTTCAACCAAAAAGGCGTGGAAACCGCAGCAGACACGGCGGCGCAGATGTATACCAGCGCGCAGTGGGTGGTCGGCCTGATCATTGTGTGCGCGCTGATCGCGACCTTGTTGCTCGCCTGGCTGCTGACCCGCAGCATCACCGCCCCGCTCGGCCAGGCCCTGGCCGTGGCGCGCACCATTGCCGGTGGTGATTTGAGCCAGCCCGTCGTGGTCAAAGGCAGCGACGAACCGGCGCAACTGTTGACGGCCCTGGCCACCATGCAGGACCAGTTGCGCACCACCCTCCATGGCATCAGCGAGTCGGCGCAGCAACTGGCGTCCGCAGCCGAAGAGATGAGTTCGGTGATGGAGCAGAGCACCCGTGGCTTGCAAGCGCAGAACGATGAGATCGAACAGGCCGCCACCGCCGTCAACGAGATGAGCGCAGCAGTGGACGAAGTCGCGGCCAATGCAGTGTCCAGCGCCGAGGCATCCAAGGCCTCCGACGAAGACAGCAAGCACGGTCATTACCAGATCAGCGAAACCATCAGCTCGATCCAGAACCTGGTGGACGAAGTGCTCGGCGCCTCGAACAAGGCCGAAGGGTTGGCCGTACAAGCCCAGGACATCAGCAAAGTGCTGGAAGTGATCCGCGGCATCGCCGGGCAAACCAACCTGCTGGCGCTGAATGCCGCCATCGAAGCCGCCCGCGCAGGTGAGGCCGGGCGTGGGTTTGCAGTGGTGGCCGACGAGGTGCGCTCGCTGGCGCAACGCACTCAGGACTCCACCGAAGAAATCGAGCAGATGATCAACGGCATCCAGCAAGGCACCCAAGGCACCGTCGAAGCGCTCAACAGCAGCGCCGAGCACGCCGGCCAGACCTTGCAGCGGGCCAACAACGCCGGCAGCGCCCTGGAAAAAATCACCGCCGCTATCTCGCAAATCAGTGAACGCAACCTGGTGATCGCCAGCGCCGCCGAGCAACAGGCGCTGGTGGCCCGCGACGTCGACCGCAGCCTGGTTAACATTCGCGACCTGTCGACCCAGACCGCCGCCGGTGCCACCCAGACCTCTGCGGCCAGCCACGAATTGTCGCGCCTGGCGGTGGACCTCAACGGCATGGTCACGCGGTTTGTCCTGTAATTAGCGATTGTGTCGCGCAGGCCACTGGGCAACACTCGCCGCCTTATTGATGTAGGAGTGTTCCGTGAGACCTGTCGACACCCTGTACCTGTTGGGGCTGGCTGCCATTTGGGGCGCCAGCTTCCTGTTCATGCGCATCATTGCGCCGGAAATCGGCACGGTGCCGACTGCGTTTTTTCGCGTGTCGATTGCTGCCGCCGGGTTGCTGGTAATTCTCACGATGATGCGCGTGAACTGGGACTTCCAGGGCAAGTTCAAAACCGTGCTGCTGCTCGGCGTGATCAACTCCGGGATTCCCGCCACCATGTACTCCGTGGCGGCCCAGGTGCTGCCGGCAGGCTACTCGGCGATCTTCAACGCCACCACGCCGTTGATGGGCGTGTTGATTGGTGGGCTGTTCTTCAGTGAACGCCTGACGCCTTCGAAAATCGCCGGTGTGTGTTTGGGCCTGTTTGGCGTAGGAGTCCTGACCCGAGCCGGGCCGGTAGCCTTTGATCTGGACTTGTTGATGGGCGCACTAGCCTGTCTGCTGGCCACCACGTGCTACGGCTTTGCCGGTTTCCTTGCGCGGCGCTGGCTCGATCAACGTGGCGGCCTGGACAGCCGGCTTGCGGCGTTGGGCAGCATGCTCGGCGCTACCCTTTTCTTACTGCCGTTCTTTGCCTACAGCGCCATCAGCCATCCACCAGCGAGCTGGGGTGGTTGGCAGGTATGGTCTTCGTTGCTGGGGTTGGGGCTGGTGTGTACGGCGTTTGCCTACATCCTGTACTTCCGTTTGCTGTCGTCCATTGGGCCGGTGAAGTCGATGACGGTGACGTTTATGATTCCGCCGTTTGGGGTGTTGTGGGGGGCGTTGTTGCTGGGGGAGCCGTTGTCGATGGCGCATTTGTATGGGGGGGTGTTGATTGGGGGGGCGTTGTGGTTGGTGTTGCGCCGAACACATTGACTAAGGCGCTGTAAAGTCAGCAGGCTTGCTGCCCTTTTTTGAACCGACAATCGTCAAAACAAACGGCCAATTACCCTCGTGTCCACTCCCAACCTGAGTGGACGCGTTAAGACTACTGAAACGAGGATTCGACTAAGGGAAGGTTTCAGCATCCACCAAACTTTTGGCATTTGTGTCTTTAGCCGAAAGTGTAGGCGGTTCGGAAATCGGCCACTCAATAGCGACATGCGCGTCATTCCACGCAAGACTGCGCTCGTGCTCCGGCGCCCAATAATCGGTCGTTTTGTAGAGAAACTCAGCCGATTCCGAAAGCACCACAAAACCATGGGCGAACCCTTCCGGTATCCAGAGCTGCGCACGGTTACTGGCACTGAGGTGGGCGCCCACCCACTTGCCGAATGTAGGCGAGCTTTGACGTAAGTCCACGGCCACGTCAAAGACTTCTCCTTGTACAACACGAACTAGCTTTCCTTGGGCCTGCTTGATCTGGTAATGCAGCCCGCGAAGTACGCCGCGCACTGACTTGGAATGGTTGTCTTGCACGAATTGAACAGGTTTTCCGACGGCCTCTTCGAAAACTTTCTGATTGAAACTTTCATAGAAAAAACCGCGCTCGTCCCCGAATACGTTCGGTTCAAACAGAAGAACATCTGGAATGGCGAGGGAAGTGGCTTTCATCTTTACGATGTCTCCAAGGTGTTATCAGAGCCGGCTTGGCGGCGGTACAGGGCAAATAAACTTAAGGCAACATCACACGATGCCGCCTTACAGTCGGCTCTTTAAAAAATCTTTTCGTGCAGCAGGCGCTTCAGGTATTTACCGTAACCGCTTTTAGAAAGCGGTGCCGCAAGCATCTCCAACTGCTCTGCATCAATCCACTTTTGACGAAATGCAATCTCTTCGGGGCAAGCCACTTTAAGCCCCTGACGATGCTCGAGCGTAGCGATGAAACTACTGGCCTCCAGCAACGAATCGTGGGTGCCGGTGTCGAGCCATGCATAACCGCGGCCCATGATTTCCACCGACAGCTTGCCGCGTTCCATATAAACACGGTTGAGATCAGTAATCTCGAGTTCGCCACGAGGTGATGGCTTGATGCTCTTGGCAATTTCAACGACGTCGTGGTCGTAGAAATAAAGGCCTGTTACCGCGTAATTTGACTTGGGTTGCAGCGGTTTCTCTTCAAGACTGATGGCTTTGCCTTGCGCATCAAAATCTACAACGCCATAACGCTCCGGATCGTTCACGTGGTAGGCAAAAACGCTGGCGCCGTCCTCACGCAGCATCGCACTCTTGAGCAGCTCATCAAAATGATGACCGTGGTAGATATTGTCACCCAACACCAAGGCAGACAGATCATTACCAATAAACTCCTCACCGATAATGAACGCTTGGGCCAGGCCGTCCGGTGATGCTTGTACGGCATAGGAGATATTCAACCCCCAATTACTGCCATCCCCCAAAAGCTGTTCGAAGCGCGGGGTGTCCTGCGGCGTGGAAATAATCAGAATGTCGCGGATACCTGCCAACATCAATGTGGTCAGCGGATAATAAATCATCGGCTTGTCATAAACGGGCAGCAGCTGCTTGGAAATAGCCAGGGTCGCAGGGTGCAGGCGTGTGCCCGAACCACCCGCCAAAATAATTCCTTTACGTTTGAGCATTTTCATTTCTCTAGAATTTCTATCAGCATCCGTGCCACACCGCCCTGCCAATCTGGCAAACGAAGTGAGAAGGCATTCTGCAATTTGTGAGTGTTAAGTCGAGAGTTGCCCGGGCGCTTGGCAGGTGTCGGATACGCAGTGGTCGCAATCGCACCTATCGATGCAGGCGCAACCTTGAGTACCACACCGGCCGCTTGCGCTTGCTCGAGTACAAAACGAGCGTAGCGGTGCCAGGTGGTCTCGCCTGCAGCCGCAAGATGGTAAACGCCTCCCAGTTGAGGGTCCATGCGCATCGCGCGGATAGCATGAGCAGTGACATCCGCCAGAAGGTCCGCGCCGGTCGGCGTGCCAAACTGATCGTCGATGACATTCAGGCTGTCACACTCGATAGCCAGGCGCAGCATGGTTTTGGCGAAGTTGTTACCTCGCGCTGCGTACACCCAACTTGTACGGAAGATAAGATGCGCGCAACCAGATGTCTGAATGGCGTGCTCACCTTGTAGCTTGGTAGTGCCATAAACGCTCAGAGGCCCCGTCGGGTCGCTTTCCTGCCAGGGCGTATCGCCGTCGCCGGCGAACACATAGTCAGTCGAATAATGCACCAGTAAGGCATTCAGCTTTCGGGCTTCTGCTGCCAATACTGCCGGAGCCTCAGCGTTGACTCGCAACGCTTGCTCAGGCTCACTTTCGGCCTTATCAACGGCAGTGTAGGCCGCGGCGTTAACAATTATGTCAGGCGCAAAGCGCTGCACAGTGGCCGCCAATCCTTTCAAGTCGGCCAAGTCACCGCAGTAATCCTGGCTTTTTGAGTCCAGCGCCAGGACTTGACCCAAAGGCGCCAAACTGCGTTGGAGTTCCCAGCCTACCTGGCCATTTTTGCCCAGCAGAAGAATCCTCATGCCATTTGGCCGGAGTAATTATTCTCCACGCAACCCGATACAAAACCTGCATCGATAAAGCCTGAACCACCGGTTACTAAAATAATCATTAAGTCACATCTTTTTCTGTAGGGTTGCAAGAACGGGCCCGAGGTTCCTCTGTCCACATCGGCCAGCCGCCCCCCAGCCTTCGTCGTGTAAAACATCTCGACGAGTAACGCACAAGTCACCCGATTGAAAACCATCGTGTGGCTGCATGCAACCATCTGAACGAGCAGGGTTGGCAAGCGCGGGATGTGACGGGTGCGCAAGGAACCCGCTCGACGCCGGATACCCGCCTCTTCTCAGCACCACCAAAATAGCGACGGTCGCTGACAGAGGGAACTCGTACAGTAACTTTGTCACCTGCAGCTTATTTTAGTTGCAGTTAGTGTCCAGATAGTACCCGCCGCCAGGCACTACCTCAACGATCGCTATTCGGGGGGAGATCAACGGGGTTGAACACGCTCTCTCAAGGCTCGCTTAAAGAAGGGATCATCCCCATCGAGTGCCGAGTTCCCGTTTCGATAACGACAATTGCAACGGCATCGGGATTGAACTGTTCAATGAGATCCGTTCGAAAAAAACCATCTTGCACGTGAGCCATCACGATCGTATCAAAATGCTTTTTCAGGAGTGGCAGCAACTCAGTTGAAAATGAATCTCTCAGGAGCAGCAGGGTTTTTCCAGTCTTGGCCTCGGTGTGAAGAACCTGCGGTGCAACCCAGCTATGGTTATCGCTTAAAAAAGTGGTTTTTTCGGGTGGATGGGTCTGCATACCCGCAAATGACACACGATCGTGCGGGACAAAATCTGATATCCCCAACATCAACGACAAATCTCTCGGAGTACCCGCCTTCGTAACCGGAACCGGGGTAAAGGCGGCCATCGGCAAAGGCTGCAGGTCGGCGAAATCTTTAGACATCCTTGTCATTAACTGCTGATAAGCAATATAGGCACCCAATCCTGTCCAATGCGTGTCGAACTCATCATAAAGTTTTTGATTTTGGCGCTCCAAGAAAATAGCTTCCCGCGGGTCGATAATTTGGTCGAAGCCTGCTTTTCTTGAAGCGTTGATGATCTCATCGATTTCGGTAGTCACGCGAACTTCAGGCATCCATTTGGGTCGATTTTCGGGATAAATATCCTCCTTGACCGGGGCCACCATGAAGTAAAACTTCGTATCTCTTTTCTTCAGATAATCTACCCGCTGCCTGAACCCACTCACCCAAGCATCAACACTCGGTTTGTCCAAAATAAGGCTACCCGACATCAGAGACAGATGACTACCGTCGTCATAAAAAAGCCAACCATTCTGCCCCACAATGATGCGTTTCGAGCCTGAGTAACCCACCGTGTATCGGACAAAATTCAGCCGCGTAATCATCTGGGTGCGAAGTGGAAACTGGTCAATCACAAACGCATCCAGTTTCGCCGGTAACGCCGCCCACTCAGGAACACTTTTCGGAAAAGGAGGGAGGCTCGCCAGCACCCTGTTTTCCGCCATTTCGGGTTCCTTAACTTTGAATAAAGGAAACACATGAACGACGGTCATTATCAGAATCACGCCAACAATCAAGAACCACCAATGGTACGTAAGCTTGGTCTCTGTTGGCAGTTCGACACTTTCGGAAACATGGCTCATATGCACGCCTTAGAATCGGAAATAAAGAAATGGGTTAAGCGTACTGCTGGCAAGCAAGAACATGCAGCATCCCCACCCAACTAGCAGAAAATAGGCTGGCAGTGCATGAACGTCCGCCGCATCTCTACCGTGCATGCCAGGCTCCGTAGAACCATTGACTTTGGTTAACCTAAGCTGTGTTCCTAACCAAGGAATAACAGGAAATGAAAGGATGGCTCCGGCGATGAGGGCCAAGACTGTTTCAGGCGTCATCCAGACCATCATGGGCTGCCATACTTGTACGGCACCTCCGAATCCCACCAGCGCCTTGATGATGATCCAAGCCTGGTCAAAACTATCGGCTCTGAAGTACACCCACCCCACCATGACTACAGCCAAAGTGTACGCCCGAGCCAGTAGAGCGGGAGCCGCTTCGAGTATGCCTTTTAAGAACACCCTCTCCAGCACGACAAACAAGCCGTGAAACATGCCCCAAAATATGAAAGTCCACGCCGCACCATGCCAAAGGCCTGTGACAAAAAAAACTATCAGCAGGTTTCGAACCGTTGAAATCTCTCCTCCACGGCTGCCCCCCAACGGAATATAAACATAGTCCCTAAACCAAAAAGATAGGGACATATGCCAGCGACGCCAAAATTCGGTTATAGACTTCGAAGAGTAAGGATAGTCAAAATTTTTGGGAAACCTGAACCCCAACATAAAGGCAAGGCCAATGGCCATATTGGAGTAGCCACAGAAATCAAAGTAGATTTGCAATGTGTAGGCCAGCGTGCCAATCCAAGCGACTACTAAGGTAACGCCCGATGGATCGAGCCCAAATAAATGGTCCGCGGCCGGTGCAACCGAGTTTGCGATCATTACCTTTTGGCACAGCCCGACGATAAAGTACTGAACACCCAGACCAAACTTCTCCACCCCTACCGTTCGATGACGCAACTCTCCTTCGATATCGGTGTATCTAACAATCGGACCCGCAACCAAATGTGGAAACATCATCACATAGGTGGAGAGGCGAACAATACTGGTCTCCGGGCGAATCGTCCGCCTGTACACCTCTACAAGGTAAGACACTAACTGAAAAATAAAGAATGAAATACCCAGTGGTAAATGCATACCAATATGAGTGGATTCAACACCGATTACCCCGGATACAATATCAACAACGAACTGGCTATACTTGAAAACACCGAGAACCAATAAATCCACAACAACAAACACCGCCAGCGCTAATTTTCGATTTCGCCCAACCGCTGCCCCTATTACTTTCCCCGCACTAAAGTTTACCGCCAACAACGCGACCAGCAGTAATAAATAGAGCCCCTCTCCCCACACATAAAATATGGCGCTTGCCGTCAGCAATACCGCATTCTTGATGCCCGTCAAATAATACAGGCACAAAAAAACAGGCAAGAAGTAAAAAATGAACACGACCGAACTGAATACCATTTCTCATTCTTCCATAGCGATTTTTTCGCGGCAATCTACCACAAAACCAGAACAACTCAACTCATTCTGAATATATTGGTCGCAAAGGGGTGTTCCTGCGCTAAAAACGCAGCCATCCGCCAGTTCAATTTGGCCAGACTGGGCATCTGTCTCTTACGCAAGGGAATTACCGACCGCTGCGTCCAAGCTCATTTGAACACTCCAATGGAATGTATGGGCCGCAAAAAAGTGCCAGGCTCTCCAATCATAAGCACCTTGCGCCATACGTGACTCGTCATGTCGAGAGCTGCCATTTGGCCGTCAGACGTTCGCTTTTAGTGCACTACGTGGACTCGAAATAAAAAATAGCACACCACTTGAAGCCAGGGCGTCGACATTTAAGAAAAGCTGAACCGAATCAAAATACCTGGAGGGCTCAGCCTAGTCAATTATAACTCAACCCTAGCTATATGACGCCTCGTCACGGTAGTCGCGCACAACAAAACGATGCTGCCATCTGCTTAGAACCAGAATTCCACCCGAAGACTGAGCTCACCTGCTACCTAAGGGATCGTCAAAATGGAGTTTAAAATATGCGTGGATTAGGGTTGATACTTTTATACATCATAACCGAATATAATCTAATCCCGACATGCGACAACAACATAAAAACAATGGAAAAATAGACGTATAGAAAATCAGAGTAGACACGTATACATGCCTACAGGATTAATAAATTTTGCATATAGAAACAGCTTTGACTACGGCGCACTTAACGATCACAGAAACATGAAAAGGATTCCCTGAAAAACATCAAAACCCCTAAAGTTGATCCCCCCTAACCTTAAGAGAGCGCCTAAACTCCATCATGCTGGATAGCCTTTCCAATTCATCAACAATGAGCTTTAAGTTTCCCAAGCGATCAAGCTTGAGCTAATTGAGCGGGCGGTTACGCTACATTTAAAAAACAATAAGCTCTGCCTTCCAACCGCCAAAAATGTGTGTCTAGCGGAACAACTCAGAAGCTAAAGATTGCCAAGAAGACCATTCACTGCATTGGTAAACAAATGTGATTTTGGATGGCGGAACGTATCATCCTGTTGACGTCTTTCCAGACTCGCGATGCCTTAATTAACGACCATCTCGTCTCAAAATGACCTGGTTCCCGCTTTGGAAAAGGCCGCCACCCCAATCCGGACCTGCTGCATACCACTGTCGCTGAATTACTTACCAAGAGGTTCGCGACCTCCAGTACTGGACTGGTATTCAGGCCCCCGCGAACCGTTGGTACCGTACACCACTGGTCAAAAGTCAACCGTCACGGGCCCCCTTGAGCAACTGGTTCACGCGTCCGGGAGCGACAAGGAGCTTATAAAATGCCCGAACGACCTTTCACCGCCTCACAAGTTCAAACACGCTACCCGTTTCGGCGCTAGTTTTACACCTTCATGAGCAGGGTCTTGATGAGGGCTATCAACGCCAGCCCGTAAACATAGGGCTCCCGCACATTTGTTGCTTGCATGACGTTAAAGTCAACAATATTAATGTTGTCAACCGAGGATATTACGGTGAGGCAGGAAAGAATTTTAATGCAGATCCCTGTTCTTCATTACACTTGAATATGTTAGGCTCCCTTACAATTTTTTTTGCATGAGAGATGGAGCACTCGCGTGTCTGATCAAGCTACGACAATAGCGGTTCTGATTCCCAGCTATAAAGTGAAGAATCACATATTAGACGTAATTCGGCTGATCGGGCCGGAAGTTTCTAAAATCTACGTAGTTGACGATTGCTGCCCGGATGGATCGGGAGATTTCGTTATTGAACACTGTACCGACGAACGCGTAGTAGTATTGCGCAACCCCGTCAACCTGGGCGTCGGCGGAGCGGTGATGACTGGCTACAAGGCCGCCATCGCGGATGGAATCGATATCATCGTGAAGATCGACGGTGATGGACAGATGGACCCCAGCCTGATCAGTGACTTTGTCTCTCCCATCATCGCCGGCAACGCTGACTACACCAAAGGCAATCGCTTTTTCAATTTGGAAAAGATATCCGAAATGCCAAAAATTCGGCTGTTCGGTAATGCTGTCCTGTCATTTATGACGAAATTGTCTTCGGGCTATTGGGAGCTATTCGACCCGACCAACGGCTATACAGCAATTCACAGTGAAATAGCCAAACACCTACCCCTTAACAAGATAAGCCAGCGTTACTTCTTTGAAACTGACATGCTTTTTCGCCTCAACACATTGGGCGGCGTTGTCATTGACATCCCTATGGATGCCAAGTATGAAGATGAAGTCAGCAATCTGAAAATCTCCAAAGTAATTGGAGAGTTTCTCGTCAAACATATCCGAAACTTCGGCAAACGCATTTTTTACAATTATTACCTTCGCGGCATGTCGCTGGCATCGATTGAGCTTCCGCTAGGCATAATACTGTTAGTCGCGGGGTCAACCTTCGGCATTAGCCATTGGATCGAGTCTATGCAATCCAATGTATCGACACCAGCCGGCACTGTGATGCTATCCGCTTTACCTGTCATTGTCGGAATTCAATTTTTACTGGCATTCATCGGCCATGACATTTCATCCTCCCCGCGCCAAGCTTTCCACGTGTTACGCAAAAAACATATCCTGCCTAACAAGGACCACTCAGCATGATTTACCTGATAGCGTTTGCTTGTGTTGTCGGAATTGCCATCGGGCAAATTCTATTTAAGCTTAGCGCTGCGGCCTTGCATCAAAGTGGTAGCTGGTTTGATACCAAAACACTGATTACATTATTTTCAGCTTTCGCACTGTATGGCATCACTACAATTGCCTGGATATGGGTACTGCAGAAGATTGAATTAGGCAAAGCCTACCCATTGATGGCACTTGCATTCGTGCTAGTACCGATTGGAAGTCACTTCATATTGGGAGAGCGCTTCCAACCACAATACTTCGCCGGGGTTGCCATTATCATTTTGGGTATCGTTGTTATCGTAAAGTCTTGAAATCTTCTACGCTAACTCCCGCTCATCAAGATATGCCAATACCCTTGAGACCAGCGTCGACACGTCGTGCTCCAACGTATTAAGGTGAATATCGGGGGCACGTGGGGCTTCGTAAACAGAGTCGATGCCGGTGAATTTTTTGATCAACCCCTTACGGGCTTTCACGTAAAGCCCCTTTGGGTCCCGCCGCTCACACTCAGAAAGTGGGGCATCAATAAAAATCTCAATAAATGCATCAGCGCCGATGACCTCGCGCGCGAGCGTTCGATCTCGCTCGAACGGAGAGATGAATGAGGTGATCACAATAAGACCGGCATCAACGAATAATCGCGATACCTCTGCTACACGCCGGATATTCTCCTCACGATCGGCATCGCTGAACGCCAGATCTCGACACAACCCAAGGCGAACATTGTCGCCATCGATCAAAAAGGTGTGGTGACCCCGCTCAACCAACGCCACTTCAATGGCGTTGGCGACGGTAGTTTTCCCCGCACCGCTAAGCCCGGTCAACCATAATACGAGTGGCTTTTGACCTTTGATCTTGGCTCTCGTGTCGGAACTGACGCTGGAGACCTGAAATACCAAATTATTGCCCATCACTCAAAATCCAATGAGAGTTATTTATTCGAGTGTCGAATACTTTCGCCACTGGAGATTAATACATCGGGAACACATTTAAAATCTATAACCCCGGTCGCTAATTGCTCGGTAACCGGTAACACTCGGAATAAACAGGCATCCAATAGCCGATGCAGGTAGGTCTCTCCCTCCTTGATAGCACCCAACACCCCGGCATTCACGAAATACGTACCTGGATTCAAGTTACACTCAAATGCGAACTCAACTTGGATCACAGTTCCGGCTGATACATAACTGATGGCATCTTGAGGATTTAGAGCGGTCGCAGCACCACCCAGTTCGACGCCGGCTAACGTTTTGATCATCATGCCAAAGCGCACACCCGTCGCAGCGACTGCAAACTCAACTTTGTAGGTGTAACGATAGGTACGCCCGCGCTTCAAACAATTAACAGGCTCGCCGGCAAGATCGACGATCCTCGGTAAATGAATGACCGCACCATGGGACTCATAGGCGAATTCACTTTTGGAAATCAGATGAGGGTCATAGAACTCTTCCACCTCATCAACATGACTCTTCGATGCCGACGACTGTGCCGGCTCAGACATTGAGTTCAATGTCAATAGCGCTACATCGCCTTCACTGCTGACCGCTGCACGGATACTCTCAATTTTTTCGCTAGGCGCATAAAGCAGTTTTTGATATTTTCCGATAACGCTTTTAGGCGTACCTTCCGTGAGCTTATCGCCATTATCCAAAAGAATGGCGCGATCACACAGCTCAACAATCGCGCTGCCCGAATGTGATACAAACAGGATTGTTGCACCGTTGGCTTTGATCGCCTCGATTCGTGCAAAACATTTGCGTTGAAATAGCTCATCCCCTACCGACAATGCTTCATCGACGATAAGAATTTGAGGGTCGACGTTAATTGCCACAGCGAACGCAAGGCGAACCATCATCCCACTTGAATACGTCTTGACCGGCTGATCAATAAAGTTGCCGATCTCAGCGAACGCTTCTATTTCAGAAAATCGTGCATCGGTTTCCTCTCGTGACAGCCCGAGCACAGCAGCATTCATATAGACGTTTTCACGCCCACTAAAGTCTGGATTAAAGCCGGACCCCAACTCTAGCAATGCCGCAACTCGCCCAGACGTTTGAACATCCCCTGAGGTTGGCGTTAACGTACCACAGATGATTTGCAACAACGTGGACTTGCCGCTACCGTTGCGCCCGATAATACCCACGGTCTCACCTTTGCGGACCGCAAAGGAGACGTCACGCAGCGCCCAAAACTCTCTAAAGTATTGTTTGCGTCGACCATTAAACATTTGTAAAAACCGGTCGCGAGGATTGTCGTAAATGTGAAAGCATTTACTGACGCCGCTTACTTTTATCGCAATATCAGAGCACATCGGAGAACCCTTTTCGCATTTTCTGGAACCATACAAATCCTGCCCAGAATACGACTAACGCAATGAGTAAGTACTGGAAAAGCCCCACAAAGTCTGGCGCCTTGCCCCAAATTAAGACATCTCGGGCTTGCTCAATGATAAACGTCAAAGGGTTTGCCATGATGAGTGGTTGGAATTCCAGCGGCAAGTTCTTTACTGGGAAAAACACCGGCGCCAAAAACATCATCATGGTTGTAATAATGGTCACCGTTTGCCCTACGTCCCGAAGGAAAACGCCAAGCGATGCGAGAAACCATGCCAATCCCAGTGCAAGAACCAATAGCGGAAAAAGCACCAACGGAAGGTACAACATATGCCAATCGGGCATATCAATAAGAATGGAGTACGCGAACAGCCAAACAGTCAAGCTGACCAACGCGTGAAATAGCGCAGCGCAGGCTGCGACGACGGGCAAAATCTCGAGGGGGAAAACCACTTTTTTCACATAGTTGACATTTCCCACGATCAAGCCCGGGGCACGGTTAAGAATCTCCGCAAAAAGACCGTAGACAATCATGCCGATAAAAAGCACGACAGCAAACATCGCTTTGCTTTCTTCTACCCCATTTTCTGCCATTCCCCAACGAGAGCGGAATACCACGGAAAATACAAAAGTGTAGACAGCGAGCATCAGTAAAGGGTTGAGAAAAGACCACCCTAATCCGAGAAACGACCCTTTGTAACGACCTATCACTTCACGTTTGGTCATTTGGCCAATTAACTGGCGATTCACCCACAGACTACGCAGCAACGCCCATATCGATATGGGTTGGGGAGCATGCGGGTTCATAGCTTGACTCCTGGATTCACTGTTACAGCACGTTGAATATAAATAATGATAACCGCTCTCCTAATACCCGACTCACCTGCTTCCGAGTAGAAAGTGGATAGGCAGTCGTAGTGTCACAATGTGTAAAATACTAAAGGCCGTCCCAGAAACCGCCAAGGGGCTCCTCTAAATAGAAGGAGCCACTGAAGCGAAGGCTTTCAGTCATACATTCGCGTGTGACCGTTAAAAGCCCGAATCATCCACAACGCACCTAATAATGAGCCTGACACTGGACAACATCCTGCAACCTCACCCTTTACGCTTGCCGCTTCTCTTCGACACCGAGTAATAGTACCAAGCCTAATACCATGATTAAGGGTATTGCCCCAAACAGGTACCTGAAATCCGAAGCAATACTGGTCGGTAGGAACGAGCCATACATCAAGATCGTAGCGAGTGCAATACTTGCGCCTATCGCCTTTACAGCACCGGGTAAGGTCTTGCGCCCACCAACGACAGCAATAACAACTAGTAACCCCATCCAGAAAAAATGTCGATAGATTGGCCAATTGAAAAAATAGGCGGCCATGTCATAGACTTTCTGAGCACGCTGCGTTGTACCTTGTTTAATGCTAACCGCTGCGAAGTAGTCAGGGCGACCCTCAACCCCAACGAAGACCGGCAACGTACCATTAAGCCCACGCATTCCTAGCAAAGTTGCAAAGGTAGTTGCTCGATGCTCCAGATAAGCGCCTGGGTTTTGTTTAACCATCGCCCACCAGGCCTGTCGTAGAGTTTCGGGTGGAATGGCCGCCAACCAGTCGTGCACAACCGGGTTCAGATCAAGGAAATCAATTCTGCTTGGATCATAGGCAGCCTTGATCGCAGTAAACTGCTCTTCAGTAATCGGGAAAACAAAATCACCAGGGGAGCGTTTTGAATCACTGATGATCCCCGCCAAGTCAAACTGCATGATACCGCGGAAGCCAACAGAGCTCGCGCGATCATCGGCGCCCTTGATCGTGGAGTTGACCTGGTGCTGAATACCCCAGACAACGCCCACGAACAACACGACAATCACTGCAGCCGCCAGGAGCTTTCTACTGGGTTTGAAAGAGTAATAAGCGAGGATTGGCGACAGCAAAAGTACCGGCGCCATGAATACCCCTTGCTGACGAGCCTGATAGCCAGCGCCAAGCAGGACGATGGACAAACCGATGCAAGAGTAACGACGTAGCGATGACCCCACGGTGGCGGCAATCGCACAGGCGCATGCGGCGGTTAATAAAGATGCAAACAACACATCCTTCCATACGATCCCTGCGTAAATGAAAATGATCGGGTTCATTATCAACAGGAATGCAAGGACCACTCGCCATGTAGCAATTTCATCAAAGCCACACGCTGCGCGTATTTGCAACATCGTCAATGCGACAGCGGCAAAGGCACCGTAAAGCAGCACCGCATTGATCAGCACGAACATGGCGGTTGAGAGTTCCCCCCCTCCGAGCCAATGGAGCAAAGCCGACATGAACGGCGGACTCCAACTCACGGACTGCCCTGTATAGGCCTCGTACAGTTGTATGCTGGAGTCCATCGACATTTGCCCTGGCGCATGTATAGCAATCGCTGCACAGGCAAGCAGCGCGGTGAGCAAAATGATAAGGCGGCTCACGTGGCCAGCCCTGATAGCGCCCAATGCATTTGCCCTCTTGTTTTGAAGCGTACCTTCCCGCTGCTGATTAACATCCGTTAACGGCATCACATCTAATCCTTTTCAAGCAATCGGGGTCATCGCGAAATACGTTTGACGATACCGGGAACACCTTCTGTACGCAGCACTTCCCACGCACGTTTAGCCAACTTCACACCGTGACTTGGATCGTCTAGCGCCTGGCCTAAATGTTCACGGACGCGACTGGAACTGAATACGGCCGGCACTCCACCCGCTTGATATCCTGGAGTCAGCGCAGACGTGACCCGCAACGTCTCAGCGGCCGACGTCTTGGCGTCGAAAAACGCAGGGAACTCAACACGTCCCTGGGACTCCCACCAAGCCAGATAGCCACCGCCTTCGGTTGCAAAAGGATCCGGAAACGCTTGTTGCAAGTCCAGACGCTCCCGATAAATGAGGCGTGCGGCCTTTGGAATAGGGGTACCGTCCGCAAAACGCGAGAATGCCCAAGGCACTTGGCTCAAAGGGTCTTTGCCAAGATCAGCAATAGTCTCTGTGTACCATTTGATCAACGCATGCGCGGTCGGCTGGTCAGCGGCATTTTTCCAAGCCATGGTCTTATGCGCACCGCTGTCAAAACCAGTGAAGTGATAGAAGCCAAGAGGCTGGCCGTCCACCAACACTTTATCTGGCAATTCACCGGTAATCTGGCGAGTTGTAATGTTCCACGGTGCCACGTTCAGGCGCGACGTGCGAAGGATGCATACGCCTTCAAAGAACGCCGGCACGAGATCAATCCAGCGCTGATCGGTGAACAACCCGTTGTGAATCTCGGCACGACAGAAGTAGTAAAGGCGATCCGACCACCAGCGAGCAAACTGCTTACCAATTTCCGTAGGGGCTACCGCGAGGAAGCCCAGATTATAAATACCGTGCTTCAGGCTCGATATTTCGTTATCCATGATCGCAGCCAAGTTAGGCTCTGGAGTCACTTGATGAGGCGTCAGCGCGATATTTGAATGCTGGATAGCTTCCAGCACGTCATTAAGTGGTGAAAACAGCACGGTGTCAGGGTCGAGGTAGATCACCCCTGCACAGTCAGGACGATCAAGCAGGTGAGCAAGAAGGAACGGCTTGATGGCCGTCGACAGCTCTACGATGGTATGGCAAAACGCCCAACCATTTGCATCCGGAATATCGAGGCTGCTGATGGGATGAATTTCATCAAACGGCTCTGCGGACAGGTCTAAACCGGCGGGCACTTCATCCGATAACGCCAAATGCACGACCCAGTCAGGATGGTATTTTTTAATCGATTCGACCAATGCCCGTACTTTTGGAATGTAATTACAGGCCGCGCTGGTATAAACATGTATTTTTTTCAAGAGATGACCTTAAGACTTAAAGGGTGAAGAGAACGATCGAAAGCCAAGATATCCTCGAGCAAGCCCGGCCCATCTTGTCGTTTTGCGATGTAACCGGTGTCGAGACTGCGCACCAAATCGGCTTGAGCTCCCAGGTCGAGACATATCAATGGAAGTTTCATCGAGAGGATTTCATGCGCAACAAAGGAAAATGTTTCAGGGCAAATTGAAGGCAGGAACGCAATGCTGATGCCATGTTTTTCTACAATCTTTGGCAAATCGTCTTGTGCATAGGGACCTGTTTCCTTCACCACATCCGCAGGACAAGGCGCATCAACGTTTCCAATTACGACAATTCGAACTGGCGCGTCCGCTTGACGAATAGCTTCGGCCAACCCCTCCAATACACCTGCCCCTTTGTGATGGGAAATCGCGCCAATGACGCCAATCGTCAGGTACTTTTGCGGCTGTTTTGGGAGGCTAACTTCGCGCAGCGGCTCCACATAATGCGGAGAAAGCTTGGCACGGGCTCCCAGGCCCGGATAAGCGCGCTCAAGTAGCGTTCGAGATGAAGTTGAAAAACAACGGATCTCGTCAGCTGCACGCAGCAATTCACCCCACATCTCACGCCAGCGTTCAATTGAACGTTCGCCCGCCAGAGAGACAAATCCATCAGGATGATTACTCAGGCACTCATTACAACGCGATACTGAAGGTATGCCGCAGTACTGCCCCTTATCATCCAGAAGGAAATGCGACGGGCAGACAAGAAAGTATTCATGTATCGCCACCACCAGGTTAGTCTTGGTTCGCTGTTTCAACGCCAGCATGAACGCCCTGACGCTTTGGGGCTGTGGAAAAGAGACAGCGCAGTTAAAAAACACTTCCTTAAGATTTGCACGCACTAACAGTTCGGCCAGGCTGTCCAAATTCGCGAGTTTGCACGAATAAGACCCGCTACGATCCCGAATTTCTACGAACGTCTGCATTGAGGACACGCGAAAGCTGAGCAAGATGACGGTATCACCTGCCGCCCTCCAATCAGCAGCCACCCGTTCGCGGAAAAGATTGGCGCCGCCGCCCATCGAATGATCAATCAATAAACGGCATGGGCGGTTCTTCAAACGGGCAGCAAGAGCGACCTCGTCCTGACTCAGCAGCGCTGGATTGCGCCCGCGATAACGCAGGCACTTCCTGATCAGCGTTTTAAAATTCCCACGGCGCAAATAAGCCCAGGCTCGCTTGGCAAGATATATGTTTTCCGCGACTTCAGTGTTGGGTGTAGCGTCAGGCGCCGACAGAACCAGTTCGTGGCGACCGACGGCGCCAGCCGCCATTTCAAACACCAGCTCGACCTTTACAGGATCCTCGGCGCCCCAACCGGCAATCACCATAAAACCTGAGTTGGCCGCGCGATCGTTATTCGGAAACGCTGCAGCGACGTCTTCGCGCGCTCTGCCCAACGACACCGCAACGCGCTCCACACGCCCATCCGCAAACCCCATGCAAAGGTGCGCCTGAAAAATCGTATGCTCATGGTCAAGCGCCCACCCGAAGCCGAACAGACCATAGGGGTGGCGAACGAAATGATCCATTTGGCAGATTAGGGTTGTCGAGCGTACCTCAGGTTGCTTGAGACGCTGAAGGTTGGGATCAACTACATCCATGTATATCGGTTCCAGTATCGATTTATTGCCACAAAGTTCTTCGACATGAGCCAAAGTCACCTACTTAAGTTTAGGGCCCAGCTCTGGTCTGTCTTGCAACGACTCTGCTGCAATCACTTGCGTCACACCGAAATTCGATGCCTGTAAATTAGCCAGTTCTAATGCCTCTTGCTGCTGCCCCACGATCTGTTCGGCGTAAGCCAAAGCATTGCTGGTCAGCATGAGTTGAGCATCAAGCTTTTGCATCTGCTCCAGACGCTCAAATGCGAGAGACTCTGCCTCTTGGAAGTGCAACTGCATCTCATCGCTTCGCTTGGATGCTTCCTGCTGTTCGCTTACAAGCCGCTCAGCGAGTGCGAGTGCAGCACTTGTTTGAATCAATTGGGCATCGAGCTTTTGCATCTGCTCCAAGCGCTCAATCGCTAACAGCTCGGTTTCACGGAATCGAGAGCAGGCTTCATCCTGACGTGCGATTAAATGATGCTGGTCCAACACGATCTGCTCGGCACGTGCGAGTGCGGTGCTGGTTTCCATTAACTGGGCGTCCAACTTCTGCATTTGCTCCAAACGCTGGATGGCTAACAACTCCGCCTCCCGAAAACGCGCCGACACCTCTGCTGTACGCTCGAACGCTTCGCGCTGCTCACTGACAATTTGTTCCGCGCGGTTGAGTGCTGCGCTCGTTTCAAGTAATTGGGCATCCAGCTGTTGCATTTGCTCCAAGCGCTGGATCGCTAATAGTTCCGTCTCTTGAAAATGCGCCAGCACATCATTTGTTCGCTGGGACGCGTCCTGTTGTTCTAGGACAATCCGCTCTGCACGGGAAAGCGCTGCACTTGTTTCGAGCAGTTGAGCATCAAGCCGTTGCATGTGCTCCAGACGCTCAATCGCTAACAGCTCAACCTCATGGAATCGCGAGCACACCTCGTTCTGACGCTCGATGACACCTTGCTGATCAAACACGATCTTCTCGGCACGCGCGAGCGCATCACTTGTCTGGTTCATCTGAGCATCAAGCTTTTGCATTTGCTCTAGACGCTCAACTGCCAGTAATTCGAATCGGTGAAGACGAGAACATGCATCATCCCTATGTTTAGCCTCTTCCTGCTGACGCAACACTATCTGCTCGGCTCGAGCCAGAGCATCGCTGGTCTGTATCAGTTGAGCATCAAGCTTCTGAGTCTGGTCCAGACGGTCAAGCGCCATTTTTTCGGCCGCTTCCAGTCCCTTGCTCAACGCACCAATGCGTGATTCCATGACCGAAAGCTGCCGATCATTCTGAAAGAATTTCTGTACGGAAATTAGTTCCGGGATGATATCACATTGATACTGACCGATTATCCCCTTCCACTGAACGCTCTCTCGGAAAGCCCTCGGAGACATGCCAACTTTTATTGCGCTGCATAAAGCCTCATAGGCCTTCACGACCAGCGGCGGCAGAGTTTCCTGACTCGTATCAGCACCATGGGTCAGCGCAGGGGCAATGAAGTCGCTCGCGAAACTTGTAACGATGTCCGGATCAGGTGTCAAACTCAACCAATCTGCAACGTCGGTTAAAAAAGCCGCTGGTTCATTAAGCAAATGATCAAATGCGAAAAATCTCATGTCCTCAGCGACGTCCAGATACTCCAACGCTCCGAACAAGTGAGTCATCCACAGCCACGCTGCTCGCTCAGCGGAAATACCATCACGCCGAGCCAGAGAATGCGCAACCTCAGTTGGATTGCGCACCACCATCATCAGCTTCGGTTTGACGCTTAATCGAGAGAACACTTGCCCCCAAAACGGCGCAAGCTGACACATCCTAGGATCTTTAAATCCCCAAGCGGGCGTATCACCAAATAGACCTCGAACCAAATCGACAGCCTCGTCGACAGACTCATCCCATCGGCTATCTCGCTCAAGACTAGGAGGCAGCGGCGAGTCCCAGCGACGATCATATAAGGCCAGCAATCTGTTATTAAATTCGACAACCCGGCGCTCTTCGAAATACCCCTTGGGGTTCCATTCGTCACCTTGAAACAACGAACTGCCCATCACCAGACCTAACTGTTCAAGGCCTGCCGCGATGGCGCTGGTGCCACTACGATGCATACCCAGCACGATCACTACATTCTTATTCGCGTCAACTGGATACATTATTGAGAACTCTGCTTATTGACATTCTGACGAAAATGGCCGATGACCTTTTAACGAATTGGATAACCTGCTCAGAGGGCAATGGATGTATCGTAAATGACACACCACTGGAACGCCGAGCAAGCGACGCGCCTATGGGCTAATGGAGAAGTAGCGGGCGACCACTTTTCCTAGCATAGAGCCCCTAAGCGCGCATAGGGGTTCAGATTTTTTTCATGACGGTTGCAAGCATAAGCCCTAGATTTCCAAGGAACGTCTGCCGATACAACCCCGCCAACCACATACCCGAAACTCGCCGAACAATACTCTGCTTGCGCGCTCCCTTGAAATGAGCAAGCGTTACCTGATTGTCACTGCGCAGCCGATGATGCATGACCTCCAACGCCTGTATATTTTGCTCGTTCCATTCGTGAAAGCGCCCTTGAAAAACCATTCGCAACCGAATCAAGCGCGCAAGCCAACCGGAGTTGCTGCCAACCACATTCTCAGCATGCTGCCTATATTTCATTTTGGGCTCTGGGTCGTAATAAACGTCACCGCCCACACCTGACACCAACTGATAAAGCCACCAATCATGCGCAGGGACATTCAACTCCGAGCCCGCCTCGCACAATAGCGAATGGGCAGCCCGATTGAAGACCATCGTGTTACCACCAGCAATACTTTGAACCAGCGCATTACTGAAGCGTGGCGCGAGTCGAAAGTGAGGTGAGTAACCTATGTGGGCACCGTCCTCCCCGATCAGTTGAGTTCGACCACAGTAAAGTCCAGGGCGGTCAGCTGGCACGGTCTGCAACCAAGACAGCGCATGCTCCAACTTGTCGTCATTCCAGATGTCATCCTGATCGGACCAGGCGAAAAAGTCGGCCTCAATGTCTACCTGAGAACTCAGCGACAAAAAATTGGCAGCAAACCCTCGTTTTGGGCCGTCTAAAATTCGCAGGCGATCATACCCCCATCGATTACGGCAGCCTTCCAAAAGCGCAACAGTCCCGTCTTGAGAGCCGTCATCAGACACCATCAAGGTCCAGTTGGGATGAGTCTGGCGCTCCAATGAATCGAGCTGCTCAGTAAGAAATGCCTCGCCGTTGTAGGTGCACATTAGCACCACGACTTTAGCTCCGCGAATATCGCGCGATTGCAAGCGAGAAGGACTACACAATGTGGTAATAGACACGAATATCCCGTCGCGACGAACTGCCAAACCTGTAGGAAACAGGGATGTACGCCGTAAGAAAGTACGAATTATTACAGCTATTTTCAAAACGTACAATCTGACGCATTGACCAATGGTCGATATTCAAAACTCAAAGCACCAATATCGCAGCAGTTTGCGTCAAGAAACCGACTTTAGAGCCTTCGCCCGCCCCTGAACCGCTAATACAGTAGTGGCGCGAGCGACAGCAGAGAGCGGCATTTTGCCATCATCTATATATTCACAGACCTCACCAATAAGGTTGATGATTTCAAATAAAACCGCCATCGGCAGATGCCGACAAAATTCAATGCCAAAAAGTTCATTACTTTTTTTAGATATAATTGTTTTTAAACCACTGGCATTTATAACAGGCGTGTATAGAGCGAACAATGCGATGCCATTCGCACCAAAGTGAAGCGTGATCCACATCAAATGATCCTGAATGCACGCAAAAGGTACTGGAGTACCACCTTGATTCATTCCACTATATGGACCACACATGCCTTCGCCTGCTCGCAAACGGCACCGAATGAGTCGCTAAAAATTAGCCAGATGGCACGAAACACCCTATTCAAGTTGGAGCAAGGATGAAGACCAAAACCATCGCGATTATTGGCGCAGGCTTCTGCGGCTCAGTATTAGCAGTGCATTTATTGCGTACCCCCACCTCCACTCCCGTTAAAGTCCTACTAATCAGTCGGCCCGGCGCCAAGGCCCGAGGGGTGGCCTACGGCACCCGCGCGTCTTCACATGTACTCAACGTACCCGCAGGCAGAATGAGTGCTCTGACTGACAATGACGACAGCTTTTACGAGTACGCAAAACGCCTTTATCCGGACGTCACCCCCGCCTCATTTGTCCAAAGACAACTGTATGGTGACTATCTAGAAGCATTGCTTAACGATGCCTCGCATAACGCGGCTCATGACAACGAGCTATGCAACGTGACTGGCGAGGTGCTGGAAGTAGTCCCCAATACAGAGAGCGACGGAGCTCGCGTCCTGATGAAAAATGGGGACCATTTTGATGTCGAGACAGTCGTCCTGAGCATCGGCAGCTGCGCTCGCCAACGACCGTCAACGACAGCAGAGAGTCAGACGTTTTACGAAGACCCGCGCTACATTCATGACCCATGGCAGGCCGAGTCGTTAGCCCGTATAGAAAAAAACAGCCCGGTGTTCTTGATTGGCAGCGGATTGACCATGCTGGACGTAGTACTTGACCTGCGCGATCGCGGACACCAGGGCATGATCCATGCAGTTTCTCGTCGCGGTCTATCCCCCCAACCTCACCGAGTACTGAGCTCACACCCCCAGTATGATGGCCAGCTGTCTCAACACATGCTTGAGCACTGCACAATACGCCACTATCTGCGTGAAGTTCGCAACGCAATAAAGCTTCAGGCGCTTGAGGGGGGCGATTGGCGTGACGTGATTGGCGGACTGAGATCCACCACCTCTCAACTGTGGCATGCACTCCCTATCCCCGAGCGACAACGCTTTTTGCGCCACGTACGCCCTTACTGGGACACCCATCGCCACCGCTGCGCACCGCAGGCGGGAGCACGCTTGCAGGCCGAGATTGACAGCGGCAGCCTCAATCTCTTCGCAGCACGGGTAACCGGCTACGAATCAAACTCGGAAGGCGTCAGCGTTCATATTCGCCGCCGCAAAGCAAAGAACGAGGAAAACATTAAAGTGGATGCCGTCATTAATTGCACGACACCAGCGTTTGATCTCCGACAATTGGACGATCCACTTCTCGAGTCGCTGCGAACTAGGGGCCTGCTGAAACCCGATGCACTAGGGACCGGCATGGAGATCACCCCTTCAGGCGCGCTGGTCAATAGCGACGGCGCGGAGTCGCGTTGGCTGTATTACGTCGGCCCCTTCCTACAAGCACGCGACTGGGAAGCCACCGCCGTACCCGAGCTACGGGAATACGTAAAGCGCATGGCGGACACCCTTGCTAGCGCACTCGTCCGTCAGTAATCCGCGAATCTTGCCCTCCTCCGCCCACAAAGGCGAAGGAGGGAGATACAGCCTGCTAACCTCTACGAAACACAACCCCCAACCCAACAACGATCAACCCCATCCCCAGCACGCTCAACAGCGCAAGCCGATTGCCAAAGATCAGGTAATCCATAACCGCCGTTACCGCCGGCACCAGGTAAAACAGGCTGGTGACATTCACCAGATTGCCACGCGCGATCAGTCGATACAGCAGCAGCGTCGCCAGCAACGACACCACCAGGCCCATCCACAGCACCGGCAGGTAAAAGCTCGCGCTTTGCTCAAAGTGGAACGGCTGGAACGGCACAAACACCGCGCACAGCAGCAGCCCTGCCACGTACTGCACCGGCAGCGTGCCCAACGGATTGTCGGTGATGCGTTTTTGCATGATCGAACCCAGCGTCATGCTGGCCAGCGCCAGCAAGCCGAACAGCATCCCGGCCAGGGACATACCCGACAGCCCGATGCCCTGATAGACCACCATGATCAACCCCGCCAACCCCAGCCCAAGGCCGAATAACCGGCTTAACGAGCGCTGACGCTCCATCAGCACCACCGTGAGGATCGGCTGCACGCCCATGATGGTGGCCATCATTCCTGGCGTGACTCTGAGGTCCAGGGCCAGCAGGTAGAAAATCTGATACGCGCCCAACAACACCAGGCCGGTCGCCGCCGCATACAGCATGGGTTTGCCGGGGCGCGGCAGTTTCAGCTTGAGCATTGGCACCAGGATGACCAGGCCCGCCAGGGCGATGGCAAAACGGATCAATAAGAAGGCAAAGGGTGAAGCGTGGGCCAGGCCCCACTTGGAGAAAATCGCCCCGCTGCTCCACAGCAGGACAAACAGGCTCGTCGAGGCCGCCGCGGCCACGGATTGTTTCGAAAGAACAGACATGGTTACCACCTGTCATCAGGCAAAAAAAGCCGATTCAGCAGACGCTGAGATTCAATAGGTTTTTTTCAGGCGGGCAGACGGGAACAGCAATTTGCTGATCAGCCCGAAATGCCAACACCCGGCGGTGATACGACTGCGTACACCGGCGTGCTACTGACAGGTGGGGGATAGTGACTGATCTGCGCAGGCTGCTTATTCGCGCACGGCACGACCACAGCGTTGACCGCTGAATCGACTACCGCTATGCGCTGGAAAGCTGGCATGTGCTGATCTTTTTGAAGGGATTGAGACCTGCGGACTATAACCAGCTGCCAAGCGATTTTGCAATCACTTCACCCAGGCGTTTTGCGTGGAAGAGTTTTCATGCCTGCAACGAAAGTCGGTCGCTATAATGCCGGCCAGTTTTTTTCAAGGATTTCACATGATTGCTCTGCCCTGGCTGTACCTGCTGCTTCTTTCCATTGGCTATGTACTGGCCTTGACCTACGGGCAACTGGGCATGCTGGCGGCGGTTTCCGTAGTCATGCTGCTGATTGCGGGTTACGCCGTGCGCCAGCAACGCAATCCTTGGGCGCGTTACCTCGGACACGGCTTGTTTATCGTGCTGGCGCTGGGCCTGGCGATGCATTGGTTGCCAGGTTTCTACAACGGCCGCGGGATCGCGCCTCAACGCTTTACGCCTGATTCGGTGCCATTTTCGATGTACCTCAACCAGGACAAACCGTTGATCGGCTTCTGGCTGCTGCTGGCCTGCCCCTGGATCGTGGCACGCAGGTCATTGCGCCTGTCGATCTGCGTGACTGCGCTGGCGTTGACCCTGACAGCCGTTGCAGCGTTGGGCGGCGCAATGTTGCTGGGGATGATCAGTTGGGCGCCCAAATGGCCGGAACAGGCGTGGTTGTGGGTATTGAACAACCTGCTACTGGTGACCCTGGTTGAAGAGGCGTTGTTTCGTGGCTACATCCAGGGCGGCCTGAGCGAGCGCTTCAAACACCTGCCTTATGGCGAGAATGTGGCGCTGCTGCTGGCCTCGCTGCTATTCGGTTTGATGCACCTGGGCGCAGGTTGGCATTGGGTATTGCTGGCAAGCATCGCCGGGGTCGGTTATGGCCTGGCCTATCGCTTTGGAGGGTTGGGCGCGGCAATCGCCACGCACTTCGGGCTGAACCTGCTTCACTTCGGGCTGTTTACCTACCCGATGCTGGCCGGCTGATTATTGCAAAAATAAGTTAAATAAAAGCCCGCAAGCGCCGATAACCCCTGAAAGCCTTGCGGATTGAACAACCATGCGTAATAACCAACCCGTTACCCAGCGCGAACGTACCTTCCCCGCTCAGCAACGGTTGATCTCCACCACAGACGCCAAAGGTGTAATCACCTACTGCAACGACGCTTTTGTCGAAATCAGTGGGTTCACCCGCGACGAGCTGGTCCGAGCGCCGCACAACCTGGTGCGTCACCCGGATGTTCCGTCGGCTGTGTTCGCGCACATGTGGTCCACGCTCAAACAAGGCTTGCCATGGATGGGCATCGTCAAGAACCGCTGCAAGACCGGCGATCACTACTGGGTTAACGCCTACGTGACGCCGGTCTTCGATGGCAACCAGGTGATCGGCTACGAATCGGTGCGCATCAAGCCCACCGCCGAGCAGATCCGCCGGGCCGAAGCGCTCTATCAACGCATCAACCAGGGCAAGTCCGCCGTGCCGCAGCGCGACAAGTGGCTGCCGGTGTTGCAGGACTGGCTGCCGTTTATCCTGGTCAGCCAGCTGAGTTTCATGATCGGTGCATCGCTCAATTCCCACTGGGGTTTTGCCCTGGCGGCGGGCCTGTCGGTGCCACTGGGTCTATTGGGGCTGAGCTGGCAGCAGCGCGGCCTCAAGCGTTTGCTGCGTTTGGCTGAGCAGACCACCTCCGACCCGCTGATCGCGCAGATGTACACCGACAGCCGTGGCGCGCAGGCGCGGCTGGAGATGTCGATTCTCAGCCAGGAAGCGCGGCTGAAGACCTGTCTTACACGCTTGCAAGACACGGCTGAACACCTGAACGACCAAGCGGCGCAGTCCAATACCTTGGCGCATAACAGTTCCAGCGGCCTGGAACGCCAGCGTGTAGAGACCGAACAAGTAGCCACGGCGGTCAACCAGATGGCAGCGACCACTCAGGAAGTCGCCAGCCATGTACAGCGCACGGCGGACGCCACCCAGGAAGCCAATCGCCTGACCGGTCGCGGCCGCGACATCGCCGGGGAAACCCGCGAGGCGATCCAGCGCCTGTCGGTGGCCGTGGGCGAGACGGGTGTGACCGTCACCCAACTGGCCAAGGACAGCGATGAAATCGGCGGTGTGGTCGATGTGATCAAAGGCATTGCCGACCAGACCAACCTGCTGGCACTGAACGCAGCCATCGAAGCGGCCCGCGCCGGTGAGATGGGCCGAGGTTTTGCGGTGGTGGCTGACGAAGTTCGCCAACTGGCGCAGCGCACTGCCGAGTCCACCGGACAAATTCATACGCTGATCGCCAAGCTGCAACACACCGCAGCGGCGGCCGTGCAAACCATGGACGCCGGGCATCGCCAGGCCGAAGAAGGTGTGGCGCGGGTGATGGAGGCGGATCA
Source organism: Pseudomonas sp. PA-6-3C (assembly GCF_021605825.1). Lineage (NCBI taxonomy): Bacteria > Pseudomonadati > Pseudomonadota > Gammaproteobacteria > Pseudomonadales > Pseudomonadaceae > Pseudomonas > Pseudomonas sp. PA-6-3C. The sequence continues at coordinate 162,798 of NZ_WKDV01000006.1, forward strand.
GGCGCTGGTGGGCATCAGTGAGGCGGTGGCCAATATCACTGACATGACCACGCAGATTGCCGCAGCTACCGAAGAGCAAAGCGCAGTAGCCGAAGAGATCAGCCGTAACATCAGCACGATTGCGCTGTTGGCGGATCAGACCTCGGAACAGGCGATGAACTCGGCGCAGTTGAGTGAGGAGCTGACGCACACCGCCAATACCCAGTATTCGCTGGTAGAGCGTTTTAACCGGTAAATCGCTATCGCAGGCAAGCCAGCTCCCACATTTGAAGGTATTCACAATTCAAAATGTGGGAGCTGGCTTGCCTGCGATGGGGCCCTAACAGGCGCCCAAAAACCCAGCCACCTTCACCGCAGCCGCCTCCAAATGCTGCTCATGACCAAACCCCGAAGCCTTCAACGGCTTCAAATCATGATCCCCCGCCACCAGCCACATCACTTCGATGCTTGGCGATAACGCATACCCTTCCACCGCCGCCCGGTTACCCAGCGCATCGCGCTCGCCCTGCACAATCAACGTCGGCGTCTTCAACCCGGCCAGATGTTCGACTCGAGGTTTTTCCGGCTTGCCCACCGCATAAAACGGATAACCCAAACACACCAGCGCGTCAGCCCCCAGCTCATCGGCCAACAAACTGGCCATACGCCCACCCATGGACTTGCCGCCAACCGCCAGCGTCCCAGCGACATGACGTCGCACCTCGGCATACACCTCGCGCCAGCATTCGAGCAGTTTCGGCGCCGGGTTCGGCGGGCGTTTACCGCCGTCCACGCGGCGTTGAGCCATGTACGGGAACTCGAAGCGCAACACGTTCACGCCATGTCCGGCAAGGCGTGCAGCCATGTCGTTCATAAAGGCTGAGTCCATCGGTGCACCGGCGCCGTGGGCCAGGATCAGTGTCGCCGGCGCACGCGCGATAGACCCCGTCGCGGCATTCCACAACCAGCCATGTTCCCGTACACACTGCGCCCATTGATCCCCGTCAATACTGGCCTTGTGCTCTTTGCCCATGCTTGCCTCGCTTTTTAGTCTGCCTATAACTCCAGCCCAAGTGCCGCATTTGCTTGGGTTGAACCGTGGATGGGGAACCATGAACACTACTTTAAGTACCGCCTATAACTACAAGGTGGTCCGCCAATTCGCCATTATGACGGTGGTGTGGGGCATCGTCGGCATGGGGCTCGGGGTTTTTCTCGCCGCCCAATTGGTATGGCCTGCGCTCAACTTCGATTTACCCTGGACCAGCTTCGGCCGTTTGCGCCCGCTGCACACCAACGCGGTGATCTTTGCCTTTGGTGGCTGCGCACTGTTCGCCAGCTCGTTTTACTCGGTGCAACGCACCTGCCAAACCCAGCTGTTCGCGCCGAAAATCGCCGCGTTCTGCTTCTGGGGCTGGCAGCTTGTGATTGTGCTGGCCGCTATCAGCCTGCCACTGGGCTACACCACATCCAAGGAGTACGCCGAGCTGGAATGGCCGATCGCCATTCTTATCGCCGTGGTCTGGGTCGCCTACGGTGTGGTGTTCTTCGGCACGGTGATGAAGCGCAAGACCAAGCACATCTATGTCGGCAACTGGTTCTTCGGTGCGTTTATCATCACCGTGGCCATTCTGCACATCGTCAACCACGCGTCCCTGCCAGTGAGTTGGACCAAGTCCTACTCGGCCTATGGTGGTGCGACGGATGCGATGGTGCAGTGGTGGTACGGGCATAACGCGGTAGGCTTTTTCCTCACCGCAGGCTTCCTGGGGATGATGTACTACTTCGTACCCAAACAGGCCGAGCGTCCGGTGTATTCCTATCGCTTGTCCATCGTGCACTTCTGGGCGCTGATTACCCTGTACATCTGGGCCGGCCCCCACCACTTGCACTACACCGCGCTGCCGGACTGGGCACAGTCGCTGGGCATGGTGATGTCACTGGTACTGCTGGCACCCAGCTGGGGCGGCATGATCAACGGCATGATGACCCTCTCGGGCGCCTGGCATAAGTTGCGCAGCGACCCGATTCTGCGCTTCCTCGTGGTCTCCCTGGCCTTCTACGGCATGTCGACCTTCGAAGGGCCGATGATGGCCATCAAGACGGTCAACGCCCTCTCCCACTACACCGACTGGACCATCGGCCACGTACACGCCGGGGCGCTGGGTTGGGTAGCGATGATTTCCATCGGCGCGCTGTACCACATGATCCCGAAAGTCTTTGGCCGCGAGCAGATGTACAGCCTCGGCCTGATCAACGCGCACTTCTGGCTGGCCACCATCGGCACCGTGCTCTACATCGCTTCGATGTGGGTCAACGGCATCGCCCAGGGCCTGATGTGGCGTGCGGTCAACGAAGACGGCACCTTGACCTACTCCTTCGTCGAAACCCTGGTGGCCAGCCACCCTGGCTTCATCGTGCGGCTGGTGGGTGGTGCGATCTTCCTCAGCGGCATGTTGCTGATGGCTTACAACACCTGGCGCACCGTGCGTTCGGCGCAACCTGTCGAAGCCACTACCACTGCGCAGCTGGCCTGAGGAGTCGATGATGAAACACGAAACGATTGAAAAGAACGTCGGCCTGTTGATGCTGCTCATGGTGCTTGCCGTGAGCATCGGCGGCCTGACCCAGATCGTCCCGCTGTTCTTCCAGGACGTCACCAACAAACCGGTGGAAGGCATGAAGCCCTACACCGCGCTGCAGCTTGAAGGCCGCGACATCTACATCCGCGAAGGCTGTGTGCAGTGCCACTCGCAGATGATCCGCCCGTTCCGCGCCGAAACCGAGCGCTACGGCCACTACTCGGTAGCCGGTGAAAGCGTGTGGGACCACCCGTTCCTGTGGGGTTCCAAGCGCACCGGGCCGGACCTGGCACGCGTTGGCGCACGTTACTCGGACGACTGGCACCGCGCGCACTTGTACAACCCGCGCAACGTGGTGCCGGAGTCGAAAATGCCAGCCTACCCATGGCTGGTCACGGCCCCGGTCGACAGCAGCCACACCGAGACCAAGTTGAAGGTGATGCGCACCCTCGGCGTGCCGTACACCGACGACGACATCAGTGGCGCCGTCGCCAGCCTCAAGGGCAAGACCGAGATGGACGCGCTGGTTTCGTACCTGCAAGTGCTCGGCACTGCCATCAAGAGCAAGAGGTGAGCCATGGGATTTGAATTCGATGCGGGCACCATCCGCGGCCTTGGCACGCTGGTGGTCGCCATCGCCTTTATCGGCCTGTCGCTGTGGGTGTTCAACAACCGGCGCAATGCGGACTTCGAGCAGGCCCGCCTGCTGCCGTTTGCCGATGAACCTTCTCCATCCGACGCTCAAGAAGAGCCTGCAACAAGGAGCACCCGCCCATGACTACCTTCTGGAGTACATGGATCTGCGTACTGACCCTCGGCAGCCTGATCGGCCTGACCTGGCTACTGATCGGCACCCGCAAGGGCGAGACCAAGGGCAGCGTGGACCAGACCATGGGCCACGCCTTCGACGGTATCGAGGAATACGACAACCCGCTGCCCCAGTGGTGGTTCATGCTGTTCGCCGGCACCCTGGTGTTTGCCGTCGGCTACCTGATCCTCTACCCGGGCCTTGGCAACTGGAAAGGCGTGTTGCCGGGCTATGAAGACGGCTGGACCCAGACCAAGGAATGGGACAAGGAAATGGCCAAGGCTGATGCCAAGTTCGGGCCGATCTTCGCCAAATTCTCGGCCATGCCGGTGGAAGAAGTGGCCAAAGACCCGCAGGCGCTGAAAATGGGTGGGCGCCTGTTCGCCTCCAACTGCGCGGTGTGCCACGGCTCGGATGCCAAGGGCGCGTATGGTTTCCCGAACCTGGCGGACAACCTCTGGCGCTGGGGCGGCTCGGCTGAGGCGATCAAGGCCACGATCATGAGCGGGCGCCATGCGGCAATGCCGGCCTGGGGTGAAATCCTCGGTGAGGACGGCGTTAAGAACGTCGCCGCCTATGTGCGTCATGACTTGGCCAAGCTGCCATTGCCGGCTGACAACACGGCCGACCTGGTAGCCGGCCAAGCCGCGTTCAACACCACCTGCGTGGCGTGCCACGGCCCACAAGGCCACGGCATGGAGCCCATGGGCGCGCCGAACCTGACCGAGCCTGCCGGCTTCATCTACGGCACCAGCCTGGCCCAGTTGCAGCAGACCATCCGCCATGGTCGCCAAGGGCAGATGCCGGCGCAGGATGTACTGCAAGGCAATGACAAGGTGCACCTGCTGGCAGCCTATGTGTACAGCTTGTCCCACACCGCTGATGGCGCAACGCCAGAAAGCCAACCTGAGTAACTGCTGAATGCCTCCCCCTGATCAGGGGAGGCCCGCTTAACTGTGGCGAGGGAGCTTGCTCCCGCTGGGCTGCGAAGCGGCCCCAAAATCCTGGGAGCGCTACGCACTCCAGCGCGAGCAAGCTCCCTCGCCACAGGTTCACCTCGCGGCCAAGTGTCGCACCCTTCCCAAGTCCAACTTTCCCCTCCTCACTTTCGGGTCTACGCTTGTTCCCACAGTGGACCAATCCTGGCCTACGCGACGGTATTCGTTGCGCCCCTGAAAATTCCTGTCCACTTGATCAGCTTTCCATTTCCGATTTTGTCCCTACGTAAAACATGGAAAGGGCGCAGAATCTGGCTCGGAACGCATTGATACAGGTCAGTCATTGCGTTGCAATGGCCCCTCGCTTTCTACATACTTGCGGCCGATTTTACCTATAAAAAAACCTAAACCGTGGAACCTTAGAATGAGCACAGCAATCAGTCCGACTGCTTATAACTATAAGGTCGTCCGCCAGTTCGCCATCATGACGGTGGTCTGGGGGATCCTTGGCATGGGGCTCGGGGTGTTTATCGCCTCGCAACTGGTGTGGCCGGAATTGAATTTCGGTTTGCCCTGGACGACCTTCGGCCGCCTGCGCCCGCTGCACACCAACCTGGTGATTTTCGCCTTCGGTGGTTGTGCGTTATTTGCCACTTCCTACTATGTCGTGCAGCGAACCTGCCAGACGCGACTGATCTCCGATGGCCTCGCCGCCTTCACCTTCTGGGGCTGGCAAGCCGTAATCCTCGGCGCCATCATCACCCTGCCGCTGGGCTACACCACCACCAAGGAATACGCCGAGCTGGAATGGCCGATCGCGATTTTGCTCGCCATCGTCTGGGTGACCTACGCCCTGGTGTTCTTCGGCACCATCGTCAAGCGCAAGACCAAGCACATCTATGTCGGTAACTGGTTCTACGGTGCCTTCATCCTGGTGACGGCGATGCTGCACATCGTCAACCACGCTTCCCTGCCCGTGAGCTGGTTCAAGTCCTACTCGGCCTATGCCGGGGCGACCGATGCGATGATTCAGTGGTGGTACGGCCACAACGCCGTGGGGTTCTTCCTCACCACCGGTTTCCTGGGGATGATGTACTACTTCGTGCCCAAGCAGGCCGAACGCCCGATCTACTCGTATCGCCTGTCCATCGTGCACTTCTGGGCGCTGATCACCCTGTACATCTGGGCCGGTCCCCACCACCTGCACTACACCGCACTGCCGGATTGGGCGCAGTCGCTGGGCATGGCCATGTCGATCATCCTGCTGGCGCCAAGCTGGGGCGGCATGATCAACGGCATGATGACCCTGTCGGGCGCGTGGCATAAATTGCGCACCGACCCGATCCTGCGCTTTCTGGTGGTATCGCTGGCGTTCTACGGCATGTCGACCTTCGAAGGGCCGATGATGGCCATCAAGACGGTCAACTCGCTGTCCCACTACACCGACTGGACCATTGGCCATGTACACGCCGGCGCGCTCGGCTGGGTGGCGATGATCTCCATCGGCGCGCTGTACCACATGATCCCCAAACTGTTCGGCCGCCCACAGATGCACAGCGTTGGCCTGATCAACACCCACTTCTGGCTGGCCACCATCGGCACCGTGCTCTACATCGCCTCGATGTGGGTCAACGGCATCACCCAGGGCCTGATGTGGCGTGCCATCAACGATGACGGCACCCTCACCTACTCCTTCGTCGAAGCGTTGCAAGCCAGCCACCCGGGCTACATCGTCCGCGCCATCGGTGGTGCGTTCTTTGCCAGCGGCATGCTGTTCATGGCCTACAACGTCTGGCGCACCGTGCGTGCTTCCGACCCGGTAGAAGCCGAAGCCGCCACCAAGATCGCCGTTGTGGGAGCTCACTGATGAAGCATGAAGTAGTCGAGAAGAACATCGGCCTGCTGGCCTTCTTCATGGTCATCGCCGTGAGCATCGGCGGCCTGACCCAGATCGTTCCGCTATTTTTCCAGGACGTGACCAACAAACCCGTAGAAGGCATGAAGCCGCGCCCAGCGCTTGAAGTTGAAGGCCGTGACGTGTTCATCGCCAACGGCTGTGTAGGTTGCCACTCGCAGATGATCCGCCCATTCCGCGCCGAAACCGAACGCTACGGCCACTACTCGGTGGCCGGTGAAAGCGTCTGGGACCACCCGTTCCTGTGGGGTTCCAAACGAACCGGCCCGGACCTGGCCCGTGTCGGCGGGCGCTACTCCGATGACTGGCAGCGCGCGCACTTGTACAACCCGCGCAACGTAGTGCCTGAGTCGAAAATGCCGGCGTACCCGTTCCTGGTGGAAAACAAGCTCGACGGCAAGGACACCGCCAAGAAGCTCGAAGTCTTGCGCACTCTGGGCGTGCCCTACACCGATGAAGACATCGCCGGTGCAGCCGCTGCGGTGAAGGGCAAGACCGAAATGGACGCACTGGTGGCCTACCTGCAAGGCCTTGGCACCATCATCAAAAGCAAACGGTGATCTTCATGGATATCGGGATGATTCGTGGCCTGGGCACCGTTGTGGTGATGGTGGCCTTTGTCGGCCTGGCGCTGTGGGTGTTCAGCCCGCGCCGCAAGTCGGAGTTTGACGACGCGACCATGCTGCCCTTTGCAGATGATCCCGAGGCCATCAAGCACGTCGAGCAAGCTTCTAGGAGTAACAAAGAATGACTACGTTCTGGAGTCTGTACGTCACAGTCCTCAGTCTGGGTACCATTTTCGCCCTGACCTGGCTGCTGCTGTCGACCCGCAAGGGCCAGCGCACCGAGCAGACGGACGAGACCGTCGGCCACTCGTTCGACGGCATCGAGGAGTACGACAACCCGCTGCCCAAATGGTGGTTCATGCTGTTCGTCGGCACCATCATCTTCGCCCTCGGCTACCTGGCGCTGTACCCCGGCCTTGGCAACTGGAAAGGCCTGCTGCCAGGCTACAACTACCTCGACAACGACAAGCAAACCCCTTTCGCCAACGGCCAGACCGGCTGGACAGGCGTGCACGAATGGGAAAAGGAAATGGCCAAATCGGACGCCAAGTTCGGCCCGATCTTCGCCAAATTCGCTGCAATGCCGATTGAAGACGTCGCCAAAGACCCGCAAGCCTTGAAGATGGGTGGCCGTTTGTTCGCCTCCAACTGCTCGGTGTGCCACGGCTCCGACGCCAAGGGCGCCTACGGCTTCCCTAACCTGACCGACGCCGACTGGCGCTGGGGCGGCGAACCAGCCACCATCAAGGAAACCATCATGAAAGGCCGCCATGCGGTGATGCCGGCCTGGGCCGATGTCATTGGCGAACAAGGCGTGGCCGACGTGGCGGGCTTTGTGGTGACTAACCTCGATGGCCGCAAACTGCCGGAAGGCGCCAAGGCCGACGTGGCCAACGGCGCGAAACTGTTCGCCGCCAACTGCGTGGCCTGCCACGGCCCGGCCGGTAAAGGCACGCCAGCAATGGGCGCGCCGGACCTGACCCACCCGGGTGCATTCATCTACGGCTCAAGCTTCGCGCAATTGCAGCAGACCATTCGTTATGGCCGTCAGGGCCAGATGCCGGCGCAGGAGTTGCTGCAAGGCAATGACAAGGTGCACTTGCTGGCAGCGTATGTTTACAGCCTGTCCCATGGGGATAAGCAGGCTGAGGAGCAGTAAGCTCTCGGCAAACGACAAAGCCCCGCAGTGCGGGGCTTTTTTATGCCGGGATGGTTTTCTGCCGGGCTGGGACGATTGCAGCGCATGACCATTCGGAACCTTGCACTTGCTGCGCGCCGACGCAAAGTAGTAACGTTACTACATTAAATTTGCCGAAGGGGAATACCCCATGACCATCACTACCATTTCCAGCCGTGAATTCAATCAAGACACAAGTGGTGCCAAAAAAGCCGCCAGTAAAGGCCCGGTTTTTATCACCGATCGCGGCAAGCCTGCCCATGTACTGCTAAGCATTGAGGACTACCAGAAACTGACAGGTTTGAACGTCGACATCGTTGACCTGTTGGTGATGCCGGAAGCGGCCGAAATCGACTTCGAAACCGAACGCGCCGTGATCACCCACCGACCTGTGGACCTCTCTTGATGTATCTACTCGACACCAACGTAATCTCCGAACTTCGCAAACCCCAGGCCGACGCTAGAGTAGTAGCCTGGGCAAAAAGTGTTATCGCTCCGCGCATGTTCATCTCGGCCATTACGCTGAAGGAATTGGAAACCGGTGTACTGCGGATGGAACGCCGAGACCCGGTTCAGGGGAAAGTGTTACGGACATGGCTCAAACTCCACGTGATGCCAGCGTTCGATGCCAGGATACTGCCGGTTGATGCCGCCGTTGCGCTGCGTTGTGCCCATCTGCATGTGCCGGACCAGTCCAACGAGAGTGACGCGTTGATTGCCGCAACGGCTTTGGTGCACGGGCTCACCGTGGTGACGCGCAACGTCAGTGACTTCATGTCCAGCGGTGTGCCTCTGATCAATCCATGGGACGAATGACCTGCCTAGCGGCAAAAACCGGCCATACTTCACAAGTCAATTGATCCAGATCACGTACACCATCAATTGATTTCCCCCAACGCGACCAAAGGTCGCACCTGTTCAGCTGTACTAGAGGCGTATCATTACGCCACTGCAACACCCCCAATTTGACCACGGTTGGCACGTACTGGCCGAGGCAAATCTCCACCGCCGTGGGATGCAATGATGAGCAACCAGATACCGGTACATGACGTTACCCCGCCTGCCAAAAACGCCAGCAGCACTGTCGACCTCTACGCCTCGCGCGAGAAAATCTACACCCGCGCCTTTACCGGCCTGTTCCGCAACTTGCGCATGGTCGGTGGCGCCGCTCTGTTCTTGTTGTACTTCGGCACCGTGTGGCTGAACTGGGGTGGCCACCAGGCCGTCTGGTGGAACCTGCCGGAACGCAAATTCTTCATTTTTGGCGCCACTTTCTGGCCTCAGGATTTCATCCTGCTCTCGGGCATTCTTATTGTGGCGGCCTTTGGCCTGTTCTTTATCACCGTGTACGCCGGGCGCGTGTGGTGCGGTTATACCTGCCCGCAAAGCGTGTGGACATGGATCTTCATGTGGTGCGAAAAGGTCACCGAAGGCGACCGCAACCAGCGCATCAAGCTCGACAAGGCGCCGATGGGCGCGAACAAATTCCTGCGCAAGTTCAGCAAGCACACGCTGTGGCTGATGATCGGCTTTGTCACCGGCATGACCTTCGTCGGCTACTTCTCGCCCATCCGCGAGCTGGTGTTCGACTTCTTCACCGGCCAGGCCGATGGCTGGTCGTATTTCTGGGTCGGGTTCTTCACCCTGGCCACCTACGGTAACGCCGGTTGGCTGCGTGAGCAGGTGTGCATCTACATGTGCCCGTATGCGCGTTTCCAGAGCGTGATGTTCGACAAAGACACCCTGATTGTTTCCTACGACCCGCGCCGTGGCGAAGTGCGTGGCCCGCGCAAAAAAGGCATCGACTACAAGGCCCAGGGGTTGGGCGATTGCATTGACTGCACGATGTGCGTGCAGGTGTGCCCCACCGGCATCGACATCCGTGACGGCCTGCAAATCGAGTGCATCGGTTGCGCCGCGTGTATCGACGCCTGCGACAACATCATGGACAAAATGGACTACCCGCGCGGCCTGATCAGCTACACCACCGAGCACAACCTGTCCGGGCAGAAAACCCATAAGTTGCGCCCGCGCCTGATCGGTTATGCCTTGGTGCTGCTGGCGATGATCGGTCTGTTGGCCGGTGCATTTTTCATGCGCTCGCTGGTCGGCTTCGACGTCAGCAAGGACCGCGTGCTGTACCGCGAAAACGCCGAAGGCCGCATCGAAAACGTCTACAGCCTGAAGATCATGAACAAGGACCAGCGCGACCACACCTACGTGCTCGACGCCTCGGGCCTGCCGGATCTCAAGCTGCAAGGCCGACGCGAGATCAAGGTCGCCGCCGGGGAGATCTTCACGATGCCGGTAGAGCTGTCCAGCGCCCCAGAGCAACTGCCGTCGAGCACCAACGAGGTGAAATTCATCCTCAAGGATGCCGACGACGACAGCGTCCACATTGAAGCCAAGAGCCGATTCATCGGCCCACAAGTCCGCTAATAACAGAGAGCACAACAATGCCCGCAGCTACTGCCGCAAGCCCTTGGTACAAGCACCTCTGGCCCTGGATCATCATTGGGATCCTGGCCTGCTCGGTGACCTTGACCTTGTCCATGGTGACCATTGCGGTGAAGAACCCGGACAACCTGGTCAACGACAACTACTACGAGGCCGGCAAAGGCATCAACCGCTCCCTGGACCGTGAGCGGCTGGCCCAGACCCTGCAACTGCGCGGCAAATTGCACTTGGACGAGTTGACCGGTGAAGTCGAGTTGCAACTGACGGGCTACAGCAACCCGAACACTCTGGAACTGAACCTGATTTCCCCGACCCAGCCGCAGAAGGATCGCAAGATCAACCTGACCCGCAGTGACAGCGAACCCGGCCGCTACATCGGCCAGGTCACCGACAAGGTAGAGGGTCGGCGCTTCGTGGAATTGCTCGGCGTGGAGGGCGACAAGACCTGGCGCCTGTTCGAAGAAGAAGAGGTCAGCCACGACAAGGACTTGCTGCTGGGTGATGAACCGTTGCAGGGTGCCGAAGACCTGAAAAAGTAAAACCCTTGCGCTTCGCGCATCGCGGGCAAGCCCGCTCCCACAGTGGATCGCGGTCTCCTGTGGGAGCCGGGCTTGCCCGCGATGAGGCCCTCCCAGCCGATATAGATTTCACACCATGACCAGCCCAACCCCCTGCTACCAC
>NZ_WKDV01000060.1:0-32266 GCF_021605825.1 Pseudomonas sp. PA-6-3C
CCCTGGCGCTCACGGCCATCAGCGCCGCCATCGGCATCGCCGCCGGCGCCTTGCAGGGCTATTACGGCGGCTGGGTCGACCTGCTCGGTCAGCGCATTCTGGAAGTGTGGTCCGGACTTCCGGTGCTGTACCTGCTGATCATTTTGTCCGGCTTTGTCGAACCGAATTTCTGGTGGCTGTTGGGGATCATGGCGCTGTTTTCCTGGCTGGCCCTGGTGGACGTGGTGCGCGCCGAGTTCCTGCGCGGGCGCAACCTGGAATACGTCAAGGCCGCACGCGCCCTGGGCCTGGGCGATGGCAAGATCATTCGCCGGCATATCCTGCCCAACGCCATGACCGCCACCTTGAGCTACCTGCCGTTTATCTTGACCGGGGCAATTTCAACCTTGAGCGCCCTGGATTTTCTCGGGTTCGGCATGCCCGCCGGCAGCGCGTCCCTGGGCGAACTGATTGCTCAGGGCAAGCAAAACCTGCAAGCGCCCTGGCTGGGCCTGACGGCATTTTTCACCTTGGCGCTGATCCTGTCGCTGCTGGTCTTTATCGGCGAGGCATTACGTGATGCCTTCGACCCACGCTCATGAGTAATTGCGTATGAACCTGATCGAGATCCGCGACCTCAGCGTCGCCTTCAGCGGCCAGACCGTGGTGAGCAAACTGTGCCTGGACGTGCGCCCTGGCGAATGCCTGGCCTTGGTCGGCGAGTCGGGTTCGGGCAAGTCGGTAACCGCCCACTCGATTCTGCAATTGCTGCCAGACGCGGGCACGCACACCACAGGCTCGGTGAAGTATCGCGGCCAGGAGCTGATCGGCGCGTCGACGGCCACCTTGCAAAAGCTGCGCGGCAACCGTATTGCGATGATTTTCCAGGAGCCGATGACCTCGCTCAACCCGCTGCACAGCATCGAAAAACAGATCGGCGAAACCCTGCTGCTGCACAAGGGCCTGGGCGGCAAGGCGGCGCAGTCACGCATTCTTGAGCTGCTCGAACTGGTGGGCATCCAGAAACCCCAGGAGCGCCTCAAGGCTTACCCGCATCAACTCTCCGGCGGCCAGCGCCAGCGGGTGATGATCGCCATGGCCCTGGCCTGCGAGCCGGAGCTGCTGATTGCTGACGAACCCACCACCGCGCTGGACGTGACCGTGCAGCGCAAGATCCTGCTGCTGCTCAAGTCGTTGCAACAACGCCTGGGCATGTCGCTGCTGCTGATCAGCCATGACCTCAACCTGGTGCGCAGCATTGCCCAGCGTGTCTGCGTGATGCGTGCCGGGGAGATTGTCGAGCAGGCCGACTGCGAGACGCTGTTCACTGCGCCGCAACACCCCTACAGCCGCCTGCTGCTGGATGCCGAGCCGTCCGGCGATGCGCTGTGCAGTGATGAACGTGAGACGGTGTTGCAAGTCGACGACCTGAGCGTGCAATTCCCCCTCGGCGGCGGGCTGTTCAGGCGCAAAACCTGGCTGCGCGCAGTCGACGGCATTAGCCTTAGCGTGCAGCGCGGCAAAACCTTGGGGATTGTCGGCGAGTCCGGCTCGGGCAAATCCACCCTCGGCCAGGCGATCCTGCGCTTGCTCGATTCCACCGGCAGTATCCGTTTTCAGGGTGAAGCCCTCGACCCGCTGAACAACCAGCAGATGCGCCCATGGCGCAAGCAGATGCAGGTGGTGTTCCAAGACCCGTTCGGCAGCCTCAGCCCGCGCATGTCGGTGCAACAGATCATCAGCGAAGGCCTGGAAGTGCACGCGCCGTGCAGCCTGGCCGACCGCGATGCGCAAGTGATCCAGGTGCTCAAGGACGTGGGCCTCGACCCCGCCAGCCGTCATCGTTACCCCCATGAGTTTTCCGGTGGCCAGCGTCAACGCATCGCGATCGCCCGCGCCTTGGTGCTCAAGCCTGCGCTGATGCTGCTGGATGAGCCGACCTCAGCCCTCGACCGCACCGTGCAGAAACAAGTGGTGGCGCTGTTGCGTGAACTGCAGGAAAAATACGGCCTGACCTATCTGTTTATCAGCCACGACCTGGCGGTGGTGCGGGCCATGGCCCACGACATGATCGTGATCAAGGACGGCAAGGTGGTGGAGCGCGGCGCGAGCCATGTGGTGTTCGACGCGCCGCAACATCCTTACACCAAAGAGCTGCTGGCGGCGGCGCACATTCCCTTGTAGGCGCTGGCTTGCCTGCGATGGCGATCTTGAGGACGCCATCGCAGGCAAGCCAGCTCCCACAGGACCGTATTCCAATCATATTTTGCGTTGGCAGTGTGAGCATGAACATCAGCGACAGCCTCAAGGACTACCAGCAGGTTCGCGGCCTGGCCATCCAGTCGCTGTTCGAGATCATCGAGCAGTCCAGCGAAGGCACGGTGATTGTCGATCGCGACGCGAATATCGTGTGGATGAATGAGCGCTACGCCAAACGTTTTGGTCTTAAAAGCGCCGATGAAGCCATCGGCCAGCCGTGCGAGCAGGTGATTTCCAATAGTCTGTTACGCCAGGTGGTGCGCAACGACCAGCCGATTCTGCTGGATATCCAGGACACGCCCAAAGGCCCGCTGGTGGTGATGCGCCTGCCGATCCACGATGACGCAGGCGCGGTGATCGGCGCGATCGGGTTTGCGCTGTTTGATGAGCTGCGCAACTTGTCGCCGCTGATCGAGCGCTACCTGAGCATGCAGCAGGAGCTGGCCTCCACCCGTTCGCTGCTGCGTTCACGCCAGAGCAAATACAACTTCGCGCATTTTATTGGCACCAGCGCGGCCGGCCTGGAAGTCAAACGCCGGGCACGACGCAGTGCGAGTGCCGAGTCGCCCGTGTTGCTGCTGGGCGAAACCGGCACCGGTAAAGAGTTGCTGGCCCAGGCCATCCACGGCGCATCAACGCGCGCCCATAAAGCATTTGTCAGCATCAACAGCGCGGCCATTCCCGGCGACCTGCTCGAAGCCGAGTTCTTCGGCACCGCACCGGGCGCCTTCACCGGCGCCGACCGCAAGGGCCGCCCCGGCAAGTTGAAGATCGCCCAGGGCGGCACGCTGTTCCTCGATGAAATCGGCGACATGCCACTGCCGCTGCAAAGCAAACTGCTGCGGGTGTTGCAGGAAAAGGAATACGAGCCGGTGGGCTCCAACGAAATGGTGCACAGCGATGTGCGGGTGATTGCGGCCACGTCCATGGACCTGGAAGCGGCGATCAAGCGCGGCGAATTCAGGGCGGATCTGTACTACCGCTTGAATGTACTGCCGATCCAGGTACCGCCGTTGCGCGAGCGGCTGGAGGATATACCGGCATTGAGCGAGGCGATTCTTGAAGAGTTGCGCAGCCAGCATGAGCTTGACCGCGAAGCCCTGGCGTTGCTGGCGCAGCACGCGTGGCCGGGGAATATCCGTGAACTGCGCAACGTACTGGAACGCGCGGCGTTGTTGAGTGATGACCTGGTGCTGGATGCCGAAGAGATTCGCGCGGCGATCGGCACGTTCAGCCCGGTGGCCCGTGGGCGGGTGGAGACGGTCGAGGGCGAGACATTTGCGGCGGCGCGGGAGCGCTTTGATCGGCAGGTGATTGCGGCGGCACTCAAGGCCTGTGAAGGCAATGTGGTGGAAGCCGCCAAGCGGTTGGGGCTGGGTAGATCGACCCTGTACAAAAAAATGGTGGCATTGGACATGAGCGAGTCTCAATAAATAGACACAACTCCACAAACAAAGACAGTCCACTGTGGGAGCTGGCTTGCCTGCGATAGCGGCCCATCAGTCAATACCTATTGAGCTGAACCACCGCTATCGCAGGCAAGCCAGCTCCCACTTTTGATCCTTGTCAGTCTCAAAAAAGAGACAATCTCAAGAATTGCACCCGCACCAAATAATAATATATATATATTTCAACCACTTAGTCAATTGGCACACATCTCGCTATAGCCCCTCTCCAACGCACTACCCACAAAAATAACAATTCGATCTGGAGACACACCATGAGTGTGATCATTGCCCTAGCAGCCCTCGCGCTGCTGATGCTGGCCGCCTACCGTGGCTACAGCGTGATCCTGTTTGCCCCCATCGCCGCCCTCGGCGCCGTGCTGCTCACCGACCCCTCCGCCGTCGCCCCCGCGTTTACCGGGGTGTTCATGGAGAAAATGGTCGGCTTTATCAAACTGTATTTCCCGGTGTTCCTGCTCGGCGCGGTGTTCGGCAAGCTGATTGAGCTGTCGGGCTTTTCGCGCTCGATTGTGGCCGCCGCCATCCGCTTGCTTGGCACGCGCCAGGCGATGCTGGTGATTGTGCTGGTCTGCGCCCTGCTCACCTACGGCGGCGTGTCGCTGTTTGTGGTGGTGTTTGCGGTGTACCCGTTTGCGGCGGAGATGTTCCGCCAAAGCAACATTCCCAAGCGCCTGATCCCGGCGACCATCGCCCTCGGTGCGTTTTCGTTCACCATGGACGCCCTGCCCGGCACGCCGCAGATCCAGAACATCATCCCCAGCACCTTTTTCAACACCACCGCCTGGGCGGCGCCGTGGCTGGGTTTGATCGGCACGGTCTTCGTGTTCTGCACCGGCATGCTCTACCTGGCGCGCCAGCGCAACAAGGCACAACGCGCCGGTGAAGGTTATGGCACCGAGCTGCGCAACGAGCCGGAAACCGCCGACAACCTGGCGCTGCCCAACCCGTGGGTCGCGCTGTCCCCGCTGATTCTGGTGGGCGTGATGAACCTGCTGTTCACCCACTGGATCCCGCAGTGGTACGGCAAGACCCACAGCCTCAGCCTGCCGGGCATGAGCGCGCCGGTGACCACCGACATCGCCAAGCTCACGGCGATTTGGGCGGTGCAGGCGGCGTTGCTGGTGGGCATCGTCATGGTGCTGGTGTTCGGCTGGTCGGCGATCAAAAGCAAACTCGCCGAAGGCAGTAAAAGCGCGGTCAGCGGCGCGCTGCTGGCGGCCATGAACACCGCCTCGGAATACGGCTTTGGCGCGGTGATCGCCTCGCTGCCGGGCTTTCTGGTGCTGGCGGACTGGCTCAAGGGCATCCCCAACCCGCTGGTCAACGAAGCGATTACCGTGACCCTGCTGGCCGGTATCACCGGCTCTGCCTCCGGCGGCATGAGCATCGCCCTGGCGGCCATGTCCGAGAGCTTTATTTCGGCGGCCCATGCGGCCAATATCCCCCTTGAAGTGCTGCACCGGGTTGCGGCCATGGCCAGTGGCGGCATGGACACCCTGCCCCACAACGGCGCGGTCATCACCCTGCTCGCGGTCACCGGGTTGACCCACCGCGAAGCCTACAAGGACATTTTCGGCATCACGATCATCAAGACCCTCGCGGTGTTCGTGGTGATCGGTACTTTCTACGCCACCGGCATTGTGTGAGGTTTTCATGACGACTTTGAATGGCAAGACCGCCCTGGTTACCGGCTCCACCAGCGGCATCGGCTTGGGCATCGCGCTGAGCCTGGCCAAGGCCGGTGCCAACCTGATCCTCAACGGCTTCGGCGACGCCAGCGCGGTGATCGCCCAGGTGCAGGCGTTCGGCGGCAAGGTCGGGCATCACCCGGCGGACGTCAGCGACCCGGCGCAAATTGCCGACATGTTTGCCTACGCCGAGCGCGAGTTCGGCGGCGTCGACATTCTGGTCAACAACGCCGGTATTCAGCACGTGGCGGCCGTGGAAGACTTCCCGGTGGAGCGCTGGGATTCGATCATCGCCATTAACCTGTCGTCGGTGTTCCACAGCACGCGTTTGAGTTTGCCGGGCATGAAGGCCAAGGGCTGGGGGCGCATCGTCAATATCGCATCGGTGCATGGTTTGGTCGGTTCGGTGGGCAAGGCGGCCTATGTGGCGGCCAAACACGGCGTCATCGGATTGACCAAGGTGGTGGGCCTGGAGACCGCCACCGGTAACGTCACCTGCAACGCCATCTGCCCAGGCTGGGTGTTGACCCCGCTGGTGCAGAAGCAGATTGATGATCGCGCGGCCAAGGGCGTTGATCCGCAGCAGGCGCAGCATGATTTGCTGGCCGAGAAACAGCCGTCGCTGGAGTTTGTGACGCCGCCACAGCTGGGTGAGTTGGTGTTGTTCCTGTGCAGTGAAGCTGGCGCCCAAGTGCGCGGCGCCGCGTGGAACATCGACGGTGGTTGGCTGGCCCAGTAAATCAGGCACTGAAGATCACATGTGGGAGCTGGCTTGCCTGCGATAGCGGTGGGTCAGTAACCAATGAGCTAACTGACCCACCGCTATCGCAGGCAAGCCAGCTCCCACAGTTTCGACCTGTGTTGGCTGGAGGTTTTGTACAAAAACAAGAGACTTCCCCATGTCCGAGATCCTCTGGCAACCCTCCCCCGAACGCATCGCCAACACGCGAATGGACCAGTTCCGGCGCTTCATCAACCAACGCTACGGCGTGCAGTTGCGCGACTACCCAGCCCTGCACCAGTGGAGCATCGACCAGCGCCCAGCCTTCTGGCAGGCGATCGTGTCCTTTTTCGACGTACACTTTCGCAACCCGCCCAGCACCACACTGATCGAAGGCGCGGCAATGCCCAGCGCCGAGTGGTTCCCCGGCGCGACCCTGAACTTTGCCGAACACCTGCTGCGCCGTCGGGATGCTCACCCGGCGGTGGTGGCGGTCAGCGAAGAGGGCCAGCGCGAACAACTGACCTATGCCGAACTGGCCGAGCATGTCGCAGGCTTGCAGCGCAGCTTGCGGGCGGCCGGTGTGACCCAGGGCGACCGCGTGGCTGCGTGCATGCCCAACACCTGGCAAACCCTGGTCGGCATGCTTGCCACCACCAGCCTGGGCGCGATCTGGTCGTGCTCCTCGCCGGACTTCGGCACCCAAGGCGTGATCGACCGTTTCGGCCAGATAGAACCCAAAGTGTTGATCACCTGCGCGGGCTACCGCTACGCCGGCAAAAACATCGACCAAAGCACCAAACTCAATGAAATCCTCGAACGCCTGCCGTCCCTGGAACAGTTGATCATCGTGCCGTATGCCCAGCCCCAGGCGCGCGTCGAGGACTACCGCACCCACGCCAGGGTCGCACTGTGGAACGACTTCTACCAACCCGGCGGCGAGCCTGAATTTGTCCCGGTGCCGTTCGATCATCCGCTGTATATCCTGTACTCCAGCGGCACCACGGGCGTACCCAAGTGCATCATCCACGGCACCGGCGGCGTGCTGCTCACCCATCTAAAGGAACACGGACTGCACGCCGACCTGTCGCGCGAAGACTGCCTGTTCTACTACACCACCTGCGGCTGGATGATGTGGAACTGGCTGGTGTCAGTGCTGGCCCTGGGTGCCACGGCGGTGCTGTATGACGGCTCGCCGTTTCACCCCGGCCCCGAGCGGCTGATCGACCTGATCGACGCGGAAAAAATCAGCGTATTCGGTACCAGCCCCAAGTTTCTCGCCACCCTGGAAAAGGCCGGCCTGCAACCGCGCCTGAGCCACGATTTGGGCAGCCTCAAAGGCCTGATTTCAACCGGCTCGCCGCTGTCGCCGCAGAGTTATGACTATGTGTACCGCGAGATCAAGGCCGAGCTGTGCCTGTCGTCAATGTCGGGCGGCACCGATATCGTCTCCTGCTTTGTGATCGGCAACCCGGTGCTGCCGGTGCGGCGCGGCGAAATGCAGTGCAAGAGCCTGGCCATGGCCATCGAAGTGTGGGACGACCAGGGCCGGCCGCTGGTCGGGGAAAAAGGCGAGCTGGTGTGTACCCGGCACTTTCCGGCCATGCCGATTGGCCTGTGGAATGACCCCGACCAGAAAAAACTGCGGGCTTCGTATTTCAGCCAGTTCCCCGGCGTATGGGCCCAGGGCGACTACGCCGAGCAGCGCGCCAATGGCAGCCTGCTGATTCATGGGCGCTCCGACGCGGTGCTCAACCCCGGCGGTGTGCGCATCGGCACCGCAGAAATTTATCGCCAGGTGGAAAAAGTCCCGCAGGTCCTGGAAAGCCTGGCCATCGGCCAACGCTGGCAGGACGATGTGCGGGTGGTGTTGTTTGTGCGGCTCAACGAAGGCATCACGCTGGATGACGCGCTGGAGCAGCAGATTCGTCAGGTGATCCGCGCCAACACCACGCCGCGCCATGTCCCGGCGAAGATCCTCGCCGTCAGCGACATACCGCGCACCATCAGTGGCAAGATCGTCGAGCTGGCGGTGCGCAATGTGGTGCATGGCGAGCCGGTCAAAAACACCGATGCCCTGGCAAACCCGCAGGCGCTGGAACAGTTTCGCAACCGCCCTGAGCTGGCGGACGGATGAAAGGTTTCAGCTCTGACGCACTGATTTGAAGACAACCCCTCAATGCATGCTATTTTTCGAGGGGTAGTCAGCCGTTCCCGTCTCGCGGGATAATCGGCTGTTGTCGTATTTCAAAGTGTCAGGTGCAGGGCTTTTTCATGAATGGAACATCCACCGGTAGCGAAGCCGCCGCATTGATTGCGCGGCTGAACTGGGCGCAAAGCCCGCTCGGTGAGGCCGATGACTGGCCGCAAAGCCTGCGCACAGCCGTCGATATCGTCGTCCATTCACCGATGCCGATGCTGCTGTTGTGGGGCAGCCAGCTCACCCAGCTCTATAACGACAGCTTCGCCGTGCTCGCGGGCAACAAGCATCCCGAGGCGCTGGGCCGACCGGCCCATGACACCTGGCCGGAGCTTGAGAGTTTTACTGCGCCGATCTACGACGCGGTGCTCGGCGGCCAGGTGCGCACCTTCAGCGAACAGCGCTTTGTGCTGCAACGCAATAACCGCGACACCGAAATCTGGCTCGACCTGACCTACAGCCCGGTGCGCGACGAAGGCGGCAGCGTGGCCGGGATCCTGGTCACTGCCATCGAGACCAACGAGCGGCGCAGCAAAACCCTCGAACTGCAACAGCGCTCCGAAGACAGCCTCAAGGCCCAGCACAACAGCGAACAACGCCTGCAACTGGCACTGGCGGCAACCGACGCGGTGGGCACCTGGGACTGGGATATCGGCGAAGACCGCTTTATCGCCGACGCCCACTTTGCCAACTTGCACGGTGTCGACCCGCAAGACGCCGGCCTGCTCCCCATCAGCGACTACCTGCACGGCGTTCACCCCGAAGACCGCGGCATGGTCGCGCGCAGCATCAAGCATTGCATCACCTTCGGCACCGAATACGCCGAGGAATACCGCCTGCTGCAGGCCGATGGCCAGGTGCGCTGGGTGTTTGCCCGCGGCCGCTGCTACAAGGACCACCAAGGCCGCCCGGCGCGTTTCCTGGGGGCCGCGCTGGACCTGACCGAGCGCAAGCAGACCGAACAGGCGCTGCGTCAAAGCCAGACCGAGCTGCAACTGATCATCAACGCCATGCCGGTGCTGATCGGTTATGTCGACCACGAGCAGCGCTTTCGCCTCAACAATAGCGCCTACCTCGATTGGTACGGCATGACGCCCCAGGAGCTGTACGGCAAAAGCATCCGCGAAGTACTCGGCGACGAGGTGTATGCCGGGCGCGCGGACAAGATCGACGCCGCGCTGCGTGGCAAGGCCTGCAGCTTCATGACCATCACCCCGCACCGCGACGGCCGGCCGCGCCATGCGCTGATGAAGTACTTGCCGCGCTTCAGCAATGACGGCTCGGTGAATGGTTTCTACATTTTTGTGATCGATGAGACCGAACGCAAACTCACCGAAGAAGCCCTGCGCCACCTCAACGAAAACCTTGAAGAACGCGTGGCCCAGCGCACCCAGGCATTGGCCGAGGCCAACCAGCGCCTGCAAAACGAGATGTTCGAGCGTGAGCGCGCCGAAGACGCACTGCGCCATGCACAAAAAATGGAAGCGGTCGGCCAGCTCACCGGCGGTATCGCCCATGACTTCAACAATATGCTCACCGGCATTATCGGCAGCCTGGACTTGATGCAGCGCTATATCGCCGCCGGGCGCAGCGACGAAATCGGCCGTTTTACCGATGCGGCCGTGTCGTCCGCCCATCGCGCGGCCGCCCTCACCCACCGGCTGCTGGCCTTCTCACGCCGCCAATCGCTGGACCGCCGGCCACTGGACCCGAACGAGCTGGTGGCGTCCCTGGAAGATTTGTTCCGTCGCACCAAAGGCGCGCATATCACGCTCAAGGTGCAATTGGGCAAAGATATCTGGCCGGTCAACACCGATGCCAGCCAGCTGGAAAACGCCTTGCTCAACCTGGTGATCAACGCCCGCGACGCGATGCCCGACGGCGGCGAATTGCGCATCGAAACTGCCAACAGTTACCTGGACGGCACCGACATCACCACGCTGGAGCCGGTCAAGGCCGGCGACTACGTGATGCTCGGCGTCTGCGACAACGGCACCGGCATGGCGCCGAAGATTCTCGCCAAGGCCTTCGACCCGTTCTTCACCACCAAGCCCATCGGCCAGGGCACCGGCCTGGGGTTGTCGATGATCTACGGCTTTGCCCAGCAATCCGGCGGCCATGTGACCATCCAAAGCGAACCCGGCCAGGGCACCTGCGTGCGCCTGTACCTGCCGCGGTTGCACGGCACCGCGCTGGAAAGCAACCTGCCGCCGCATTTGGGCGAAGCGCCGCTGGCACTCGCCGGTGAAGCGGTGGTGGTGGTCGAGGATGACCCGGCGGTGCGCATGCTGGTGGTCAATGTGCTCGCCGAGCTGGGCTACACCGCTCACCAGGCGGCAGATGCGCGCACCGCGCTGCCGCTGCTGGAATCGGACCTGCGCGTGGACCTGCTGGTCACCGATGTCGGCCTGCCGGGCATGAACGGCAGGCAACTGGCCGAAATCGCCCGTCAGCACCGGCCTGGCCTGCGCGTATTATTCATGACCGGTTACGCTGAACAAGCCGCCGAGCGCCAGGGCTTCCTGGAGGACGGCATGGACATGGTGGCCAAGCCGTTTTCCATTGATCTGCTGGCGACTAAAATCCGCAGCATGATCAACGTCGACGAATGAGTTCAGGCATAATCGCGCGCCGTCGCACACCTGGTAGAACCTTATGAAAGCCCAAGCCCGTCATATTCTGGTGAAAACCAGCGAAGAAGCCGAACAGCTCAAGCAGCGCATTGCCAAGGGCGAAGCGTTTGATGTGCTGGCCAAAAAGTACTCCACTTGCCCCTCCGGCAAGCGCGGCGGTGATTTGGGTGAAGTGCGGCCTGGGCAGATGGTGGGGGTTATTGATGCGGTGATCTTCAAGAAGCCGGTGAAAGTGGTGCACGGGCCGATCAAGAGCAAGTTTGGTTACCACCTGGTGCAGGTGTTTTACCGCGACTGAGGGGTTGGCTCAGGACCGCTATCGCAGGCAAGCCAGCTCCCACACTTGAGCGCATTTCAACTGGAAAAATTCAGTCAAATGTGGGAGCTGGCTTGCCTGCGAACCGCCGCAGGCGGCCATTCACCGCGCAATCAAAGCCCCGGGCACCTGAATCACCCTACTCGCCAACCGATGCCCGGCCAACGCCGCCTGTTCAGGCGAGCCGCCCTTGAGCCGACTGGCCAAATACGCCGCACTGAACGAGTCCCCCGCCGCCGTCGTATCCACCACCTTCTCGACCTTCAGCGCCGGCACCGCAAAGCGCTCGCCATTACAACGGATCAAGCACGCATTCGCCCCGCGCTTGAGCACCACTTCTGCAATCGCCGGGTACGCCGCGAACACCTGCTCGCTGTTGGCATAACCAAACAACGCGCGCTCGTCATCCTCGGTCAGCAGGGCGATATCCACCTCGGCCAACACCTGGTGATACGCCGCGCGCGCCGCGTCGACACTCGCCCACAGGCGCGGGCGATAGTTGTTGTCGAACACCACCTTGCCACCGCGCCGGCGCGTTTCGATCAGAGTTTGCAGCAAGCGCTCACGCCCGACTTCACCCAGTACCGCCAGAGTGATGCCGCTGAAATACACCACGTCGTAGTCCGGCAACGCCGCCAGGATCGGCTCGGCTGCCGGCGTGGTAAAGCAGTCGCGCACAGCGGCTTCGTTGCGCCAGTAGAGGAATTTGCGTTCGCCGCTGGCATCCGTCTGGATGCAGTACAACCCCGGTAAACGCCCCGGCAGGCGCTGAACCATGCCCAGCCCGAGGCCTTCGACGGTCCATTGCTGGCACATGGCATCGCTGAAACTGTCATCGCCCAGGGCGGTCACGTAGTCGACCGTGCCAACGGCGCCCAACTCGCGGCGCAGGTACACCGCCGCGTTCAGGGTGTCGCCGCCGAAGCTCTGTTGCAGGCTGCCATCGGCGCGGTGTTGCAGTTCGATCATGCATTCGCCGATCAGGGCGATGCGGGGAGTTGTGTTCATGCCTGGGGACTCTTGGTGTGTGGGAGGGCCTCATCGCAGGCAAGCCAGCTCCCACAGCTGGAATGCATTTCAACTGAAGGAACTCGGTCGAATGTGGGAGCTGGCTTGCCTGCGATGGCCACGACGCGGTTTAGAAGCAGGTATCCAAGGATTCAACGACCTGCAACCGCTCATCCACCAGGCAACCCACCTGCCACTTGTCAAAGGTCAGGCACGGGTGCGAAGTGCCAAAGGAGATGATGTCGCCGATACACAACTCAACCCCCGGCGCCACGCTCATGAACGCATGCTGGTCCATCACCGCCGTGACTTTGCACGCGGTTACATCATCGCCTTCAGCCGGCACAATCCCGGCCTTGTAGCGCTTGAGCGGCACCGGCAAACCGGCGTCGTAGGCCACGTCGCGCTTGCCCAGGGCAACCACCGCAAAGCCAGGCTCGGGCATCGATTGCACGTGTGCCCAGACTTCCAGGGCCGGGCGCAGGCCTTCGTTGAGGTCGCCGCGACGATCAAGCACGCAGCACTGCGCTTCTTTGTAGATGCCATGGTCGTGGGCCACATAGCTGCCGGGGCGCAACACGCTGAGGAAGCGCCCGGCGGCGTTTTGCACTTCGAACGACTCGGCGATCAGGTCGTACCAGGCCGACCCCGAGGCGGTGATGATCGGCTTGGGCAAGTCGAACGCGCCATTGTTTTGCAGGTCCACGGCCAGGCGCACCAGGCTGGCGGCGAAGTCACGGATGCCGCTGACGGCGTGTTCGCCGTGGATCACACCTTCGTAGCCTTCAATACCCGTCAGGGCCAGGGCCGGTTGGGCCTTGATTGCCTTGGCCAGCTCGCGCACTTCCTGCTCGCTGCGGCACCCGCAACGGCCACCGACCACACCGTATTCGATCATCACGTTCAGGCGCAGGCCACGGGCGGCGAAAAACAGCCCCAGGTCAGCGACGTTGTCCGGATGATCAACCATGCAGTGAAAGTCAAAATCCGGGTCCGCCAGCAGGTCGGCGATCAGCGCCATGTTCGGCGCGCCCACCAGCTGGTTGGCCATCAATACGCGGCGCACGCCACCGGCATAGGCGGCGCGGGTCTGCACGGCGTTGGCCAGGGTGATGCCCCAGGCGCCCGCCTCGATCTGACGCTGGAACAGCGCCGGCATCATGCTGGTTTTGCCATGGGGCGCGAGCTCTGCACCGCTGTTGCTGACAAATGCCTGCATCCAGCGGATGTTGTGTTCCAGTGCATCGCGGTGCAGCACCAGGGCCGGCAGGCTGACGTCGCGCACCAGGTGGGCACCGACGGCGGCGGCGCCTTTTTCAACGGCATTGAGGGCAGACATGAAGTACTCCTATTCGTTGATACGCCGGGCCAGGTTATTGGCGCTGTCGATCAACACCCGGCGATAGTCGTTGTAGTTTTTGGTCGCATCGGCGCGCGGTGCAACGATGCACAAGGTCGCGATGCTGATGCCCTGCGCGTCCCGCACCGGGGCGGCAAAGCAATGGGTGAAGGTGTCGGCCACGCTGTCGAAGGAGAAAAAACCATCGAGGGTGGCTTGACGGATTTGCGCCAGGAAGGTTTCCAGCGGCAGGCGCTGGCCGTCCGGCAGGATGAAGTCGTCGTAGTCGATCAGGTCGATGATCTGCTGGTCGCTCAAGTGCCCCAGCAACAAGCGCCCGGAAGCGGTCCAGGGGATTGGCGCGTTTTCGCCGATGTCCGAGGAGATACGAAAATGCCGCTCGCCTTCGCGCATCAGCGCCACCGTGTATTTGCGCCCGTTAAGCAGGCACATCTGCGCGGTTTCATGGGTCTGGCTGACGATCTCCTGCAAGGCGTGGTCGGCCTCGCGGGTCAGGTCGAAATGGCGCAGGTGCGCCTGGCCGAGAAAGTACAGCTGGCGGCCGAGGTAGACGTGACCGTCCTTGCCCACCGTTTCCAGAATGCGCCGTTCCAGCAACGACGCGACCAGTTCATAGACGGTGGATTTGGGGCTGCCGATGCCGCTGGCAATATCATTCGGGCGCAGGGGCTGGCCGATCTCCTTGAGAAAATCGAGGATATCGAATGCACGGTCCAGTCCTTTGGCGCGGCGTTTGATGGTGTCTTCGGTCATGGCAGTCGTCGATCCGGTCATAGTGGTAATGCTGCACAGTGGTACCCTGTGGGAGCGGGCTTGCCCGCGATGGCGGTGGTTCAGTTACCCATGGGCTGCCTGACACGCCGTCATCGCAGGCAAGCCAGCTCCCACATTGGATTTCAGTGATCTCAAGAGAGGGGCATTTAGCCTTTTTTCTTGTAGGCCACGCAATCGATCTCGACCTTGCAGTCCACCATCATGTTGGCCTGCACACAGGCGCGTGCCGGGGCGTGTTCCGGGGTGAAGTATTCGCCGAACACTTTGTTGAAGCTCCAGAAGTCCCGTGGGTCTTCCAGCCATACGCCGACGCGCACCACGTCTTTGAGTTCGTAACCGGCCTCCTCCAGAATCGCCACCACGTTGCGCATGGTCTGGCGGGTTTGCTCGATGATGCCGCCGGTGATGATTTCACCGTCTACCGCCGGCACCTGGCCCGACACGTAGAGCCAGCCGTCAGCTTCCACGGCGCGGGCGAAAGGTCGCGGCTGGCCACCACCGGCGGTGCTGCCGGCGCCGTAACGAGTAATGCTCATAAAAATTGCTCCTGATTAAAAACGAATGTTCTTCAAAAATTCCGCCAGGCGCGGCGATTGCG
Source organism: Pseudomonas sp. PA-6-3C (assembly GCF_021605825.1). NCBI lineage: Bacteria > Pseudomonadati > Pseudomonadota > Gammaproteobacteria > Pseudomonadales > Pseudomonadaceae > Pseudomonas > Pseudomonas sp. PA-6-3C. The sequence goes on from NZ_WKDV01000060.1 coordinate 15,003, forward strand.
GGCGTTCGAAGATGTCTTTCGGCGCCCCCTGCTCTTCAATGCGGCCCTGGTTCATGAAGACGATCTTGTCCGACACTTCATAGGCAAAGCGCATTTCGTGGGTGACCAGCAACATGGTCATGCCCTCTTCCGCCAACCCCTTGATCACACTGAGCACTTCGCCCACCAGTTCCGGGTCGAGGGCCGAGGTGACTTCATCAAACAGCATCAGGCTGGGGTTCATGGCAATGGCGCGGGCAATCGCCACGCGCTGTTGCTGACCGCCGGAAAGTTGACCGGGGAAGTGATTGCGGCGTTCCAGCAGACCTACGCGGTCCAGCCATTTTTCGGCCAGGGCCACAGCCTCATCCTTGCCCATCTTCTTGACCTTGAGCAGGCCAAGGGTGACGTTTTGCAACGCGGTCAGATGCGGGAACAGGTTGAATTGCTGGAAGGCCATGCCGGTCATCGCACGGTGCTGGGCAATCACGCGCTCGGGGTGACGCACACGTTTACCGGCGATTTCGCTGTAGCCGATGGACTCGCCGTCCAGGCTGATCTGCCCGCCCTGGAACTCTTCGAGCAGGTTGACGCAACGCAGCAAAGTGGTCTTGCCCGAGCCGCTGGAGCCGATCAACGTCACCACGTTGCCGCGCTGCATGGACAGGTCGACGCCCTTGAGCACTTCGACCTGGCCGTATTGTTTACGCAGGCCACGAATGTTCAGCAGCGGTTGGTTGGTTTGAGGTTGGTTCATGGCAAGGCCACCCGCTTTTCAATGTAGCGACCGAATAACTCGATGGCGTAGTTGATGACAAAGAACAGAAACCCGGCGAACAGGTAGAACTCCAGGGTCATGAAGGTACGTGCGATGACTTGCTGGGTGCTGAGCAGCAATTCGGCCACGCCGATCACCGAGAGCAAGGTCGAGGCCTTGACGATTTCGGTGGAGGAATTGACCCAGGTCGGCAGGATCTGGCGCAACGCCTGGGGCAACAGCACGTAGGTCAGCGATTGTTTGAACGTGAGCCCAATCGCCTTGCCCGCTTCCAATTGCCCACGGGGAATGGCTTGCAGCGCGCCGCGCACGATTTCCGCCACGTGGGAGCCGCAAAACAGCGTCAACCCGACGGCGCCGGCCTGGAACGCGCTGATCTGCCAACCGAGCGCCGGCAGCATGTAAAAACACGCCAGCACCAGCACAAACACCGGCGTACCGCGCACCAGATCGACGTACAGACGAAACGGCGCGCGCATCCAGAACTTGCCGTAGGTGAGGATCAACCCGGCAAAGATACCGATCAGCGTGCCAAAGATAATCGCCAGCACCGAGCAATAAATACTGGTTTGAAACCCCGCCCAGAGCGTATCCCGGGCGATCCACAACTCATGCAGCCAGCTTGGGGACTCGTACATGCAAACCCTCCTTAACGACGGATCGCCAGACGCTGTTCCAGGTAACGGAGCAGCATGGCAATGAAGTAACAGGCCGCCACGTAGAGCGCGGTCGTGACCATCCAGGTTTCAATCACCCGGTAGCTTTCGACGTTGATCTTGCGGGCGTAGTAGGTCAGCTCCGGCACCGCAATCGCGGCCGCCAGCGACGTGTCCTTGAACAGCGAAATAAAGTTGTTCGACAGGGCCGGCAACACGTTGCGCAGCATCACCGGCACGGTGATGTAGGCGCGGATTCGCCACTCACCCAAACCGATGGCCAAGCCGGCTTCACGCAAGCCCTTGGGAATATTCAACAGCCCGGCGCGGAACACTTCGGTCAGGTAAGCACCGGCATACAGCGACAGGGTGATGATGAACGAGGGGATCTTGTCGAGCCGGACCCCCAGTGTGGGCAAGGCAAAGTAGATCAACAGGATCAGCACGAGGATCGGCGTATTGCGGATCACCGTCACATACACCGAGGCGAAGATTCGCAACGCCCGGTGCTTGGACAGCATGGCAAACGCCATCATCAGGCCGATCACGCAACCGATGGCGATCGACAGCAAGGCCAGTTCGAGGCCCAGGCCGAGCCCCGCCAGCAAGCTGGGGAAATCACGCCACACGGCGGCAAAGTTCAACTGATAGTTCATGGTCGGCAGTACCTGCTCGGGGCGCCGTCAGCGACGCCCCAGGATTTACGATTTACTTGAACTCAACCGGGAAACCGATCGCAGGTTCTGGCAAATCCACACCGAACCATTGCTTGAAAGAGGCTTTGTAGGCCGGGAATTCCACGCCGGTCATGGCTTCATGCAGCGCGGTGTTGACGAAGTTCAGCCAGTCCTGATCGCCGCGCTTGACCGCGCACGCGTAGGTTTGCGGGCTCCAGGCGTAGGTCGGGCTGCGGTAGCGGCCCGGGTTTTGCACCATCAGGTACTTGACCGAGGACTGGTCGGTGGCGGCGGCATCGGCACGGCCGGAGTTCACCGCCTGGTACATCAGGTCGACGCTGTCGTACTGGTCAACCTTGGCCTTTGGCAACGCCTGGTGCACCAGCTCTTCGGCATACACGTTTTGCAGCACGGCCACGGTCACGCCATCGCCCGCCGCTTGCAGGTCTTCGATTTCCTTGTATTTGCTGTTGTTCGGCAGCAACAGGCCCACACCTTCGCGGTAGTAAGGCAGGGTGAAGGCAACCTGCTGTGCACGGCTGGCGGTGACGGTGATGAACTGGCAACTCATGTCGACCTTGTCGGTCAGCAGGTTGGGAATACGCGCGTCAGAGGACTGCACCACAAACTCGACCTTGCTTGGGTCGTTGAACAAACCTTTAGCCACGATTCGGCCGATGTCGATATCAAAACCCTGCAACTTGCCATCCGCTCCCTGGAAGTGCCACGGCGCATTGGTACTGCCTGTACCCACAATGAGATGCCCACGTTTGAGCACATCATCGAGCTTGCTGTCCGCCGCGTGCACAACGCTTGCGAGGGAAGCCGATGCGGCGAAGAGAAAAACACACGCTTTAAACACGGAAGGTCGGTGATGCATGACAAGCACTCCAGGAGTTGTGTATTCCGCTATACCGGAACTTGGTATGTAACAACGGAATAGACAGCAGAAAGTGTGCCACACGCGCTAACGGAAAAATATGTCAGGGATAAATTCTTTTTAAATCATATGGATAGTTAACTGGCCAGGACGCGGCGTTACGCCACCCTTTCGAATCGGCTTGCTACCCAAGACCCCACACACCGGTGACAACCCTCAATCGAGTGCGCCAGAACAGTGTTACCGCGCACCCTTGCAGTGCGCGCGCCATGGATGCGTGAGCATGTCTACCTGTGAAGGTTGACAGTAGACGGCCCTGCCCGGCAGTTCTAGCGTATGTACCCAACGTCTATGAGCGGGCACGCAAGGAAATCCTATGGGCATTGCAAGCATGACTTACAGCGATCTGGAGGACTACGAGGCGCAACTGAAAAAATATGCGGCGGCCATCGTGTTATTCACTCATCCCGATTGCCCGGGCTGCGTTGGACTCGACGAGAGGTTCGAGACCATCGCCAAACAATACGCTGGCCCTGTAACAGCACTGATCGTGAATACCGACCGAAATCCGAGGGTGCCCAGCGTATCGGGCACCCCGGCGACGCTGGTGTACCAGTTTGGCAAGGTGCAGGAGCAGCTTGTTGGCCGCCCCTTAGACGCTGATGCGTTTTTCAGCGACCTGTTTGAGGACTATTCATCAAGGGAAATAACAGCACCTGTATGACCCGACGCTCCTCAACCGCCGCGACGGTCAAGCGCCAGCCCTCATGCTCCAGGCTATCACCCACCACGGGCAGGCGGTCGAGCAGGCTCATCACCAACCCGGCGAGGGTTTGATAGTCCTGGGTTGCGGCAGCCTTGAAGCCGGTACGCTGGCGCACCAGGTTAAGGTTCAAGGCGCCATTGGCGCGGTAGCCCTCGCCCTCCTCGACAATATCCGGCCCTTCGATTTCGCTGGCGTCCGGCAACTCACCGGCGATGGACTCAAGGATGTCGGTCATGCTCAACACGCCCATGAAGTCGCCGAATTCGTTGATCACGAACGCAATGTGAGTTGACTCCTGGCGCATTTGCTCCAGGGCGTTCAGGATCGAAAAGCTCTCCAGCAAATTGACCGCCCGGCGCGCCAGATGCTCAAGGTTAGGCTCATTACCGGCCAGGTACTCCTTGAGCAGTTCCTTTTTGTGCACAAAACCCAATGGCTCATCCACAGCGCCGTTGCGGATCAACGGCAGGCGCGAATAGGACGAATGCATCAGTTTTTGCCGGATGCTGTCGGCGTCGTCCGCCAGATCGATACAGTCGACCTTGGCCCGCGGCGTCATCAAGGTGCGGATCGGCCGCTCGGCCAATTGCAGCACGCCGCTGATCATCACGCGCTCACGTCGATCAAACAGCGGGCCTTGGCCGGCATCCGGCTCGCCCAGCAGGTCAGCAACGTCGTCATCCACGCCCTCTACCGCCAAACTGCGGCCACCGAGCAAACGCATCACCGCATGGGCGGTACGCTGGCGCACTGGCAAGGTGCCCTGCGCCGACTTCTTGCGACGGGCGCGGGCAATCTGGTTGAACAGCTCGATCAGGATCGAGAAACCAATCGCCGCGTACAGGTAGCCTTTGGGAATATGGAAGCCCAGGCCTTCGGCGGTCAGGGCGAAACCAATCATCATCAAAAAGCCCAGGCACAACATAATGACCGTCGGGTGCGCGTTGACGAAACGGGTCAGCGGCTTGCTCGCCACGATCATCAGGCCGATGGACACGATCACCGCGATCATCATCACGGCCAACTCATCCACCATACCCACGGCGGTAATCACCGCGTCGAGGGAGAACACCGCGTCGAGCACCACGATCTGCGCCACGATCGGCCAGAACATGGCGTAAGCCACATTGCCCGTGCGCTGCGCCACATGGCCTTCAAGGCGTTCGTGCAACTCCATGGTGGCCTTGAACAACAGGAACACACCACCAAACAACATGATCAGGTCACGCCCAGAGAAGCTCTTGTCGAACACCTCGAACAGCGGCTGCGTGAGCGTCACCAACCAGGAAATACTCGCCAGCAGGCCCAAACGCATCAGCAATGCCAGCGACAAACCGATCAACCGCGCACGGTCGCGCTGCTCCGGCGGCAATTTGTCCGCCAGGATCGCGATAAACACCAGGTTGTCGATGCCCAGCACCAGTTCCAGCACAATCAAGGTCAACAGGCCGAGCCAGGCCGTTGGATCCGCTAACCATTCCATTTAATAGAGTCTCTTTAAAGTTTTCAGAACGCCGGACACGGCAAGGCGCGGTCAATGGACCGGGACAAGGTTAGCAGTCGGAATACGGGGTGCTTCAGCGGGAACAGCGACAGTGAGTGCCTTGGGGAAAGACGACTGGGAGGCTCCGAGAGGGTGTTCATGCAAGTCCTGCAGTGAGAAAAGGACTTGAATCGTACAGTCGAAACTCAAATTTCCCACACTGCAAAACTATTACAAAATCTGTAAGCCCAACACATAACCCCTGTGGGAGCTGGCTTGCCTGCGATAGCATCACCTCGGTGTTACTGAAAGACCGAGTTGTCTGTATCGCAGGCAAGCCAGCTCCCACAGTTTTTGACCTTTGTACATTCAGGACTTACGCGTCGCATCATCCAGCGCCAGAATCGTGTGCGCATTCGTCACCGTGGTCGCCAACGTATTAATCACCCCCGAGCGCAACGCGCCAAGCGTCGCCGCCGCCTTGGTGTTCTCGCTGGCAATCGCCACCACATCCGGGATGCGAAACAACTCCTGCACGGTCAATCCGATCACCCGACCTTGAATCGCGTTGACCGCCGGCTGGCCGTGGATGTCGATAAAGTCATACCCCATCATGTCGCCCACCGTGCCGGACAAACGCGCCTGCGCGATCTCCTGCGGCGAGAACCAGCCCATGCGCACCATGTTGCTGTTCTCGCTCATGTCACCGATGCCGATCAGCGCGATGTCTGCACGCCGCGCCCGATCAAGGGTTGAGCGCACGGTGTCATTGTTGATCAGTACGCCGCGCAATTCCGGGTTGGCCACCAGTGCCGGCGCATACAGACTTTCACTCTCGCCACCAAAACGCAGGGCCAGGCGTCGGCAGATATGGTCGGGGTTCATGTATTCGCCCGCCTTGAGCGAACCACCAATCGCGCAGACAAATGTGCAGTTGCGCGTCACCGGCAAGAACACGTTATCGGCGACCGCGCCGACGTTACGGCCCATGCCGACGGCGACGATCATGCCGTCGCTCAAGGTTTTGTTCAGGTAGTTGGCCACCAGGCTGGCGACGGCCGAGCGCTGGGTGTCGGGTTCGCTGTGGTCGACCGCGATCAACGCGCGGTCGAGCTTGAAGCGCTCCACCAGCGCGCGCTCCAGCTCGTTGTTCATCGCCGGGTGCTGCAACACCCGCACCTCGACAATTCCTTCATCGCGCGCACGCTTGAGCAAGCGGCTGACTTTGGCCCGCGACAGGTCGAAGCGCTTGGCAATGGCCTCCTGAGTGACGTTCTCAAGGTAATAGAGCATCGCCACTTCGGTCATCTGATCGATATCGCTGGCAATGCGCTGGGTACTGTCACTCATGGGGACGGGCTTCCGTTTCGACGTCAAAAACCCATTCTCCCGACTCTTGCCCCGTCCCGTCCACTACTGATGCCCATCGCGCTCGATCGCGTTGATACGCTCGACCTTGGCCCCGGAACGCGCCGCCTCAAACTCCGACTCCAGAAACGATTTGACGATGCTTTTGGCCAGTTCGGCGCCGATCACCCGTGCGCCAATAGAGAGGATTTGTGCATCGTTGCTCTTGCGTGCGCGCTCCGCCGAATAGGTGTCATGGGCCTGGGCCGCACGAATGCCCAGTACTTTATTGGCCGAGATGGCCATGCCAATCCCGGTGCCGCATACCAGCACACCGAGGCGTTGCTGCCCGGCATTGATGGCGGTGGCCACCGCCAGCGCGATGTCCGGGTACAGCACCGGCGCGGTGGAGTGGGTGCCGAAGTCGGTCACCGGGTAACCCAGCGCCTCGATATGGCGCTTTAACAGCTCCTTGAGCTCAAAACCCGCTTCATCGCATCCGATAGCCACCGGGAAAGGTGTGTTCATGGCGTCTGGCTCCGCTGCCGTTTAGGTACTTTAGACTGATCATTTGATCACTCAATGAAATTTAGCTCAGTTATTTCTCGGGTATTGCGGCCCTTCTGTCAAGCGAGTTTTAGCTGACCTCCTAGTCAAAGCCGTCTAAACAGGCCTGATTTGCGCAAACAAGCGTATTTATAACTTTTTAGTGAAAGCGATTGACTGATCAGAATTTCATTTGATACACATATGATCACAGCAAAACATGACTGTGCGACCTAATAAGAATTCACAGCACGAGGACACGCCGATGGCCACGCCATTACTGCTCCAGGCTGAACACGTCGCCAAGGCTTACGCCGGGGTGCCTGCCCTGCGTGACGGGCGCCTTTCTCTGCGGGCCGGCAGCGTGCATGCGCTGTGCGGCGGCAATGGCGCCGGCAAGTCGACCTTCCTGAGCATCTTGATGGGCATCACCCAGCGTGACGCCGGGACCATCCTGCTCAACGGCACGCCCGTACAGTTCAACCGCCCAAGTGAAGCCCTGGCGGCGGGGATCGCGATGATCACCCAGGAACTGGAGCCCATCCCTTACATGACCGTCGCCGAAAATATCTGGCTGGGCCGCGAACCGCGCCGCGCCGGTTGCATCGTCGACAGCAAGACCCTCAACCGCCGCACCCGCGAGCTGCTCGAAAGCCTGGAATTCGAGGTCGATGCCACCAGCCCCATGCACCGCCTGAGCGTGGCGCAGATTCAACTGGTGGAAATCGCCAAGGCGTTCAGCCATGACTGCCAGGTGATGATCATGGACGAACCGACCTCGGCAATCGGCGAGCGCGAAGCGGAAACCTTGTTCAAGGCCATTCGCCGCCTCACCGCACGCGGCGCCGGTATCGTGTACGTGTCGCACCGCTTGAGCGAGCTGGCGCAGATCGCCGACGAGTACAGCATCTTCCGTGACGGCGCCTTTGTGGAAAGCGGGCGCATGGCCGATATCGACCGCAACCACCTGGTGCGCGGGATTGTCGGCCAGGAGCTGACACGCATCGACCACAAGGTCGGCCGCGAATGCGCCGCCACTACCTGCCTGCAAGTCGACAACCTGAGCCGTAATGGCGAGTTCCACGACATCAGCCTGCAACTGCGCCAGGGCGAAATCCTCGGCATCTATGGGCTGATGGGTTCGGGGCGCAGCGAGTTTCTCAACTGCATCTATGGGCTGACGGTTGCGGACTCCGGCAGCGTGACCCTGCAAGGCAAGCCCATGCCCATCGGCCTGCCCAAAGCCACGATCAACGCCGGTATGTCGCTGGTCACCGAAGACCGCAAAGACAGCGGCCTGGTGCTCACCGGCAGCATTCTGTCCAACATTGCACTGTCGGCCTACAAGCGCCTGTCGAGTTGGTCGCTGATCAATGCGCGCAAGGAAACCCAACTGGCCGAGGACATGGTCAAGCGCCTGCAGATCAAGACCAGTTCACTGGAATTGCCGGTAGCGTCCATGAGCGGCGGCAACCAGCAGAAAGTCGTGCTCGCCAAATGCCTGTCGACCGAGCCGGTGTGCCTGCTCTGCGACGAGCCGACCCGTGGCATCGATGAAGGCGCCAAGCAGGAGATCTACCACCTGCTCGACCAGTTCGTGCGCGCCGGTGGCGCTGCCATCGTGGTGTCGTCCGAAGCCCCGGAACTGCTGCATTTAAGTGATCGCATCGCCGTATTCAAGGGCGGCCGACTGGTGACCATCAGCACCGACACCGCCCTTTCCCAGGAAGCCTTGCTGAGTCTTGCCTCATGAATGCCAAAACCATCGCACCGCCCATGACCACCGCGCCGCGCAATCGCCTGCGCTTGTCCCTCGATCGCTTCGGCCTGCCGCTGGTGTTTATCCTGCTGTGCGTGGTGATGGCGTTTTCCAGCGAATACTTCATGACCTGGCGCAACTGGATGGACATCCTGCGCCAGACCTCGATCAACGGCATCCTGGCCGTAGGCATGACCTACGTGATCCTCACCAAGGGCATCGACCTGTCGGTGGGCTCGATCCTGGCCTTTGCCGGGCTGTGCAGCGCCATGGTTGCGACCCAGGGTTATGGCCTGCTGGCGGCAGTCAGTGCGGGGATGTTTGCCGGTGCGATGCTCGGTGTGGTCAATGGTTTTATGGTCGCCAACCTGTCGATCCCGCCGTTCGTGGCCACCCTCGGCATGCTCAGCATCGCGCGGGGCATGACCTTCATCCTCAATGACGGCAGCCCGATCACCGACCTGCCCGACGCCTACCTGGCGCTGGGCATCGGCAAGATCGGCCCGATTGGCGTGCCCATCGTGATCTTCGCAGTGGTCGCGCTGATCTTCTGGATGGTGCTGCGCTACACCACTTACGGCCGCTACGTGTACGCGGTGGGCGGCAATGAAAAGAGTGCGCGCACCTCGGGTATCGGCGTGCGCAAGGTGATGTTTTCGGTGTACGTGGTCTCGGGTCTGCTCGCCGGATTGGCCGGCGTAGTGCTCTCGGCACGCACCACCTCCGCCCTGCCCCAGGCCGGGGTTTCTTATGAGCTGGACGCGATTGCCGCCGTGGTAATCGGCGGCACCAGCCTGTCGGGCGGCACCGGCAGCATTGTCGGCACGCTGTTTGGTGCGCTGCTGATCGGCGTGATCAACAACGGGCTGAACCTGCTCGGCGTGTCCTCCTATTACCAGCAGGTCGCCAAGGGCCTGATCATCGTGTTCGCAGTACTGATCGACGTGTGGCGCAAGAAAAAACGCTAGAGAACGACCCACAACAATAACCGGAGTTCTACTCATGAAACTTGGTACCACTTTGGCCGCCGCGGCGACCCTCACCCTGCTCGCCAGCAGCATTGCCTTTGCCGCCGATGGCAAGACCTACAAGATCGGCGCGGCCGTCTACGGCCTCAAGGGCCAGTTCATGCAGAACTGGGTCCGCGAGCTGAAAGAACACCCGGCGGTCAAAGACGGCACCGTGCAACTGACGGTGTTCGACGGCAACTATGACGCCCTGACCCAGAACAACCAGATCGAAAACATGGTGACCCAGCACTACGACGCCATCCTGTTCGTGCCGATCGACACCAAGGCCGGTGTCGGCACCGTGAAGCAAGCCATGAGCAACGACGTGGTGGTCATCGCCTCCAATACGAAAGTAGCCGATGCCTCCGTGCCTTATGTGGGTAACGACGACGTGGAAGGCGGCCGCCTGCAGGCCCAGGCCATGGTCGACAAGCTCAACGGCAAAGGTAATGTGGTGATCATCCAGGGCCCGATTGGCCAGTCGGCGCAGATCGATCGGGAAAAAGGCGAGCTGGAAGTGCTGAGCAAGCACCCGGACATCAAGATCATCGAGAAAAAGACCGCCAACTGGGACCGCGCCCAGGCCCTGACCCTCACCGAAGACTGGCTGAACGCGCACCCCAAAGGCATCAACGGCGTGATCGCGCAAAACGACGATATGGCCCTGGGTGCCGTGCAGGCGCTGAAGTCCCACGGGTTGACCTCCAAAGACGTGCCGGTCACCTCTATCGACGGCATGCCGGACGCGATCCAGGCGGCGAAGAAAGACGAAGTCACCACCTTCCTGCAAGACGCCCAGGCCCAATCCCAAGGCGCGCTGGATGTGGCGTTGCGCGCACTGGCCGGCAAGGACTACAAGCCGCAATCGGTGATCTGGGAGCGCTACGGCAAGGACGTGAAATGGGGCGATGGCACCGCCAAGAACTACATCCTGCCGTGGGTGCCCGTCACTAACGCGAATGCCGATGCGCTGTACCAACAAGTCAGCGGCGGCAAGTAGCTTGATCGTTCCCACGCTCCGCGTGGGAATGCATCCCGTGACGCTCCGCGTCACCCAACATCGGGACGCAGAGCGTCCCAGGCGGCATTCCCACGCAGAGCGTGGGAACGATCAACTGCTTTCGAAAATGGAGTCATTCATGTCTGGATTCTGGAACCAAGCCTTCGACCTCACCGGCCGTTGCGCGGTGATCACCGGCGGCGCCGCCGGCATTGGCCTGGCCTGCGCCCACCTGCTGGTGGAACGCGGCGCCCGCGTGGCCTTGCTCGACCGCGACCCGGCGGTGGTGCACGTCGCGGCCAGCCTGGGCGACGGCCACCTGGGTATTGCCGTCGACCTCGGCCAGATCGGCCAGATACAGCGCACCATCGACAGCGTATTCGAACATTTCCAGCGCCTGGATTACCTGATCAACAGCGCCGGCGTGGTGTTGCTGGACAAGGCCATCGACGTCAGCGAAAGCGCCTGGGACACCACCCTGGACATCAACCTCAAGGCCAGCTTCTTTGTGGCCCAGGCCTGCGCCAGACACATGTTGGCGCAGGGCAGCGGGCGCATCGTCAACCTGGCCTCCCAGGCCGCCGTGATTGGCCTGGACCGTCACGTCGCCTACTGCGCGAGCAAGGCCGCCATCGTCGGCATGACCAAAGTGCTGGCCATGGAATGGGCGCCACAGATCAACGTCAACGCCATTTCCCCGACCATCGTCGAGACCGCCCTGGGCAAAAAAGCCTGGGCCGGTGAAGTGGGTGAAAAGGCCAAATTGCAGATCCCGGCCGGCCGCTTCGCCCAGCCGGAAGAAATCGCCGGGCTGGCGCTGTACCTGCTCAGCGACGCCGCGCAGATGATCACCGGCGCCAACATGGTGATCGATGGCGGCTACAGCATTCAGTAATTCATCTTTTGTCGTGAGGTTTTTGCCATGTCCACCGCCACCGAACGCACACCTGAACACCTCTCCCCGGTCATCCCGAAAACCATGCAGGCCGTGGTCTGCCACGGCCCGGAAGACTATCGCCTGGAAACTGTCGACGTGCCCACGCCCGGCCCCGACGAGATTCTCACCAAAGTCGAGCTGTGCGGCATCTGCATGGGTGACATCAAGACCTATCGCGGCGCGCCGTCGTTCTGGGGCGATGCCGAGCAACCGCGCTATGTGAAGCCGCCGATGATTCCGGGGCATGAGTTCGTCTGCCGTGTGGTTGCCCTCGGCCCAGGCGCAGAAAAACGTGGCGTGGCAGTCGGTGACCGAGTGATCTCCGAGCAGATCGTGCCGTGCTGGGGCTGCCGTTTCTGCAACCACGGCCAGTACTGGATGTGCCAGAAGCACGACCTCTACGGTTTCCAGAACAACGTGCAGGGCGCCATGGCCCAGTACATGATCTTTACCAAGGAAGGCATCATCCACAAAGTGCCGGAATCCATCGCCCCGGATGAAGCCATTTTGATCGAGCCGCTGGCCTGCTCGCTGCACGCGGCCGAACGCGCGAATGTCGACCATGACGACGTGGTGGTGGTCGCCGGTGCCGGCACCTTGGGCCTGGGCATTATCGGCGCGGTGCGCCTGCGCAACCCGAAAAAGCTCATCGTGCTGGACATGAAACCCGAACGCGCCGCCCTCGCCTTGCGCATGGGCGCCGACGAGGTGTGGAACCCGGCCGAAGTCGACGTGATGGCCAAGATCCGCGCGATCACCGACGGCTATGGTTGCGACATTTATATCGAAGCCACCGGGCACCACAAGGCGGTAAACCAGGGCCTCGCGATGCTGCGCAAGCTGGGGCGTTTCGTCGAATTCAGCGTGTTCAATGACGAGGCCACGGTAGATTGGTCGATCATCGGCGACCGCAAGGAACTGGATATTTTGGGTTCACACCTGGGACCCTACATGTACCCGCGCGCCATCGACTTTATCGGTAACCGCAAGATCGACATGCGCGACGTGGTGACTCACAAGTTTGCGCTGGCGGACTTCAAGGAAGCATTTGCGGTGATGGAGCGCGGGGACAAGTCGCTCAAAGTAGTCCTGCAACCCTGATTTCAACAACACCACCTCACCCTGTGGGAGCCGGGCTTGCAGTGGCGAGGGAGCTTGCTCCCGCTGACTGCGCTGCGGTCTGCGGCTTTTTGGGGGCGCTTCGCACCCCAGCGCAAGCAAGCTTGCTCGCCACAATAAGCCAGCTTTCACAATTAAAAGTGTTGCCCTTCAAGAACAAGAACAGGAACCCGCGTTATGAATCGAGTCATCAACGATCCGGACCAAGTGGTCGAGGACATGCTGCGCGGCATCCTGGTCGCGCACCCCGAGCTGCGCCAGTACGAAACCAACCCAAGGGTCATCACCAAGGCCAAGCCATCGGCAGCCGGCCGCGTCGGCATCGTCACCGGCGGCGGCTCCGGCCATGAACCGGCCTTCCTCGGTTACGTCGGCCCAGGCCTGGTGGATGCCGTGGCCGTCGGCGAGATTTTCTCTTCACCCACCGCCAAAAGCTTTTTCGACGCCTTCCGCGCCGCTGACCATGGCGCGGGCGTGGCCTGTCTGTACGGTAACTACGCCGGCGACAACATGAACGTGAAGCTGGCCATGAAAATGGCTGCCAGCAAAGACATGCGCATCCGCACCGTGGTCGCCAACGACGACGTGGCTTCCGCGCCCAAGGCCGATATCGCCAAGCGCCGTGGCGTGGCCGGCGAAATATTCATGTGGAAGATCGGCGGCGCTGCGGCTGCCCAGCATTACGACCTGGATGGCGTGATTCGCGTCGCACAGAAAACCGTGGATAACTGCCGCTCCATCGGCATCGGCCTCACGCCCTGCACCATTGCGGCCGTGGGCAAACCGAACTTCCAGATTCCCGATGGCCAGATGGAACTGGGCATCGGCCATCACGGCGAACCGGGCATTGAAGTGATCGCCATTGAACCGGCTGCCGCCATGGCCGAGCGCATGCTCGCGCCGATCCTCGCCGACCGCGATTTCAGCCAGGATGACAGTGTGGTGGTGCTGGTCTCGGGCCTGGGCGCCACGCCGGTGATGGAGCTGTATGTGTTCTACGCCGAGGTCGAAAGCCAACTCAAGGCCAAGGGTTTGAAGATTCACCGTTGCTACGTCGGCAACTACTTCACCTCCCTGGAAATGATGGGCGTGACCCTGACCCTGCTCGGCCTCGACGCGGAGCTTAAAACCCTGATCGACCAACCCTGCCGTTCCATCGGCATGACCCAGGCGGAGTGAACCATGAGCCAGCATTTTTCCACCCGCGACGGCAGCGCCATTGTTGCCGATCTGGTCAGCGTGATCGTGGCCAACCGTGAATACCTCAGTGAAATTGACGGCGCCATTGGCGACGGCGACCACGGCATCAACATGGCCAAGGGCTTTGCCCATTGCGGGCGCAGCCTCGAAGGCCGCCAACTGACCCTGGCCGAAGCTCTGGATGAACTGACCCTGAGCCTGATGGAAGGCATCGGCGGCTCCATGGGGCCGCTGTATGGCAGCCTGTTTATCGGCATGGCCGACGAAGTGCGCAGCAGCGATGACATCGACGCGGCAACCTTTGCCCACCTGCTGCGCGGCGGCCTGACCTCGTTGCAGGACATCACCGAAGCGGGCGTGGGCGACAAGTGCTTGATGGACACGCTGATCCCGGCAGTTGAAGCCTTTGAGCGTGCGCATGCCAGTGGCGCGTCGTTTAATGATGCGCTGGAGGCGATGAAAACCGCCGCGTCCCAAGGGCGCGATTCGACCAAAGACCTGATCGCCAAAATCGGTCGCGCCAGCCGCCTGGGCGAGCGCTCGCTGGGTGTACTGGATGCGGGGGCGGTGTCGTGCTGCCTGATTCTTACGCGCCTGGCCGATTCCGTGCAGCCTCGGCTGACTGCTTGACCTGCTGGATATAACGCGCCACCGCCGGCGCTTTTTCAAAGCGCCGGTGAATCAGCGACAGCCACGACAACGCTGCATCATCCTGATGAATCGTGCGGTAGACCACGCCCGGCAAACCCACATGCCCGACCATCGATGCCGGCACCACCGCCACGCCCTGCCCTAACGACACCAACGCTACCACCGCAACCAACCCGCCCGGCTGCGGCCCCAGGCGCGGCGCGAAACCACCCTGCGCCGCGACATGCAAAGTGCCGCTGATTTGTTCCGGCAATATAAACGTCTCGTTTTGCAGGTGTTCGCAGCCGATGGCCTTGAGCCCCAGCAGCCAGGAATCCTGAGGCAGCGCCAACACAAAGCCTTCGCTGTCCAGGCGCACCGCCTCCACACTGTCGGGCAAGGTCATGGGCGAGCGGATATAGCCGATGTCATAACGCCCATCGGCTACAGCACTGGGTAACGTCGCCATTGCGCATTCGCGCACATTCACACTCACATCGGGAAACGCCTGGCTGAACGCCTGCATTTGTTTTTGCAGCAGCCCCGAATACACCGCCGACGCCACATAGCCCAATTCGATATGCCCGATTTCTCCCCGCCCGGCACGCTGGGCATTGCGTTGGGCGAACTCGAACTGGCGCACGGTGGCTTCGGCCTCAATCAACAACGCGGCGCCGGCTTCAGTGAGGCTGACTTCACGTTGCTGACGGATAAACAGGCGCGTGCCCAGCGTGGCTTCCATGTCCTGGATCTGGCGACTCAAGGTCGGCGGCGCGATGCCCAGTTGCTCAGCCGCGCGAGTGAAATTGCGCTGCCTGGCGACGGCGAGAAAGTAGCGGAAATGGCGGATTTCCATTCAGGCATTAGCTCAAAGGTAATGAAGTGCAGGGTTCCAGCTAATAAAACAGAGCATAGCCGGAGATAAGCTCAACGTACTTCCACACTAGAGAGCCCTTGCGATGCACGTCAACTGTGTTTCCCATATTACCTGTAAGGCAATCAAGCCATGAGCCGGGTTAGCCCGCGCCTCACCCTGCTGACCGCCTCCGGCGTCTGCTCGCTGATTGTGCTCGACACCAATATCGTCGCCGTCACGCTGCCAAGTATTGCGCGCGACCTGGGTGCGAATTTCGCCGATATCGAGTGGGTGGTCAGCGCCTACATGCTGGCGTTCGCCGCGTTATTGCTGCCCGCCGGCAGCATCGCCGACCGCTTTGGTCGCAAGCGGTCGCTGATCTGGGGCTTGAGCATTTTCATCCTCGCCTCGCTGGGCTGTGGCGCTGCACCGAATGCGTTGCTCCTGGACATCGCCCGCGCCGTCAAAGGTGTCGGCGCAGCCTTGCTGCTGACCGCTGCCCTGGCCTCCATCGGCCACACCTTTCACGATGAAGTAGAGCGTGCCAAAGCCTGGGCGTTCTGGGGTGCCTGCATGGGCGTGGCGATGACCGCCGCGCCGACGCTCGGCGGCGTGATCACCCAGTACTTGGGCTGGCGCTGGATCTTCTACCTCAACCTGCCCGTGGGCCTGGGGTTGATGGCGTTGGCGCTGCGGGCGATTCCCGAATCACGCGACACTCAATCGGCACGCCTGGACCCATGGGGCAGCCTGGCCTTCAGTGCCAGCCTGTTGTGCCTGATCTGGGGTTTGATCGAGGCCAATCGCATCGGCTGGGATAACCCGCTGACCTACGCACGCCTGATTGGCGGCGCAGTGTTGCTGGGGGTGTTTGTGCTGGTCGAACGTGTGCAACAGCGGCCTATGGTCGACTTGCAGCTGTTCCGCCATCCGCGTTTTATCGGCGCGCTGCTGGGGATGTTTGCCTACGCCGGGTGCGCTCAGGTGATGATGACGTTGCTGCCGTTTTATCTGCAAAACGGTCTGGGGTTTTCGGCCATAGCGTCGGGTCTGGGTATGTTGCCGTTTGCCCTGACCATGCTTATTTGCCCACGCATCGGTGCACGGCTGGCCGGACGCTTTGCGCCTGCAACGATGATGGTAACCGGTTTGATTCTGGTGGGCTGCGGCAACCTGTTAAGCGCCTGGGCGGTCAATGCGGGCGGTT
The DNA here is from genome assembly GCF_021605825.1 of Pseudomonas sp. PA-6-3C. Taxonomy (NCBI): domain Bacteria; kingdom Pseudomonadati; phylum Pseudomonadota; class Gammaproteobacteria; order Pseudomonadales; family Pseudomonadaceae; genus Pseudomonas; species Pseudomonas sp. PA-6-3C. The sequence goes on from NZ_WKDV01000060.1 coordinate 31,833, forward strand.
ATCTGCCCTTCGCGCTGGCGATTGCGGTGACGGGCGCCGGTGCGGGCCTGCTCAATGGCGATACGCAGAAAAACATCATGGCCTGCGTGCCACGTGACCGCGCGGGCATGGCGTCGGGCATGAGTACCACCATGCGTTTCAGCGCGATCATGTTGGCCATCGGCGTGTATGGGGCGTTGCTGAGCAGCCATAGTGAGCAGTTGCTGAGCACAAGTATCGACCCGCAATGGCAGGCGCAAGTGGCGGGGATTGCGTCGCGAGTGGTGGCCGGGGATATGCCGGCGGCGATGGGCTTGCTGCCGGAACCGGCGCGGGCGATGGTGCAGCCATTGGCCCGACAGGCGTTTGTGGGTGGGTTCAGGCTGTCTCTTATTCACATCCGGTGCTGCCGCCGAAGCGCCACAGCCGGGGGTGGTCGTGTGGGCGTGGGCGGG
>NZ_WKDV01000061.1:0-31345 GCF_021605825.1 Pseudomonas sp. PA-6-3C
GGCTGGAAGGTAAGGCGGCACGGGCGCATGTCTCAACAGCTCGGGTGCTTAAGGCTGCCAAGGCGGATAAACAGGCCTAAACATGACGTTAAACGGACTCTTAAACATAGACCTTGAAAGGCATGGCTGTAAGAGCGGAACCATAAGCAGCCATCACCCAAATAACGGATATGTACTCCGCAGCCCCGCAGCCTCCCACAAACCTCACAACTGATAACTGAAACTCAAGGTATACCGCGGCCGCCGGTTAAAGCTGTCCAGGGCGATGTCCGACATCGGCTTGGCCGCTTCCAGGGCGATGTTGTAGTACTTGTTGTCGCCGAAGCGCAGGCCCACGGCCGCCGAGGACATGTCGTTGCCTTTGACCGGCAGTTCGTTGAACCAGGTCTTGGCGCGGTCAAGCACCACATACGGTTGCAGGATCTTCACCCAGTCGCCAGCGCGGTTGAAGCTGTAGTTGACCTCATACGCCACGCCCCAGCCCTTGTCGCCCGAAGCTTGATCATCGGGGTAGCCACGGCCGAAATTCTGCCCGCCAAAGGTGGCGCGCTCGCTGTCGGGCAAGGTGGCGTCGCTCCAGTAGAACGCACCCGAAAGCACGCCTTGCCAGTTGTCGAAGAACTTGTCGCTCTGCACACCGGAAAGGCGCAGGCGGAAGAAGTCCAGATCAGGTTTAGTCGTGCCCAGGTCGCTGTGGGCTCTGGCACCCAGGCCGTTGATGCCTTGGTACAGGCCGGTGCTGAGGATGCGCAACTGGCGGGTGTCGGACTTGCGCCAGTCACCCTCGAACGCAAGGGCGCGCAGGTCGCTTTCGATGTCGAAACGGTTGGGGTAGCCCACGAGTTGATAGCGCGTGGTCTGGTCCACCGCATACAGGCGTGTGGCCAGGGTCAGCGACTCATTGGGTGAGGCAATCAGCGGGTGGCTGAGGCCAATGGTGTAGCGGTCGATCGACTGGTGCGGCTTGAGCTCGAAGCCGCCGTCCAGCTGGATATTGCTTTTGGGGTCGGCGCGATAACGCTCGGCGCCCAGTATCAACTGGCTGCCCTCGGCATTGATGAATTGGCTGTAGCCCACGCGGTAGTAATGTTCTTTGTCGTCACCCGGCGGGAACAGGCCGCTGACGTAAAGCTGCTCGCCCATGGACGTCTGGGAATTGCTGGTGGCGGTGAGCAACGCTTGGGTGCCGTTACGGTTGTTATCGACCAGGCTCATGCTGGTGGTAAACGGTTTGCGCGAGGCTTCGATCTTCATGTGCGTGGCGCCATCGGTGGTGCCCGGCGGCGGCACTTGCGCCTGCAGGGTCACGCCGGGAATACGCCCCATCAGCGTGGTATAGCGCTCGAACGTCTTGCGCGTGAGCGGTCGCTCGGCCAGCAGTTTGTTAGCCAGCTTGTCGACGTAGGCCGAGACTGAGCCGATGTCGCCGCTTTGCTCGTAATCCTTGATGTAACCCTCCACTAATACCACGCGCACCAGGCCGTTTTCGAAGCTCTGTTGCGGCAGGAACGCGTAGGACAACAGGTAGCCGTCCTGCTGGTAGCGACGCGTGATCGTGCGGGTGGCTTCGATCAGTTGCGCAAGGTTGGTCTCACGGCCAATCAGGGGCGCATAGGCCTTGGCTGTTTCGTCCAGCGGGTAGATCGTACCGCCCTCGATCTGCAGCTTGCGGATGGTGACTTTGGTGTCCATCAGCAACGGCTGGTTCTGGGTGGCAGGCGCTTGCGGCAACTGGGTCTGGGGTGTGGTCGGCCGATAAGCGTCGGCGGGCAGGTTGGGCACCGGCAAGTTGCGGATGGTGTCGTTGCTGTTGAGGAAGCTGGGAAGGGTCTCGGCCTGAACGTAAGCACTGAGGGTGAGCAATAACAACGGCGTCAACACGCGCATAGGACACTCCATGGTCAAACTGCAGCAGCGTTTCGGGCCCGCCGGGTTCTGGGACGCGGTTCGGGAGGGCCAGGTTTTTTAGATAAGACCGGCCCATAAAAAAGACGAGAGACTTATAAGGGTCTCTCGTCTCAACCAAGCGTAGGCGCTGTAGGGGAGGCCGTCTAATCGGCCAGGTGCAATTTATTTTTTGCCGGTCAGACCGTTCAGCAAACCGCCCAGACCGCCGCTTGTACCCGTGGTTGTAGTGCCACTGCCCGATGTGCTGGCGCCGGTGCCGCCGGTGAGGCCGCCGAGCAAGCCGCCGCTACTGCCACTGGTGCCACCGGTGACCAAACCACCTACCGAGCCTACGGTGTTGCCGACTGCGGTGACGGTGGTACCTACCGCGTTGGTGACTGGGTTGGCATTGGCTGCGGTCAGGTTAGTGCCGATACCGCTCACTGCACCGCCGACTTGTGTCACCAGTCCGTTGACCGGAGCGCCGAGGCCGGTAGTGGTGCCGACGTTTTGGGTCAGGCTGGTTACACCGGACGTTACTGGGTTAAGCGCCGCGCCCACGTTAGTGGCCAGGCCTGCCACCGGCGCCGTGGCGGCGGTGTTGGCGACGCCCGTGCCACCGAGAACGGTGCCGAGCGAGGCGACCGTGTTGCCCAATGCGCCACCGGTGACACCTGCTGCACTCACAGTGCCGTTGGTGTTGCCGGCGTTCAGGCCGCTACCCACGTTGGCCACCAGGCCACCGACCAGTTCAGGCAGGCCGGGCGCTGCTGCGCCACTGGCTGGAGCGACATAGCCGCCGGATTTATCGAGTGTGCCGCCTACGCCCGTCAGAGCGCTGCCGACGATGGTGGTAACAGGGTTGCCGGTGCCGCCAGCACTGGCGACTTGGGTGCCCAGGCCGGTGACGGTGCTGCCGACTTTATCCAGCAGACCATTCACAGGGGTGCCCAGGCCGGTTGCCTTGCCGAGGTTGCCGGTAGTGTTTTCCACCAGCGACACCACAGGCACCAGTACTTTGCCGCCCACTGTGTTAGTTAACGAGCCCAATGGGCCAGTGGTGCTGGCAGTGCTGACGGTATCGCCGAGCATGGTGACGGCTTGACCGACTTTGTCCACTACACCACCTACCGCTCCACCGACGCCACCGGTCAAACCGCCCACTACGGGTACGCCGCCGAGGGTGGTCGAGAGCGATTTCCCAGTGGTCGACAGGCCGGTGCCCAGATCGGCAACGCCATTACCTACACCTGCGACCGTGATGCCCAGGGAGTTGCTGTTAGTGCCCAGCGAACCAAGACCGTTGGTGACGCCAGTGCCGATGCTGGTGACTGCAGTGCCGGTCGCCGTAACCAGGCCGCCTGCTGTTGTGCCGACGATAGGCACATTGTTCAAGGTCGAACCGAGGTCACCGACCGCTGCGCCTACGTTACCGACAGTGCCGCCCAGGGTGCCGGCAATCTGGCCGGTAACCAGAGGTGTAGTGGTTGAACCTGTGCCACCGCCGGTTCCGCCACCAGTGCCGCCACCGGTTCCACCACCTGTGCCGCCGCCAGTGCCACCACCGGTTCCGCCACCTGTACCACCGCCAGTACCACCACCAGCGCCGCTACCTGCACCTGCATCAGGAGAAGATGCCGCCACACTGCTGTGATGCCCGCCACCACCGCTGCTGCAGCCACCGAGGCTCATCGCCATGACCAGGGCCAGCGCGGTACTTGCTTTCCAAAGCACTACTTGAGTTTGAGTTTTCATGATTGAGTTTCCTTGCACCTGTACAACCTGGGTTGTTTTCAAACGCTCGCTATTTCTAGGGATAGCGATACGTTTGTCCGTGTTGTCATCACAGACCCGGGCACTCTTTCGCGCAACGCTCAACTTGGTATTAACGATTTATATACACCGGGCTGCAGTCGGCTTAATGACTAATACGAAGGGTGTAATCGAGGGATGTTTCAAGATATTTATATTTTAAAAATCATGGACTTGAATAAACAAACGGACGCCGAGGCGTCCGCTATAACTTAGGGTGTATATATACAATTAATGTGCTTTTTTCAGGCGATGGGTTGCCACTTGCCGAGCATATGTTGAATATCGCCGGCGCCGTTCAACTGTAACTCTCCGCTCGAGCCTGCGGCACTGCTGAGCAAAACAACTTCACTGGGCAGGCGTACCGGTTTTTTGAACTCGACGTCTATTTCTACATTGGCGGCAGGCAAGTGCTCGTGTAGCGCGGCCAATGTACGGGCGGTATTCCACAGCCCATGAGCGATAGCCTGGGGAAAGCCGAACAGCTTGGCCGTCAGCGCGCTCAGGTGGATCGGGTTGTAGTCGCCGGATACCCGCGCGTATTGGCGGCCGATATCAGCGGGCGCCTTCCACCGCGCCAGTTCGTTGACATTGCCGAGGACGGACAAGGGCTCCACTTGCGCCTCGCCGTCCAGCTTCACGCCTCGACATAGCATGCGGCTGTCGGCTTCCCACAACAGTCCCAGCGCATCCTCGACCGTGGTCACAATGTTAAAGGTCGCACCTTTGGCGTGGGGGTGCAGATTGTGCGCGTATACACCGACCAACAGGTTATTCACGCCGCCCAATGGCCGGTGGATACGAATGCGATTGCTCAGGTGAATCAGCCCCAGCAGTGGAAAGGGGAATTTTTTGTCGGTGAGCAATTGCATCTGCAAACCGAACGCCAGGATATGCGGGTAAGTGCCCGGCAGCACCGGGCTGTCGGCAAACCCGCAGACCTTGCGATAAGCCGCGACGTCGGCCGGGTTCACGCGCACATGGCAGCGCAACCCTTCATCCGGCAAGGTGCTGCCGCTGATCTTGCGCTTGAGCGCCGCCCGCCAATACAGCGGCAACAGAAACGGGGTGCTGTCCAATGTCTGCCACTGCATAGTCACGCTCCCAGCAGGCTTTGCCCACATACGCGCAGCGCCTGGCCGCTGACGGCCCCGGAACCCGGCTGCCCGAGCCAGGCGACGGCTTCGGCCACGTCTTGCGGCAAACCACCCTGGCCCAAGGAACTCATGCGCCGCCCGGCTTCACGCAGGGCGAAGGGAATGTGCGCGGTCATCTGGGTTTCGATAAAACCCGGCGCGACCGCGTTGATGCTGATGCCACGCTCGCCCAGCAGCGGCGCCCACGCCTGTGCCAGGCCAATCAGCCCGGCCTTGCTCGCGGCGTAGTTGGTTTGCCCGCGATTACCGGCAATCCCGCTGATCGACGCCAGCAGCACTACGCGGCCGTTGTCGTGCAGGGTGCCGCTATCAAGCAGGGCTTTGGTCAGCACTTGGGGCGCGTTGAGGTTGACCGCCAATACGGCGTCCCAATATTCCGGCGTCATGTTGGCCAGGGTTTTATCGCGGGTGATGCCGGCGTTATGCACCACGATGTCGATGCCGTCGGGCAGGTGTTCGATCAACTGTGTGGCCGCGTCTTCGGCACAGATATCCAGCACCACGGTGCGCGCGCCCAAGCGAGCGGCGAGGGCTTCGAGGTCGGCCTTGGCCTGGGGCACATCCAGCACGATCACTTCGGCACCGTCGCGCGCCAGGGTTTCGGCAATGGAGGCGCCGATACCACGCGCAGCACCCGTGACCAGCGCCTTGCGCCCGGCCAGCGGGCGCGTCCAGTCTTCAACCGGGGTGGCGCAGGCTTGCAGGCGAATGACCTGGCCAGAGATATACGCACTTTTCGGTGACAGGAAGAAACGCAGCGCGCCTTCCAGCTGATCTTCAGCGCCGTCGCCCACATACAACAGTTGCAACACGCCGCCGCTGCGCAATTCCTTGGCCAGTGAACGGCTGAAACCCTCCAGAGCACGCTGTGCGCTGGCGGCAAACGGGTCGCTGAGGCTTTCCGGCGCGCGTCCCAGAATCACCAGATGTGCGCTGTGATCGAGATTTTTCAGCAAAGGCTGAAAGAATTCGCGCAGTTGCTTGAGCTGGTCGGTGTGCTGCAAGTCGCTGGCGTCAAACACCACGGCCTTGAGCTTGGGGCCGTGGCCTGGGATCCAGGTCGACGATTCGGCGCCGTAGGTGTAAATCGCGTCGGTCAGTTTGTGCGCAAATACCTGCACCTTGGCGGCCAGCGCGCCACCGCCCAGCAGCAGAGTACCTTCCACCGGGCGCAGGCGCCCAGCTTGCCAGCGTTCCAGGCGTACCGGTGACGGCAGGCCAATGGCGGCGACCAGGCGATGGCCGAGGCTTGAGTTGGCGAAGTCGATATAACGGTCAGACATGGAACGCTCTCCGAGTGCTGGGGTTCAAACGGTGGACCATCAATAGGTGAAAGTCGTTCGATTGAGCCTAGGCTAGGCTCAGAGATTCACCCCATAACCTTCAGGGAGCTTTCCATGACTCAATTGCGCCGTGTAGCGATCATTGGCGGTAACCGCATCCCCTTCGCCCGTTCCAATGGCCCATATGCCACGGCGAGTAACCAGGCGATGCTCACCGCTGCCCTCGAAGGCCTGATCGAGCGCTACAACCTGCACGGCCTGCGCATCGGCGAGGTGGCGGCCGGTGCGGTGCTCAAGCATTCGCGCGACTTCAACCTCACCCGCGAATGCGTGCTGGGCTCGCGCCTGTCGCCGCAAACCCCGGCCTATGACATTCAGCAGGCGTGCGGCACCGGGCTGGAAGCGGCGTTGCTGGTGGCCAACAAGATTGCCCTGGGGCAGATCGAATGCGGGATTGCCGGCGGCGTCGACACTACGTCCGATGCGCCGATTGGTGTGAATGAAGGCCTGCGCAAAATCTTGTTGCAAGCCAACCGCAGCAAGTCCATGGCGGATAAATTAAAAGTCCTGTTACAACTTCGTCCCCATCACCTTAAGCCGGAGCTGCCACGCAATGGCGAGCCGCGCACCGGCCTGTCCATGGGCCAGCATTGCGAGCTGATGGCGCAGACCTGGCAGATTCCGCGTGCCGAGCAGGATCAACTGGCGTTGGAAAGCCATCAGAAAATGGCCGCGTCCTACGCCGAAGGCTGGCACAACGATTTGCTTACGCCGTTTCTCGGCCTGACCCGCGACAATAACCTGCGCCCCGACCTGACCCTGGAAAAACTCGCCAACCTTAAACCGGCGTTCGAGCGCAGTGAAAAGGGCACGCTCACCGCCGGTAACTCCACGCCACTGACCGACGGCGCCTCCTTGGTGCTGCTGGGCAGTGAAGCCTGGGCCAAAGAACGTGGCTTGCCGATTCTGGCTTACTTGCGCGATGGCGAAGCGGCGGCTGTGGATTTCGTCAACGGCGCCGAAGGCCTGCTCATGGCACCGGTGTACGCAGTGCCACGCTTGCTGGCGAGAAATGGCCTGACACTCCAGGATTTTGACTACTACGAGATTCACGAAGCCTTTGCTGCCCAAGTTTTGTGCACGCTCAAGGCCTGGGAAGACCCGGAGTATTGCAGGACGCGTCTGGGGCTCGACGCGCCGCTGGGCGCCATTGATCGCAGCCGGCTCAACGTCAAAGGCAGCTCATTGGCGGCCGGCCACCCGTTTGCCGCCACAGGCGGGCGCATCGTCGCCAACCTGGCCAAATTGCTCGACGCGGCGGGCAAGGGCAGAGGGCTGATTTCGATCTGCGCCGCTGGCGGCCAGGGCGTGACGGCGATTATCGAACGCTGAATGCCGACGAAATTGGCATATTGAGTGCAATCTTCAGCGGTCAGAGGTCGGTAGCCCCTCCCACCGGCGCGCCGATTGCCGTATAACGAGTGCCATACGCGTATTTGGTAATAAAGGACCCACAATAAAAGCTGATGAAGACTCCTAAACGCATTGAACCCCTGATCGAAGACGGTCTGGTCGACGAAGTGCTGCGCCCTCTCATGAGCGGTAAAGAAGCAGCTGTTTATGTGGTGCGCTGCGGCAATGAATTGCGTTGCGCCAAGGTTTACAAGGAGGCGAATAAACGAAGTTTTCGTCAGGCATCCGAATACCAGGAAGGCCGTAAGGTTCGTAACAGCCGCCAGGCCCGGGCCATGGCCAAAGGCTCCAAGTTCGGCAAGAAAGAAACCGAAGACGCTTGGCAAAACGCCGAAGTGGCGGCGTTGTTCCGCCTCGCCGGCGCGGGCGTTCGCGTGCCTCAGCCGTTCGACTTCCTGGAAGGCGTGCTGCTGATGGAACTGGTGGCCGACGAGTACGGCGATGCAGCGCCGCGTCTTAACGACGTAACGCTGGAGCCGGACCAGGCGCGCGAATATCACGCCTTCCTGATTTCCCAGATCGTGCTGATGCTGTGTACCGGCCTGGTGCACGGTGACCTGTCCGAGTTCAACGTACTGCTCACGCCGACCGGCCCGGTGATCATCGACCTGCCCCAGGCAGTGGATGCGGCGGGCAACAACCACGCATTCAGCATGCTGGAGCGGGATGTGGGCAACATGGCTTCCTACTTCGGGCGTTTTGCCCCGGAGTTGAAGAAGACCAAGTACGCCAAGGAAATGTGGGCACTGTACGAAGCCGGCACCTTGCACCCGGCCAGCGTGTTGACCGGCGAGTTTGATGAGCCGGAAGAGCTGGCGGATGTGGGCGGTGTGATCCGCGAAATCGAAGCGGCGCGGCTGGATGAAGAGCGCAAGCAAGCGGTTCGGGCGGCGGATGATGCGCCACCGAGCAAGACTGCGGAAGAACCGCCGCCGCCTTGGATGCAGTGATCTCCCGGCAATTGGAGATCTAAAAAGTGTGGGAGCTGGCTTGTTGTGGGAGCTGGCTCCCACATAAGGCAGCCGCCACATAAGCCTGTTCCCATATTTGTTTTGTGCAGGTCTGATCAGGCGCAACAGCTGCCCGACGCCAACTCCTTGAGTATCGGGCAATCCGGCCGATGGTCACCCTGGCAGTGTTCCACCAGGTCCTGCAACGTGTCGCGCAATTGCCCCAGCTCCAGAATCTTCTGGTTCAGCGCCTCGATGTGCTGGCGCGCCAGGGCTTTTACGTCGGCGCTGGCCCGCTGGCGGTCTTGCCACAGGGTCAGCAGCTTGCCGACTTCTTCCAACGAAAACCCCAGATCCCGCGAGCGTTTGATAAACGCCAACGTGTGCAAGTCATCGCTGCCATACACGCGGTAGCCGCTGTCGGTGCGGTGCGCGGCTTTGAGCAGGCCGATGGATTCGTAGTAGCGAATCATCTTGGCGCTCAGCCCGCTCTGGCGGGCGGCTTGGCCTATGTTCATGGGCGCTTGTCCTCCAATTGCTCCGGTTTCCAAATGCTCGGTTTCCAGGTTTTCAACAATAGCGCATTGCTCACCACGCTGACGCTGGACAAGGCCATGGCCGCACCTGCGAGTACCGGGTTGAGCAGGCCAAAGGCAGCCAGCGGAATGCCGATCAAGTTATACACAAAGGCCCAGAACAGGTTCTGGCGGATTTTTGCGTAGGTCTTGCGGCTGATCTCCAGCGCGGCCGGCACCAGGCGCGGGTCGCCACGCATCAGCGTGATCCCGGCGGCGTGCATAGCCACATCGGTGCCGCCGCCCATGGCGATGCCGATATCGGCGGCGGCCAGGGCCGGGGCGTCGTTGATGCCATCGCCGACCATGGCGACGACGCCGGTCTTTTTCAGCTCGGCCACCGTCGCGGCCTTGTCGGCTGGCAGCACTTCGGCGTGTACATCATCGATGCCCAGCGCCAGGGCGACCACGCGGGCACTGCCGCGATTATCGCCGGTGAGCAAGTGGCTGCTGATGTGCTGAGCCTTGAGTTGTTCCACGGCTTCCAATGCGCCGGGCTTGAGGGTGTCGCCAAACGCAAACAGCCCCAACACGCGTGGTTGTGCGCCTTGTTCAATCAACCACGACAAGGTGCGGCCTTCGGCTTCCCAGGCGTTGGCAGACTCGGCCAGCTCACCTGCGCTCAAGCCGTTCTCTTCGAGCATGCGGCGGTTGCCCAAGGCCAGTTCACGGCCATCCAAAGTGCCAGCAATGCCGCGTCCGGTCAGCGATTGGCTGGCGCTCACGTCCGCCACGATCAGCCCTTTTTCACCACACGCATCCAACACGGCCTTGGCCAACGGGTGCTCGCTGCCGCGTTGCAAGGCGCCAGCCTGTTGCAGCAATAAATCTTCATTGCCATCCACCGCGGCCAGGTGCGCAATTTTTGGCGCGCCGGAGGTGAGTGTGCCGGTCTTGTCGAACACCACCGCGCTGACGGCATGGGCACGTTCCAGCGCTTCGGCGTCCTTGATCAGGATGCCATAGCGCGCCGCCACGCCGGTGCCGGCCATGATGGCGGTCGGTGTGGCCAGGCCCAGGGCGCATGGGCAAGCAATCACCAGTACCGCGACGGCATTGATGATCGCGGTTTCCAGTGAAGCGCCGTACAACCACCACCCCACCAGCGTAACCAAGGCCAGCACCAGCACGGCCGGCACAAAGACCTGGCTGACTTTATCCACCAGTTTCTGGATCGGTGCCTTGGCAGCCTGGGCGTCTTCCACCAGACGGATGATTCGCGCCAGCACACTTTCTGCACCCAGCGCCTGGGTGCGTACCAGCAAACGGCCTTCGCCATTAATGGCGCCGCCGGTGATCTTGTCGCCCGGCTGTTTCGGCACCGGCAGGCTCTCGCCGCTGATCAAGGCCTCGTCGGCATGGCTTTGGCCGTCCACCACTTCGCCGTCCACCGGGAAGCGCTCGCCGGGTTTGACCAGCACCAGGTCGTCGAGCTTCAGCGCAGTGATGGCGACGTCTTCTTCACGGCCTTCAAACACGCGAATCGCGCGTTCCGGGCGCAGGGCTTCGAGGGCACGGATGGCGCTGGCGGTCTGGCGCTTGGCGCGGCTTTCGAGGTATTTACCCAGCAACACCAGGGCGATCACCACGGCTGAGGCTTCGAAATACAGGTGCGGCATAGTGCCCACGGGCGCCGTGAGCCATTCATAAATGCTCAGGCCATAGCCGGCGCTGGTGCCGATGGCCACCAGCAGGTCCATATTGCCAGCACCGGCGCGCACGGCTTTCCAGGCGGCTATATAGAAGCGTGCGCCAAAGATGAATTGCACGGGAGTGGCCAGCGCGAATTGCACCCAGGCCGGGAGCATCCAATGCAGGCCGAACGGCTCCACCAGCATCGGCAGCACCAATGGCAGCGCCAACGCGATGGCCAACAACAACGACCAGCGCTCGTGGTGCAGACGCTGGGCCTGTTTAGCGTCGGTGACGGTCTCGCTTTGCGGCAGGGTGGCGGTGTAGCCGGCCTTGTCGACGGCGGCGATCAGCACGCCGGGGTCCATCTGGCCGAGTACTTCGATGTGGGCACGTTCGTTGGCCAGGTTGACGCTGACGCTTTGCACCCCCGGCACCTTGCCCAGCGCGCGCTCGACACGCCCGGCACAGCTGGCGCAGGTCATGCCGCTGATGGGCAGGTCAAAGGTGGTGGATCCATTCATGGGGCAGTCCTCCAGAGAAGTTGCCCCTAGCATCAACCTTGACCTGCGGGGAAGGTCAAGCGCCTTTAATACTCCAGTGCGGCGGGTTTAAGGTACATACCGTCCGGGCCTTGGGCGATACGCAGTTTGCGTATGTCTCCGGCCTTCAACGTGATGTTCTGCGCAGGCGGTGCGAGCATGCCCGGCAGGCAACCTGGCGATTGACCCGGCAGCAGCTTGAGGCGCAGCGACACATTGCCCGCCGGCAAGTTGAACGAGGTGGCCTGTTCCTGGAACAGGCGCCCGGCCAACTGGTCCTGGATATACAGGCCGATTTCGCAATTGGTCGGCACTTCCAGGCGCTCGCGGGAAATGATCAACACCGCATAGTCCTGGTCCGCGTACGCCATGGGCGCAGCGGCGGACAGGCTCAACAGGCCGATAAGGCTAAAAAACGACCAGCGCATGGCGAATGCTCCGTGGTTCAAATCCAAGATGCATGAAGCTTGGCCGAGGCAACGCTGGAATACCAGCCCGGTCGCAATTTTGAGCGCTTGACCTTGCCATCGTGGCAAGGTCGAGACTGGCCCCAACCTCATCAAAGGAGTCATGTCATGCAAGTATTCAGTGTTGAAGGAATGACCTGCGGCCATTGTGTTCGGGCGGTCACTCAAGCAGTACACAGCCAGGACCCGGCGGCGAGCGTCAACGTCAACCTGGCCGCCAAGGAAGTCGGGGTTGAAAGCCGGCTGTCCGACGAGCAAGTCATCGCGCTGATCACCGAAGAAGGCTACAGCGCCAAGCTCGCGTAAAATTTCCGATAGTTAGCGAGCTATCGTAATGTTCATCACACCCAAGCGCGGCTAGACTGTCGGGCTGCCGACTCACTTGGGTGTCTGATGAACCTCCGCATAATCCTGATTCTGGGCGCCTTGAGCGCCTTCGCGCCGTTGGCGATCGATTTTTACCTGCCGGGCTTTCCGGCGATGGCCACCGCTTTTGCCACCGACGAAAAACACATCCAGCTGACCCTCGCCGTGTATTTCGGCGGCTTGGCCATCGGCCAATTGATCTACGGGCCGCTGGCGGATCGCTTTGGCCGGCGCGTGCCGCTGCTCAGTGGCGTGACTCTGTTTACCCTGGCGTCCTTCGCCTGCGCCTACGCGCCGTCCCTGGACTGGTTGATCGGCGCGCGTTTTGTGCAAGCCCTTGGCGGCTGCGCGGGCATGGTGATTTCGCGGGCGGTGGTCAGCGACAAATGTGATGCCGTGGGCTCGGCCAAAGTCTATTCGCAGCTGATGCTGGTGACCGGCCTGGCGCCGATCCTCGCGCCGTTGGCGGGTGGGGTGATGGTCGGCCTGTGGGGCTGGCAGTCGATTTTCCTCGCGTTGTCGATTTTCAGCGTGATGGCGGCCATCGCCGTGGCGGTCGGGTTGCCGGAAACCTTGCCGGCCGATAAGCCGCGTCAACCGCTGTCCGGCTCGCTGAGCCGCTATGTCAGCCTGTTGTCGGACCGGGTTTATCTGGGCTACGCCCTCACCGGTGGTATCTCGATTGCCGGGATGTTTGCCTACATCGCCGGTTCCCCGTTCGTCTTTATCAAACTCTATGGCGTGCCCGCCGAGCATTACGGCTGGGTATTTGGCTCCAACGCCGCCGGCTTCATCCTGGTTGCGCAACTCAATGCGCGGTTGCTGGCCAAGCGTGGCCCGGCGTTTTTGCTGTCGCGCACCGTGTGGGTCTACGTGGCGGCGGCGTTGACGCTGTTGGGCATTGCCGCCCTGCGCACCGAAGCGTTGTGGCCATTACTGGTGCCGCTGTTTATCTGCATCGCCAGCCTGGGCTGCATTTTGCCCAACACCTCGGCGTGTGCCATGGCCGGGCAGGGCGCACGGGCCGGCAGCGCCTCGGCGTTGCTTGGTTGCATTCAGTTTGGTGTGGCGGCGGGTGCGGCGTCCTTGGTCGGCGTGTTGCACGACGGCACGGCGATGCCGATGGCGATGGTCATCAGCTTGTGCGGTGTATTGGCGGTGACGATTGCGGTGTCGACCCAGCGCCTGCAACGGGCGAGGGCCGCGCAGGCGCAGGTCTGAGGTGCGGATCAGCCGGCGGCGGAACGTTGCTGGCTGAGGGGAATGCGGTGGGGCGCCTGGATGCGCGCTTGCAGGGTGTCGGCAAAGGCGCGAGCCTCGGCCTCACTGCGGAAGGTGAAGGCGTCGCCGTCGAGGCTGACCTGCCATTTGTTGCCTGGGGATTTTGCTAACGCTCTTATCAGGATCTTCATTGCTGACTTCCTCACGTAAAAGAATCGTGGCAAAGGCGGCCAATATAAACCTGAATGCGTTCGCAAATATGACAAAGATCAACTCTCTGACTAGCGGTGTCGTCCATTACTCACATGAATAATGGACGACTCTGACAGCTACTTGTTAGAACCCTTCCAATACGATCTTGCCCTTGGCCTTGCCGCTTTCCAGCAGCGCATGGGCGCGGCGCAGGTTGGCTGCGTTGATCACGCCGAAGTGCTCGCCCACCGTGGTTTTCAAGGTGCCGGCGTCGATCAGCGCGGCCACGCGGTTGAGCAGGTTGTGCTGTTCGATCATGTCCGGCGTCTCGAACATCGAGCGTGTGTACATGAACTCCCAGTGCAACGACAGGCTCTTGCGCTTGAGTTTGCTCACATCCAGCACCTTGGGGTCGTCGATCAACGCCAGCTTGCCTTGCGGCTGCAGGGCTTCGACCAGTTCGTCCAGGTGATGGTCGGTCTGGGTCAGGCTGGCAACGTGGGTTACCTGCGCCTGGCCGGAATTTTTCAACGCCTCGCTCAGCGGCTGGCTGTGATCGATCACCACATCGGCGCCGAGCGCCTTGGCCCATTCCTGGGTTTCCGGGCGTGAGGCGGTGCCGATAACGTTCAACGCGGTGAGCTGTTTGGCCAGTTGGGTCAGGATCGAACCCACACCACCGGCGGCGCCGACGATCAGCAGGCTCTGGCCTTCATCTTCCTTACCTTCACGCACTTGCAGGCGCTCGAACAGCAACTCCCAGGCAGTGATGGCGGTGAGTGGCAGTGCGGCGGCTTCGGCAAAACCCAGGCTCTTGGGCATATGGCCGACGATGCGCTCGTCCACGGTGTGCAGTTCGCTGTTGCCGCCTGGGCGCACCAGGGAGCCGGCGTAGAACACCTTGTCGCCGGCCTTGAACAGTGTCACTTCGCTGCCGACCGCCTTGACCACGCCAGCCACGTCCCAGCCCAGCACTTTGGCGGCGCCGTTTTCCGGGGCGACGTTCTGGCGCACTTTGGTGTCCACCGGGTTGACCGAGATGGCTTTGACTTCCACCAGCAGGTCACGCGGGCCGGCGACCGGCTCCGGCAATTGGATGTCTTGCAGGGATTTTTCGTCGCTGATCGGCAGTGAGGCGTAGTAGGCAATGGCTTTCATATTGGCTCCGGGTAAAGAAGGTGGTCGAGAGTCAGGCTAAATGTGGCGAGGGAGCTTGCTCCCGCTGGGCTGCGAAGCAGCCCCAAAACCTGTCGGTAAGCGCTTCGCACTCCAGCGCAAGCAAGCGTGCTCGCTACAAAAACCTGCTGATGGGGTGATCAGGCAAGAAATTGCAGGCGCTTGAGTTCGAAATGTTCGAGCACATCCGCAGCCTTGGCGCGGAAGCTTTGGATATGCGCGCTCTGGTCGTGATCGGCCAGCGCCGCGTCGTCGCTCCAGCGTTCGAGCATGTAGAAGGTTTCTGGGTGTTGCAGGTCCTGGTGCAGGTCGTACTGCTCGCAACCGGCTTCCAGGCGAGTCGGTTCCAACAGGCCGCGCAGCAGGGTTTCCAACTTGGCCTGCTGGCCGGGTTTGGCGATCAGCGTGGCGATGACGTTAAAGGCAGCGGACATATTCAACTCCAGACACGTGATGTACGGGATGGGCAGATGATTAGCTATTTCCAGCACAGATAAAAGCGGCTAAAACAGCAGTCTGTTTCAATAGAATTTTGATAATAGGCGAGGGTACATGCTGCGTTTTGATGATTTGCAGTTGTTTGTGCGGGCGGCGGACCTCGGCAGTTTGTCGGCCGCTGCACGCATCATGGACCTCTCGCCTGCCGTGGCGAGCGCGGCGCTCAAGCGTATCGAACAGCAACTGGGCACGCGCTTGCTGGCGCGCTCCACCCGCAGTTTGCGCTTGACCGCTGAAGGCGAGGGGTTTTTGGAATATGCCCGCGCCGCGTTGAGTTCGCTGGACGAAGGGCGGCGCTTATTGGCCAGCGGCCAGGACCATGTCAGCGGTGTGCTGCAACTGTCGGCGCCGTCGGATTTCGGGCGCAACCAGTTACTGCCGTGGCTGGATGAGTTTCAGCTTGAATACCCGCAATTGAACATCCGCCTGCTGCTGGGCGACCGCATTGCCGACCTGTTCCGCCAGCCGGTGGATATCGCCCTGCGCTACGGCGAGCCTGAAGATTCCAGCCTGGTCGCGCTGCCCATCGCCCCGGACAACATTCGCGTGCTGTGCGCCGCACCCAGCTACCTGGCACGGCATGGCGAGCCCCGGCATCTTGAGCAGTTGGCGCAGCACAATTGCCTGTTGTACATGCTGGGCAGCCGTGTCCACGACCACTGGGGTTTTTACGACGGCAAGCGGGAGGTCGGCCTGACGGTCAGCGGTGACCGCTTCAGTGACGACGCCGATGTGGTGCGCCGCTGGGCGGTGGCGGGTGTCGGCATTGCCTACAAGTCGTGGCTGGATGTGAGCACCGACGTGCTCGCGGGGCGTTTGCGCCTGGTGTTGCCGGAGCTGCGCGGCGAGCGCACGCCGCTCAACCTGCTGTGCGCCCACCGTGCTCAGTTGAGTAAACCCATTAACCTGCTGCGGGAAATGCTCGTGTCCCGTTGTGCGGCTTTGACCGCGCAAAGGCCGGGGCGATAGAGCGTTAGGCAATAGCCTCCACCAAAGCCAGAAATTTCACTCAGAGCCTGTCCCCATTCGCGCTGTCGGACGCCGCGGAATGGGCGGTTTGCGCCCCTATACTTTGGTTCCAACCGCAGCAGACAAATGATTTACAAGGAGTGAATACATGGAAGAAGCACCTTGCATCAGTCAGATCGCCAGCTTGCTCGCTGAGCCCAAGCGCACCGCCATGCTCTGGTCACTGATGGACGGTTCGGCGAAAACCGCAGACGAACTGGCTATGCTCGCCGGGCTGTCCGCCGCGTCGGCCAATGCGCATCTTGCGCGCCTTATCGGCAGCGGTTTGCTGCGCAGCGAGGCCAAGCGCGGCAAGCGCCTGTTTCGCATGGCCGCCGTGGATGTCTGTGCGGCCGTCGACGCATTGGCCTGTACCACCTTGGCCTGTGCCGCACGCAACGCTCCGCAGGTTTCCCCGCGAGTATCCCTGGCGCCGCCGCCGTTGCGGCGCGCGCGTTTGTGCCAGGGGCATCTGGGCGGTGAACTGGCAGCGGGGCTTTAGCAGCGCATGCTGGAGGCCGGCTGGATCGACCGCTACGAACAGCGTACCGACGTGACCGTCACCGGCGCGCAGCATTTCGCGACCCTGGGCATCTTTATCCAGGCACTGTCTGCGCCGTTGGCCTGCGACTGTTTTGACTGGAGCCAGCAGCAGCCGCACCTGGGGGGTGCATTGGGGGCCGGGTTGTTGCAGTTGTTTTTGCAGTGCGGCTGGATCAACGCGGTCAACGAGTCGCGTGCCTTGCTGGTGACCGACCTGGGGCTTGCGGAAATCAACCGTCTGGCCACGGCGTAGGTGCGTGCGTCGTTCAGAGTTTCAGTCAGGTCGTATCCAGCAATAATCGGGTAAAACGATGCCGCACACTCGCCTTGGGGATTTTTCACTCGGGGGGTATGGCATGGGTATGCAAGGCTATAGCGCAGCGGAACGGCTGGAACGGTTGCCCATCAGCGGTTACCACCGAATCATTTTCATCATCATCGCCTTGGCGTTTTTTTTCGACTCCATGGACCTGGCGATGATGACCTTCCTGTTGGGCTCGATAAAAACCGAGTTCGGCCTGAGCACGGCCCAGGCCGGGTTACTCGCCAGTTCGAGTTTTTTCGGCATGGTGGTCGGTGCGTCCTTGTCCGGCATGTTGGCTGACCGTTTCGGGCGCAAGCCGGTGTTTCAGTGGAGCATCGTGTTGTGGGGCGTCGCCAGTTACCTGTGCTCCACGGCGCAGACGGTGGAAACGCTGACGCTGTTTCGCATCCTGCTGGGGATCGGCATGGGTATGGAATTCCCGATTGCGCAGTCGATGCTCTCGGAGCTGATTCCCGCCAAGGGCCGTGGGCGATATATCGCCTTGATGGATGGCTTCTGGCCGCTGGGGTTTGTGGCGGCGGGTGTGCTGTCCTACTTTTTGCTGCCGGTGATTGGCTGGCGCGACATCTTCCTGGTGTTGGCGGTACCGGCGGTGTTTGTGCTGGCGATTCGTTTTTTTATCCCGGAATCGCCACGCTGGCTGGAACAGGCCGGGCGGCATGCAGCGGCGGACAAGGTGTTGCTCGGCATTGAGCAGAAGGTCCGCGACTCGCTGGGGCGTACGGACTTGCCGGAGCCGATTGCCTTGCCGCGGGTTGAGAGCGTGCCGGGCACGTTTTTCTCGGCGTTCCAGCAGTTGTGGTCGGCGCAGTATCGCCAACGCACGATGATGATCTGGAGCGTGTGGTTTTTTGCCTTGCTGGGTTTCTACGGGCTGACCTCCTGGCTGAGTGCGCTGTTGCAGCAGTCGGGTTTTGCCGTGACGCAATCGGTGTATTACACGGTGATCATTTCCCTGGGCGGGATACCGGGCTTCTTGATGGCGGCCTGGCTGGTGGAACGTTGGGGCCGTAAACCGGTGTGTGTGGTGACATTGCTGGGCGGCGGGGTGATGGCGTTTCTGTATGGGCAGAGCGCGGTGTTTGGCGGCAACGTGGGGCTGCTGATTACCTCGGGGTTGTTGATGCAGTTCTTTCTGTTTGGCATGTGGGCGGTGCTGTACACCTACACGCCGGAGCTGTATCCCACTTCGGCGCGGGCCACCGGTTCCGGGTTTGCCTCGGCGATTGGCCGGGTCGGGTCATTGCTGGGGCCGTTGGTAACCGGGCTGGTGTTTCCGATAACCGGGCAGGGTGGGGTGTTTGCCTTGGGGGCGCTGTGTTTTGCGGTGGCGGCGCTAGTGGTGTGGGTGTTTGGGATGGAAACCAAGGGCAAGACCCTGGAAGAACTGACCCAATCTCAAGGCTGATGAGGTCAATGTGGGAGCTGGCAAGCCAGCTCCCACATTATTTGAACTGCGTTTATGCAGTTATGGCTTCACGAGCCGCGCATCCAGGCTGTTCTGCGCCAGGCGTTTGGCCTGGTCCTGGGTCATGCCCAGGGAGGTGTACAGCGCGTGGAAGTTCTCGGTGACATAGCCGCCGAAGTACGCCGGGTCATCCGAGTTCACCGTCACCTTCACGCCACGCTCAAGCATGTCGAGGATGTTGTGCTGGGCCATGTCGTCGAACACACAGAGCTTGGTGTTGGACAGTGGGCACACGGTCAGCGGGATCTGCTCGTCGATGATGCGCTGCATCAAGCGTTCGTCTTCGATGGCGCGTACGCCATGGTCGATACGCTGGATTTTCAGCAGGTCGATGGCCTCCCAGATGTACTCGGGCGGGCCTTCTTCGCCGGCGTGGGCCACGGTAAGGAAGCCTTCATGGCGGGCACGGTCGAACACGCGCTGGAACTTGCTCGGTGGGTGACCCATTTCCGAGCTGTCCAGGCCGACGGCCACAAACGCGTCACGGAACGGCAGCGCCTGGTCGAGGGTTTTCTCGGCTTCGGCTTCGCTCAGGTGGCGCAGGAAGCTCAGGATCAAACCGCTGGTGATACCCAGTTGCTGCTCGCCATCTTTGAGCGCAGCGGCGATGCCGTTGAGCACCACTTCGAATGGCACGCCACGGTCGGTGTGGGTCTGCGGGTCGAAGAACGGTTCGGTGTGGATCACGTTCTGTTCTTTGCAGCGCAGCAGGTAGGCCCAGGTCAGGTCATAGAAATCCTGGGACGTGCGCAGCACATCGGCGCCCTTGTAATACAGGTCGAGAAACTCTTGCAGGTTGTTGAAGGCGTAGGCCTTGCGCAGGGTTTCGACGTCATTCCACGGCAGTGCAATCTTGTTGCGTTCGGCCAGGGCAAACAGCAACTCAGGCTCCAGCGAGCCTTCCAGGTGCAGGTGCAATTCAGCCTTGGGCAGGGCGTTGAGCCAATCGTACATGTTCTAAATTCTCATCAGGTGCAATGGCGGCATTCTACAGGCCATGGCTGAAATAGTCGGCAAAACCTGACCAGCAGGAGAGTATTGGTTTTATTCGCGCAAGGGCCATCTGAACTAAGGTGTAACGAAACGTTAGCGACGTGGTGCAGTCTGTACCCCATCAATGACTGATTTGCTGCACAAAAAGGCCCGGAATGCTCACATCCCTCAAGCAAGAAAAATTCATGTGGCTGGCGTTGATCGCCGCCATCGCCGCCTACCCGTTGGAGCACTGGATGCTGCACAGCGGGCAGATGATCGCCCTGCTCGGCGGCATGGCGCTCATCGCTTTTATTGTCATGGCGTCGATGCGCGTCGCCCACCACGCCGAGCAACTGGCGGAAAAGGTCGGTGACCCTTACGGCACCATGATCCTGACCCTCGCCGCCGTGCTGGTGGAAGTGGTGATCCTGGCGATTATGATGAGCAACGAGCCCTCGCCGACTTTGGTACGTGACACGATCTATTCGGCGGTGATGCTCGATATCAACGGCATCCTTGGCCTGGCCGCGCTGATGGGCGGCATCAAGCATGGTGAACAGTCCTACAACGATGACTCGGCACGCAGTTACAGCGTGATGATCCTCACCGCCATGGGCGTATCGATGGTGGTGCCGGAGTTTATTCCCGAGGCTGACTGGAAAATTTACTCGGCCTTCACCATCGGCGCGATGGTGTTGCTCTACACCCTGTTCCTGCGCATGCAGGTCGGGCCACACAGTTACTTCTTCAGCTATAGCTACCCGGAAAAACGCCGAAAAAAGCAGCCGGAAGAACAGCAGGAGCCGTCGATCAACCTGGCGTTTTCCATCGGTACGTTGGTGTTTGGCGTGATTGTGATTGGCGCATTGGCCGAGGTGATGTCCAAGACCCTCGACCTGGGCCTGGAAGGTACGGGCGCACCGCCGGTGATTACCGCGATTGTGGTGGCGGCGATTTCGGCCGCGCCGGAAATTCTGACGGCATTGCGTGCAGCCTTGGCTAACCGCATGCAGTCGGTGGTCAACATCGCACTGGGTGCATCGTTGTCGACGGTGATTTTGACGGTGCCGGTGATGGAAGCCATGGCGCTCTACACCGGCCAGCCGTTCCAGATGGCGATGACACCGGTGCAGACCGTGATGGTGTTGATCACACTGGTGGTGAGTGCGATCAACCTCAATGATGGCGAAACCAATGCCATCGAAGGGATGACGCACTTTGTGTTGTTTGCGACCTTTATCATGTTGTCGTTGCTTGGGGTGTAACCGGCCCTCAAGCACACCCTAAATCCCATGTGGGAGTCGGGCTTGCCCGCGATGGCATTAACTCGGTATGGCTGAAAGACCGAGGTGCCTGCATCGCAGGCAAGCCAGCTCCCACATGTGTTGTTTGCGACCTTTATCATGTTGTCGTTGCTTGGGGTGTAACCGGCCCTCAAGCACACCTTAAAACCCATGTGGGAGCCGGGCTTGCCCGCGATGGCATCCACTCGGTATGGCTGATAGACCGAGGTGTCTGCATCGCAGGCAAGCCAGCTCCCACAGTTGGCTTTGTGCAGGGCTCAGGTTCCGGCGATCAGTTGTTTCGCCGCCTGGCTGTGATCGGCGATCAAGCCTTTCAGGTCCAGCCCTTCAACCTGCCCATCGATCACCCGCCACTTGCCGCCGATCATCACCCGATCCGCGCGGTCGGCGCCGCACAGCAGCAGCGCCGAAATCGGGTCATGGCTGCCGGAAAAGCGCAGCTCATCGAGTTTGAACAGCGCCAGGTCAGCCTGTTTGCCCACGGCCAACTCACCGATATCCGTGCGCCCCAGCAACTGCGCCGAGCCTTTGGTGGCCCAGCCCAGCACGCCTTCCGGGGTGATCTTTTCTGCGCCGTAACGCAGGCGCTGGATGTACAGGGCCTGGCGCGCTTCGAGGATCATGTTCGAGGCATCGTTGGAGGCCGAACCGTCGACGCCCAGGCCAATCGGCGCGCCGGCGGCGAGCAGGTCCAGGGTCGGGCAGATGCCGGAAGCCAGGCGCATATTCGAACTTGGGCAATGGCAGATACCGGTGCCGGCGGCGCCCAGGCGGGCGATCTCATCCGGGTTGAAGTGAATGCCGTGGGCCAGCCAGGTGCGTGGGCCGAGCCAGCCAACGCTGTCGAGGTAGTCCACCGTGCGCAGCCCGAAACGCTGCAGGCAGAAGTCTTCTTCGTCGAGGGTTTCGGCCAGGTGCGTGTGCAGGCGCACGTCGAGGCTGTTGGCCAGTTCGGCGCTGGCTTGCATGATTTGCGGGGTGACCGAAAACGGCGAGCAGGGCGCCAGGGCGATCTGGATTTGCGCGCCATCGCCGCGCTGGTGGTATTCGCGGATCAGGCGCTGGCTGTCTTCGAGGATAACCTGGCCTTGTTGCACGGTTTGCTGCGGCGGCAGGCCGCCATCGGCTTCGCCCAGGCTCATGGAGCCGCGGGTGAGCATGGCGCGCATGCCCAGTTCGCGCACGCTTTCTACTTGTACATCGATGGCATTTTCCAGGCCGTCAGGGAACAGGTAATGGTGGTCGGCCGCCGTGGTACAGCCGGAGAGCAGCAACTCTGCGAGGGCGACTTTGGACGCCAGCGCGAGTTTTTCCGGGGTCAGGCGTGCCCAGACCGGGTACAGGGTTTTCAGCCACGGGAAGAGCGGCTGGTTCACCACCGGCGCCCAGGCGCGGGTCAGGGTTTGGTAGAAGTGATGGTGAGTGTTGATCAGCCCCGGCAGGATCACATGTTCGCGTGCATCGAATACTTGTCCGCACGGCACGGTGGGCTCTTTTCCCAAGCCCAGCACTTCGGTGATCACACCGTCTTGCAGCACCAGGCCACCACGGGCGTCGAGGCCATTGGCGGTGAAGATCGCGAGGGGGTTTTTTAACCAGATACGGGTCGCAGGCATTGGCCGGCTCCTCTGAATGATGGGTTCAGGTTTGCCAGCTCAGTGTTGCCCTGTCTGCTGATCCAGGGTCGCCGGTGAGGGCGAGGAGCAGAGTTTACGTGTAGTCCATGATCAGGTCTATCTGTAGGAGCGAGGTGCTCTTGAGACCATCGCGGGCAAGCCCGCTCCCACAGGTTGGACCGAGCTGTTACCAGGCGATGGTGTCGCCCTTGTAGTCCACGAAGTGATGGCCGCCTTTGCCGGTGTAGGCATTCACCTGATCCACCAGGCCGCGCACGCTGGTGTCGACATCGATGTGCGCGTTTTCGCCGCCCATGTCGGTTTTCACCCAGCCCGGATGCAGCGACAGCACGGTGAGCTTATGGTCGCCCAGTTGCGTGATAAAGCTGTTGGTCATGGAGTTGAGTGCAGCCTTGCTGGCCTTGTACAGCGCCAGGTCGGAGCCATCGGGAATAGTCACGCTGCCCAGCACCGAACTCATGAACGCCAGCACGCCGGTGTCTTTGCGGATCTGCCCGACAAAGCGCTGGGCCAGGTTGATCGGCGCCACGGCGTTGGTGAAAAACAGTTGGCCGACTTCCGCCAGGGTGGCGTGGCCCGGCTCCTGGTTGGCAGGGCCTTTGACGCCGGCGTTGACGAACAGCAGGTCGAAGGTGCGCTCCTTCAGGCGTTGGGCCAAGGCGATCACGGCTTGTTGATCGTCCATGTCCAGCTTCTCGATCTGCACCTGGCCCACGGCTTTGAGCGCATCGGCCTTGTTCGGGTCGCGCACGGTGGCGGTCACCTCCCAGCCGTCCTGCAGCAGTTGCTTGACCAGGCCAAGGCCCAGGCCGCGCGAGGCGCCGATGATCAGTGCGGTTTTTGGCGTAGACATGAAGGGCTTCCTTTGGAGTGGAGGTTCACGGATTCAGTGGACAACGTTGCCCGAGCCTTTGCTGCAACTCCTGGCGCAGATGGCCGAGTTCAGTGATGCGGGTTTCGATCAGGTTGAGCTTGTCTTGCAGCAATTGTGTGACGGCAGCGTCGGGATCGGGCGCCTGCCATAAGGCGGCGACGCTGGTGCCGATCTCGCCGAGGCTGAAACCCAGGCGCTGCGCAGTCTTGATATAGAGCACCAGTTGCAGCATGTCCGGCGGGTAGTCGCGGTAACCGTTGGCGCTGCGTTGCGCGGCGATCAACCCGCGCTGCTCATAGAAGCGCAAGGTGTCGCGGCTGACCTGGCTGGCCTGGGCTAATTCGCCGATACGCATGAGACGGGCTCGAGAGGGCTTGACCCTGGAGCATACTCCAGGCTTTAGCCTGCTGGCTTCTTGAATTGAAGGAGCTTGCTGCTATGTGGACACAAAAACGCTACCGGACATTGGTGCGGGCCAGTGCCTGGTATGACTTGATCATCACCGCCGCGTTTGTCACGCCGTGGAGTTTTGCATTAGTACACGGCCTGTTGCAGGGCTTGAACCTGCCGGGCGAGCTACCGCCGTTTCTGCCTGCGCATGTGCTGATGGCCAACCTGCTCGGCTCGATCGTGTGCGTGTGGGCAGTGCTGCGTATTCGCGACCCTCAACGCCAATTCGGGCTGTATGACGCGGCCGGCCGTGGTCTGTTTGCGACCTGGCAGCTGTACGCGCTGATGCAGGGCTCCACGTCGGTGCTGTGGATAATTCTGCTGTTGGAACTGCTATGGGGCGTTGCGCAACTACTCCCGGTGAATACTGATCAAAAAATGACCGGCGCCCGTAAGCCCTTATGACAAAAGGGTTACAGACGGGTGTGCTCAGGTTATCCACAGGCAGGTGCACAGTAGATGTGGGCAGTTTCAGCGTTCGAGCAGGATGCGCCCACGGCTGAGGTCGGCGAGCTGGGTTTGCAGCGTGTCGATGTGCGCCTCGCCGAGTGCGAGCTGTAGCTCGACGCCGTTGGCGGTGAAGGTTTCTTCCACCACCAGCCCGCCCAGTTCGGCCACGCGCAGTTTCACCAGGTTCAATTCCGAGAAACTGCAGGCACAGCTCAGCGGCACGCGGCTGATCAGCTCGATGCGTTCGGCATTCTGCAGGCATTTGTTCGCGCCGCCGCCGTAGGCGCGAGCCAGGCCGCCGGTGCCCAGCTGGATGCCGCCGTACCAGCGAATCACCAGCACGGCGACCTGATCAAAGCCTTGGGCTTCAATGGCGGCCAGGATCGGTCGCCCGGCCGTGCCGCCGGGTTCGCCATCGTCGTTGCTGCGGTACTGGTCGGCGAGCTTCCAGGCCCAGCAGTTGTGCGTGGCGTTGAGGTCGCTGTGCTGCTCGAAAAACGCCTGGGCGTCTTGCGCGCTGGTGATCGGCGCGGCCAGGGTGATAAAGCGGCTTTTGCGTATTTCTTCACGAAATTCGCAAAGGCCGGTCAGCGTGAAAGGCATAAGTCGCTTCGTTTATAGGGCCGGCTTGATGCCGCAGCCTTTGAGGATGATATGGATCAGGTTGGTGCCGGCGTCTTCCATGTCCTGCTTGGTCAGCTTGGTGCGACCAGTGACGCGGCAGATCTGGGTGGCGAAGTCGGCGTAATGCTGGGTGCTGCCCCACAACAGGAAGATCAGGTGTACGGGGTCGATGGGGTCCATCTTGCCGGCTTCGATCCAGGCCTGGAACACCGCTGCGCGGCCACTGAACCAGGCGCGGTAGTCCTGGCTGAAATATTCGGTCAGGCATTCGCCGCCACTGATGATCTCCATGGCGAAGATCCGCGAGGCTTGGGGGTGGCGCCGGGAGAATTCCATCTTGGTGCGGATGTAGCGTGTCAGCGCGACGGCGGGGTCGTCCTCGGCGGTCAGCGCGTTGAAGGTGCTGTCCCACAGTTCGAGGATATTGCTCAGTACCGCGATGTACAGGCCGAGCTTGTTGGTGAAGTAATAATGCAGGTTGGCCTTGGGCAGCCCGGCACTCGAGGCAATGGTGTTCATGCTGGTGCCTTTGTAGCCATGACGCGCGAATTCGTCTTCAGCCGCCTGGAGAATCGCTTGTTCATTCTTTTGCCGAATACGGCTGGCAGGTTTACCGGCGTGGTTGCTGTGGGCAGGAACTTCGAGGCTCATGGAGGTTTCCGTGCTGATCGATAGAGACGACGTGTGCACAGATAACCCACCCTCAAGCCTCAGACAAGTCCCGATGCAATAAAACCGTCAAAGCGGTTCCAGTGTGTCGCTTTCCGGCGCGTGGTTTGCGCCTGCGGTATTCGCTTTGGCCTCGGGTAATAACAGGCACAACACGATGGCCGTCAGGCCGCCGCTGGTGATGGCCGAATCGAACAGGTTTTGCACCAGAGGCGGCATCAAGTGCAGCAACTCAGGTTGGGCGGCGATGCCCAGGCCAACGCCGAACGAGGTGGCGATGATCAACATGCTGCGTCGGTCCAGCGGCGCCTGGGCCAGAATGCGCACGCCGGCGGCGGCCACGCTGCCGAACATCACCAGGGTTGCGCCGCCCAATACCGGTTTGGGGATTTGCTGCAGCACCGCGCCGATCAGTGGAAACAGGCCGAGACAGAACAGCAGCACACCAATGTATAAGCCGACGTAACGGCTGGCCACGCCGGTGAGTTGGATCACGCCGTTGTTCTGCGCAAACGTGGTGTTGGGGAATGCGCTGAAGGTGGCGGCGATCATGCAACTGACGCCATCACCCAATACGCCGCCCTTGAGTCGACTTATATAAGAAGGGCCGCTGATCGGCTGGCGGGCGATCATGCAGTTGGCGGTCAGGTCGCCAACGGTTTCGATACTGCTGATCAGATAAATCAGCGCGATGGGCAGGAAGGCGCTCCAGTCGAAGTTGAAACCAAAGCGAAACGGCATCGGTACGCTGATCAATGGCAAGTCGGGCAAGGCTTGGGGCACCAGCTTGCCGCTGAACCACGCGGCCAGGCTGCCGAGGGCCAGGCCGATGATGATTGCCGAGAGGCGTACCCACGGCGTGTTCGAGCGGTTGAGCAAGATGATCGTCAACACGACGAACAACCCCAAGGCCAGGTTGGTCGGCGCGCCGAAGTCAGGCGCATTGAAACCGCCACCCAGGTCGGTGATGCCGACTTTGATCAGGCTGATGCCGATCAAGGTGATGACAATGCCGGTGACCAAGGGCGTGATCACACGGCGCAATTGGCCGATAAAACGGCTCAACACGATCTGCACCGCCGCGCCGAAAAAGCACACGCCAAAGACCATCGCCATGATGTCTTCCGGGCTGCCGCCGCGTTGCTTCACTAGAAAGCCTGCTGACAACACCGCGCCGAGAAACGCAAAGCTGGTGCCTTGCAGGCAGATCATGCCGGCGCCGATACCAAATGGCCTGCGTGCCTGGATGAAAGTGCCTACGCCGGACACCATCAACGCCATGCTGATCAGGTAGGGCAGGTGGGCGGTGAGCCCCAACGTAGAACCGATGATCAGTGGCGGGGTGATGATGCCGACAAAGGCGGCCAGCACATGTTGCAAGGCTGCCAGTAGGGCCGGCAGTGGTTTCGGTCGGTCGTTCAGGCCGTAGATCAGGTCGTTGGGGCTCAAGGTTTCTGGTGGCATGGCGGGCAAACTCAGGGCGGACGGTTCAAGGTCCTGGTTCCCTTGCAAAAAGCTGTCCAGTTGCTCAGCTTTTAGCGAGAGGCCCGAATTAGCGCGTTGCCGCCAGACTCTCCAGAAAGCTTTCCAGCACCAAATGAGGGCGGCGCCCCTTGCGCGTGACCGATGCGAGGCTCAAATCGTAAAAACGTGTAGCCGGTTTCAGCGCGCGCAGTCGGCCTTGTTGTACCCACAGGCTGGCGTAGTGGTCGGGCAGGTAGCCGATATAGCGGCCGGTGAGAATCAGGAACGCCATGCCTTCGCGGTCCGAGGCGCTGGCGGTGCAATTGAGTGCCTGGTAATGGGCCTGGATTTCGGCGGGCAAGCGAAAGGTCGGGGCGATGGCGTCCTGGCTGTCGATACGTGGGTCGTCCAGTTGCTTGTCGTCCGCGTAAAACAACGGGTGGCCAACCGCGCAGTAGAGCAGTGAGCGTTCGCTGTATAGGGGTTGGTATTCCAGGCCGGACAGCGCGCTCGCCTGAGGTACTACGCCGACATGCAGGCGACCATCGAGTACACCTTGTTCCACCTCGTTCGGCGCGATCATGCGGATCTGGATTTGTACGTCAGGGCCGCGTTCCTTCAACTGCGCCAGGGCGTGGGTGATGCGCATGTGGGGCAGGGTGACCAGGTTGTCGGTGAGGCCGATGATCAGTTCACCGCGCAAATGCTGATGCAGGCCGTTGACCTCGGTGCGAAAGCTTTCCAGCGCACTTAATAGCTGCAAGGCCGATTGGTAGACCTCGCGGCCTTCTTCGGTCAGGGAGAAACCGGCACGCCCGCGCTGGCACAGGCGCAATCCAAGGCGTTGCTCCAGGTCGCTCATCTGCTGGCTGATGGCCGAGCGGCCGATGCCGAGCACGGTTTCGGCCGCCGAGAAGCCGCCGCACTCCACCACGCTGCGAAAGATGCGCAACAGGCGGATATCGAAGTCGCTGACTTGGGCCAGGGGATCGGGTCGACGGCTGCTCATAGTTTAGTGAAGGCCTGACTGAAGGTTAGAAGAGTTGGATTTCACCGACTTTATCGCCGTGGCAATTTAGCTGCAACAACGCTTTTCAATCCCGACGCTGCCTTTTGCCCTGCGAGGTTTTGCTGATGAACATGCCCGAAAACGCCCCATCGTCCCTGGCCAGCCAATTGAAGTTGGATGCGCACTGGATGCCTTACACCGCCAACCGCAACTTCCAGCGCGACCCGCGCCTGATCGTCGGCGCTGAAGGCAGCTGGTTGATAGATGACAAGGGCCGCAAGGTGTACGACTCGTTGTCGGGCCTGTGGACGTGTGGCGCCGGGCACACCCGTAAAGAGATTCAGGAAGCAGTCTCCAAGCAACTGGGCACCCTGGACTACTCCCCGGGCTTCCAATACGGTCATCCGTTGTCCTTCCAGCTGGCGGAAAAGATCACCGACCTGACCCCAGGCAACCTGAACCACGTGTTCTTCACCGATTCGGGCTCCGAGTGCGCCGATACAGCGGTGAAGATGGTGCGTGCGTACTGGCGCCTGAAAGGCCAGGCCACCAAGACCAAGATGATCGGCCGCGCCCGTGGCTATCACGGTGTGAACATTGCCGGAACCAGCCTGGGTGGCGTGAACGGCAACCGCAAGCTCTTCGGTCAGGGCCTGATGGACGTTGACCATCTGCCGCACACGTTGCTGGCGAGCAATGCCTTCTCCCGTGGCATGCCGGAGCTGGGCGGCATCGCCCTGGCCGATGAGCTGCTCAAGCTGATCGAACTGCACGACGCGTCGAACATCGCAGCGGTGTTTGTTGAACCGATGGCCGGTTCCGCTGGCGTGCTGGTGCCGCCACAGGGTTATCTCAAGCGACTGCGTGAGATCTGCGACCAACACAACATCCTGCTGGTGTTCGACGAAGTGATCACCGGTTTCGGCCGTACCGGCTCGATGTTCGGCGCCGACAGCTTTGGCGTGACCCCGGACCTGATGTGCATTGCCAAGCAAGTCACCAACGGCGCGATCCCGATGGGCGCGGTGATTGCCAGCAGCGAGATCTATCAGACCTTCATGAACCAGGCGACGCCGGAATACGCGGTGGAATTCCCCCACGGCTACACCTACTCGGCGCACCCGGTGGCTTGCGCGGCTGGCTTGGCGGCATTGGACCTGTTGCAGAAGGAAAACCTGGTGCAGAGCGTAGCCGAAGTCGCCCCGCACTTTGAGAATGCGTTGCACGGGTTGAAGGGCAGCAAGAATGTGATCGACATTCGTAACTACGGCCTGGCCGGCGCGATCCAGATTGCCCCGCGTGACGGTGATGCCATCGTGCGTCCATTTGAGGCCGGCATGGCCTTGTGGAAAGCGGGTTTCTACGTGCGCTTTGGCGGTGACACCCTGCAGTTCGGGCCAACCTTCAACAGCAAGCCGCAGGACCTGGATCGTTTGTTCGATGCGGTCGGCGAAGTGCTGAACAAGATCGACTGATTTCTCCTTCTATATAGAACAACTTTTCAGGAGCCCTGCATGAGCCTTATCCAGCATTTGATCAACGGTGAGTTGGTCAATGACAGCGGCCGTAGTGCCGACGTGTACAACCCGTCCACCGGCCAGGTGATTCACCAAGTGCCATTGGCCAGCCGTGAAACTATTCAACAGGCGATCGACTCGGCCAAGGCGGCGTTCCCTGCCTGGCGTAATACCCCACCGGCCAAGCGTGCCCAGGTGATGTTTCGTTTCAAGCAATTGCTGGAGCAGAACGAAGCGCGTATTTCGCAGTTGATCAGCGAGGAGCATGGCAAGACCCTGGAAGACGCCGCCGGTGAACTGAAGCGCGGCATCGAGAACGTGGAATATGCCTGTTCGGCGCCGGAGATTCTCAAGGGCGAGTACAGCCGTAACGTGGGGCCGAACATTGATGCGTGGTCGGACTTCCAGCCGTTGGGTGTGGTGGCGGGTATTACTCCGTTCAACTTCCCGGCGATGGTGCCGCTGTGGATGTACCCGCTGGCGATCGTGTGCGGTAACTGTTTCATCCTGAAACCATCGGAGCGTGATCCAAGCTCCACGCTGCTGATTGCGCAGCTGTTGCAGGAAGCCGGTCTGCCCAAAGGCGTGCTGAGCGTGGTGCACGGGGACAAGGGCGCAGTGGATGCGCTGATTGAAGCGCCGGAAGTCAAAGCCCTGAGTTTTGTGGGGTCGACGCCGATTGCCGAGTACATCTATTCCGAAGCAACCAAGCGCGGTAAGCGCGTGCAGGCGCTGGGCGGGGCGAAGAACCATGCGGTGCTGATGCCGGATGCGGACTTGGATAACGCGGTCAGCGCTTTGATGGGCGCAGCGTATGGTTCCTGCGGTGAGCGTTGCATGGCGATTTCGGTGGCCGTGTGCGTGGGTGACCAGGTGGCGGATGCGTTGATCGCCAAGTTGGTACCGCAGGTCAAGGCACTGAAGATTGGTGCGGGCACCTCTTGCGGCCTGGATATGGGGCCGTTGGTGACGGGGCAGGCGCGGGACAAGGTCAGTGGCTATATAGAAGACGGTGTGTCTTCTGGCGCTGAGCTGGTAGTCGACGGCCGCGGTTTGAGTGTTGCCGGGCATGAAGAAGGGTTCTTCCTGGGGGGTAGCTTGTTTGATCGCGTGACCCCTGAAATGCGCATCTATAAAGAGGAGATCTTCGGGCCGGTGCTGTGTGTGGTCCGCGTTGACAGCCTGGAAGCCGCGATGCAACTGATCAACGATCATGAGTATGGCAACGGCACCTGCATCTTTACCCGTGACGGTGAAGCGGCGCGGCTGTTCTGTGATGAGATCGAAGTGGGCATGGTTGGCGTAAACGTGCCGTTGCCCGTGCCGGTGGCGTACCACAGCTTTGGCGGCTGGAAGCGTTCGCTGTTTGGCGACTTGCATGCCTATGGGCCGGATGGGGTGCGTTTCTATACCCGTCGCAAGGCGATTACCCAGCGTTGGCCGCAGCGGGCCAGCCATGAAGCGTCGCAGTTCGCCTTCCCGAGTCTGTAAGGCGTAGTAGGTGAAGGCCGGCCCCTTGGGGCCGGCTTTTGTGCTTTTGCGGCCTTTTTGACCTATATGACAGAAATGTGAAAGAAAGGGATTGACGGCGTTTTATATCTGTCTATAATTCGCCCCACTTCCGGCGCAGTCGAAACGGAAAACTCCTTGGTAAACAATGAGTTACGAAGTTTTCGGCAGCGAGTTGCTTCAGTTCATCGAAGCCAAAAGGAAGTTGAAAAAGAGGTGTTGACAGCAGCGTGTAACGCTGTAGAATTCGCCTCCCGCTAACGAGAGATCGTAAGCGCAAGTGGTTGA
>NZ_WKDV01000062.1:0-30055 GCF_021605825.1 Pseudomonas sp. PA-6-3C
GCCTGCGATGCAGACACCTCGGTATTTCAGCAACACGAAGCCTGTGGCAAGTGTGCTGTTGTGGCGAGCAGGCTTGTCCTGCGTTGGGCCGCGAAGCAGCCCCAAACCCAGACACTGAGTTCTTTCAGGAAAATTGCAGTGCCTTTACT
The DNA here is from genome assembly GCF_021605825.1 of Pseudomonas sp. PA-6-3C. Lineage (NCBI taxonomy): Bacteria > Pseudomonadati > Pseudomonadota > Gammaproteobacteria > Pseudomonadales > Pseudomonadaceae > Pseudomonas > Pseudomonas sp. PA-6-3C. Next base: position 150 of record NZ_WKDV01000062.1, read on the forward strand.
GGGGCCGCTTCGCGGCCCAACGCAGGACAAGCCTGCTCGCCACAGGAAAAAGCGGCATACCTATGGCCATCGCAGGCAAGCCAGCTCCCACATGGGTTTTGTGCTGTCAGGTAGAGAGAGATTTACTTGGGATACAACGGCGGCAAGCTGGTGGTGTCCGTTGCCGGGTCTTGCGCACGCTCGACCATCGGAATTGCTTTGACCGCACGCCATAAATCTTCACCCAGCCAGTATTGGCCGCTCTCGCTGTACAGCGCGCCGTTCAACCCATCCAAGGCATCCGACAGCGGCACGAACCGCGCCGCCATGTCGGCCAGGGTTTCCGGCTGTTGCCGCGCCCAGGCGTCGAGTGCCTGGCGCGTGGCTTGCGGGTCGTTGGCCTGGGTGGCGCGCTTGAGGTCGTCCAACAGCGAGCGCGGGCTCGGGCCGGTTTGTACGGCGCGTTGCACGGCGGGTTGGCGACGTGCGCGCCACCACAGGCCGAAACCCAACAGCGTGGTGCAGGCAAGTATCAAGGTGCTCAGTTGCCACAGCCACAGGCGGCTATCGTCCGGTGCGGTAATGACCGTTGGTGTGGCGGGCGTGTCCACCACCAGGCTTGGGTTGGTCGCCACTTGCAGCGTGCGTGCGGGCAGGCTGGTGCGTTCCAGGTGATCTTCGTGGGTGTTCCACCACACCACTTCCACGGCGGGCAACTCCACGGCACCGGCGCGGGTTGGCACCAGGGCTTCGCGGTCCTCACGGCTGCCGATCAGGCCACGGTCGCTGTTTTGGTTGCCGAGCACCGGCTGGTCCGGGTAGCGGCGCAGGCCATTGATGTCGCTGCTGGGCAGGGCCGGCAACTGGGCGCTGGACAGGCCTTCGGCCTTGACCGTGAGGCTGCGGGTCAGGGAGTCGCCCACTTGAACGTGATCAGGCTCGGGGTTCCAGACTTCGCTCAGGGTCAAGCTGCGCGCGGGCAGCCAGGCGGCGTCGGCGGGGTAGAACTCCGGCTTGGGCTTGACGGTCAGCGGCAATTGGGCAGAGCTTGCGTGAATCAACTTGCCCGGCTTGGTGCCCTGCAGCGTGTTCTCTTGGGGCGGGCGCGATTCCACCAAGGTGGCGCTGAAAGTCTGCGCCGGAATCACCAAGGCACCGCTGTGCTGCGGGTAAATCGCATAGCGGGTTTCGATTACGCCGTGGCGAATGCTGTTGATGACCTTCTCGTAAGTGCGCGACTCGCCCAATTGTTCAATGCGCGCATCGGGGATTTGCAACGGCGTGAGGCTGCTGTCGTCATACAGCGACACCGAGTGGTACACGCGCACGGTCAACAGCACCTGGGCCTGAACGTACACACTGCTCTGGTCCAGATTGGCTTCGATAAACACCGGGGCCAGTTCGGCACTGGTGTTCTGGCTGGCGGTTTCCAGCACTTGCAGGCTGATCGGCTGGGTCTTGAGTTCGCCCACTTGCAGCGGCGGAATCACCACGGTGCCGTTTTCCTTGGGCAGCAACGTGATGATCCAGCGCGTGGTGGCGTGGTTATCGCCGCCCAAGGTAGTCAGCTGGTTGATCTGGCGCGTGCCGCTCACTTCAAACTGCGCATCCAGAGGTGACAAGTCGGGTTTGCCGAACTGGGTGACGTCGCTGGATTCCACTGTCAACTCCACCGTTTCCCCGGAATTGACGCGGCTGCGGTCGACACTCGCCACCAGGTTGGCCGCCTGGGCGTGGCTTGCCGACAGGGCGAGCAGGAGCAGAAGGGTGGTGCGGCGGCTCATCGAGTCTTGTCCTGATGTTGTTGCTGTTCGTACCAGAATTTACGTCGCAGCAGTTCGCCGGGGTTGTCCGGGATCTGCTGCAGCCATTGCTCCAGCGCCTGGCGGTGCTCGCCATCGAGGCTGGCATCGGCGGGGCGCAAGGGCGGGGTGGTGGTGTGTTCGTCCCCTAGCTCGCTGCCCGGTACGTCGTTGCCGCCGGCTTTGGGCGTGGCGCCCGTCTGGTTATCGCCGGCACTGGCCTGGCCTTGGCCTTGGGGTGATTGCTCGCCCCCCGTGGCACTTTGGCCGCTGCTGCCCGGTTGCGCAGTTTGGCCGGGTTGGGTGGTTTCGTCATCCTCATTTTTGACAGGCTTGGCCGGCTCGGGCTGGGCCTTTTCCTGGATCAGGGTTTCGACCAGCGCTTTGTTTTTCAGCGCCGGTTGCAGGTCGGGCTGGGCTTCGAGTGCTTGCTCATAAGCGTCGATGGCGGCTTCCAGTTCGCCGGATTTGGCCAGCGCATTCCCGCGATTGTAGTGGGAATACGCGTCATTGCCTTGGGCAAAACGCTTGATCGCCTCGGCGTAGTTGCCCGCCTCATACAGTGCCACGCCTTGCCATTGCGGGTCTTCGAAGTGTTTGGCGGCCTCGTTGGGGCGTTGTTTCTTCAGCAGATATTGGCCTTGCTGGTCGGGTCGCAGCCACAGGTCCTGAAGTTCAAAGGCATAGCTGGGCTGCGGCGCACCAAGTAACAGTAACGGCACGCAGAACAGCCAGCCGCGACGCCCGGCGCAGGCGGCGAGCAATAATAACGGTAGCAGCAGCCAGTAACCCTGGTCGGCCCAGGTGTCGAGGTGCAGCAGTTGGCCGTCGTTGCGCAGGGCCTGCGGGCCATCGAGCAGGTTGAGCTGGCGCAGGTCTTTGTCATCCAGGCGCGCGGCGCGGTAGCGGCCACCCATTTCACTGGCAAACGCCTTGAGCGTCGGGCCGTCCAGGCGCGGCACCAGAATGGCGCCCTGGTCATCCTTAAGGAACTCACCGCTTTCCTGGGTCACCGGCGTGCCTTCGCGGCTGCCGATGCCGAGGATCGACAAGCTGGGGGCCTGGGCGCTCTGCAACTGCAGGCGAATGCCTTGACGCTCCTGTTTCGACAGCGACGAGCCGACCAGCAACAGGCGCCCCTGGCCGAGACCGGCTTGCTTGAGCAAACCCAGGGCTTTTTCCACCGCCAGATCGGCACGATGGCCTGGCTCGGGCATGATCGAGGGACGCAGGGCTTCGAGCAGGTTGCGGCTGGTGGCCAGATCATCCGACAGCGGCACCAGCGTATGGGCGCTGCCGGCATACACGACGATGGCGGTGGGCGCGTTGTCGCGTGCCTGCAGCAAGTCATAGAGCTTGCGCCGTGCCTGCTCCAAACGATTGGGCGGGCTGTCGGTGGCGAGCATTTCCGGGGTCAGTTCCAACAGCACCACCACCGGGTCGGCCGGTTTCTGGCTGTTCTGTTCAACCCTTTGCCAACTGGGGCCAAGCAATGCCAGCACGGCCAGCAGCCAGGCGATACCCAGCACCACCCAGGGCGATTTACTCTCGCGGCCATTGCCGCCACTGAGCAGCACCGCATGAAACGCCGGCGGCAAAATCATTTGCCAGCGCCCGGCGCGCTTTTGTCGGTGCCACAGCTGCCACAGCAGCCAGCCGAGCAACGGCAGCAGCAACAACCACCAAGGGCGAAACCAGTGTGGCCACAGGTCGATCATCGACGCCTCCGCAAGCGCAGGCGTTTAAGGCGTTGGCGCCATTGCGGGTGCTGTTGCAGGAAAATGCCCTTGGTCGAGAGTTTGTTGAAGGTGCGTTGCAAGGGGTTATTGGGCCAGCGTTCTTGAACCACCAGCAACATGCTCAGGATCAACGCCAGCGCCAGCGGTGCGCTGTACAGCGCCTGGGCCGGGCGTGCCTGGGTCGGCTGTTGCGCGACGGGCTCAAGCTGGTCCAGGGTTTGTTTGATTTTTTGCAGCTCGTCGCCGTCGCGGGCGCGGAAGTAGCGGCCACCGGTGGCGTCCGCGATGGCCTTCAAGGCCGGTTCATCCAGGTCCAGGCTCGGGTTGACGCCCAGGATGCCCAACGAACCGGTTTGCTCGGGGTCGGCGCCGATGCCGATCGGGTAGATTTTTACGCCTTCTTCGGCCGCCAGGCGCGCGGCGGTCAGCGGGTCGATCTGCCCGGCATTGTTGGCGCCATCGGTGACCAGGATCAGCACACGGCTTTGCGCCGGGCGCTGGCGCAGGCGTTTCAAGGCCAGGCCAATCGCATCGCCGATGGCGGTGTTTTTGCCGGCGATGCCGATACGTGCTTCATCCAGCCAGGTGCGCACGGTGCGCCGGTCGAAGGTCAGCGGGGCTTGCAGGTAAGCCTGGCTGCCAAACAGGATCAGGCCCACGCGGTCGCCTTCACGGCTTTCCAGGAAGTCGCCGAGCAAATGCTGCACCAGGCTCAGGCGGCTGACGTCATCGTCCTGCCAGTGCATGTCAGGGAAATCCATGGAGCCGGACACATCCACGGCCACCAGCAAGTCACGGCCGCTGGCGGCAATGGGCAGCGGTTCGCCAAGCCACTCCGGGCGCGCGGCGGCGGTCAGCAGCAGCAGCCACAGCACCACGAACGGCGCTTGCTGGCGCCAGCCGGGCAGGTTGACCCGCGCACGGCGGCGCGCCAGGCCCTCAAGGTCGGCCAGGTAGCTGACCTTCAGCGCGGGTTCGCCGCTGTCGGCCACTGGCAGAATGAAGCGCATCAACCACGGCAAGGGCAACAGGGCGAAGATCCACGGCCAGGCGAACTCAAACATGTTTGCGAATCCAGGTATCGACCGCTTGGGTCAGGCCGGCGATGGCCTTGTCGTCGAGTTTGCATTCGGGTTTGTAGGCGCCTTCGACCAACACCATCCAGCGTGTAAGCCCGGCGGCGGGGCAACGGTTGTCGAGGAACGCCAGCCATTTGCGCCCGTTTAATGTGTGGCTCTGGCTGTAGGGGTAGTCGTTGCGGCACAGGCGCTTGAGCAGGCCATTGAGCTGCTGCAGCCAGGCACCGGCGGGCGCGCCGTCGTAGGGTTTGGGCATCAGCGCAAGTTCGGCCAGGGCGGCGATGCGCAGCGGGTCCAGCGGTTGTTCGGCGCGGGCCACGGGGCGCCGGGTGGGCAGGAAACGGCGCAACCACCACAGGCCCCAGCCCAGCAGCGGGATCACCAGCAGCAACAGCCACCAACCCGGCGCAGGCGGCCAGAACCCGATGGCCGGCGGGGCGATCAGTGGCTGCAGTTGGTCGAGGCTGCTCATTGCTTTTTAACCGGGCGTTGCGGGTTGAGGTATTCGCGCAATTGCTCGACCATCTCGCTTTGGGTGCTCAGGGGCATCAATAGAATGCGCAGCTTCTGTGCCAGCAGTTCCCAACGTGCAATGCGTTCCTCAGCCTGGGCTTTATAGGCTTGGCGCAAATCGAAATTCAGCGTGTCCAGTTCCAATTGCGCGCCACGTTCAGCGAAACGCAGCAGCCCGGCGGCGGGCAGGGCGTGGTCCAGTGGGTCGGAGATCGGCAACAATAACAGGTCGCAATGGCGTGACAGCAGGCTCAGCTGTTGCTCGGCGCCTTCGGTCAACGCGCGTTCATCGCAGATCACAATCACCAGGCTGCCCGGGCGCAACACTTCGCGGCCACGGCGCAGCGCCATGCCCAACGCGTCGGCTTCGGGGCGGCTTTCGGTATTCAGGCTCTGGTTCACGCGCACCAGGCGGTTAAGCAATTGCAGCAGGCTTTGTTTACTGCGCCGGGGCTTGATTTCGTAGTGCTCGCTGTCGCCGAATACCAACCCGCCGACGCGGTCGTTGTGCCCCAGCGCGGCCCAGCCGATCAAGCTGGCGGCTTGGGCGGCGAGTACCGATTTGAACATTTGCCCGGAGCCGAAGAACAGCCGACAGCTTTGCTCAACCATGATGAAAATCGGCCGTTCACGTTCTTCATGGAACAGCTTGGTGTGCGGCTCCTGGGTGCGGGCCGTCACGCGCCAGTCGATGGTGCGCACATCGTCGCCAGCCTGGTACACGCGAACTTGGTCGAAGTCGACACCGCGCCCACGCAGCTTGGAGTGGTGCAGGCCAATCAGCGGGCTGCGCTGGCTTGGCGTGGAAAACAGCTGCACTTCGCGCACGCGGTGGCGCATCTCAATCAATTCGCTGAGCGTGACGCGGATTCCATCGCCGGCATTCATGGGGTTCAAGCGACGGCAACGACGTCGAGAATGCGTTGCACCACGCGGTCCTGGTCAATGCCGGCCGCTTCGGCCTCGAACGACAGGATGATGCGGTGACGCAGCACATCAAACAGTACTGCCTGGATATCTTCCGGGCTGACAAAGTCGCGCCCGGCCAGCCACGCATGGGCGCGGGCGCAGCGGTCGAGGGCGATGGAGCCGCGCGGGCTGGCGCCATAGGCGATCCACTCGGCCATTTCGGGATCGAACTTGGCCGGGGTGCGCGTGGCCATGACCAGTTGCACCAGGTATTCCTCCACCGCATCGGCCATGTACAGGCCGAGGATTTCCTTGCGCGCGGCAAAAATCGCCTGCTGGCTCACGCGGCGCTCGGGCTTGGTTTCGCCATTGAGCGCCTCGCCACGGGCTTGCTGCAGGATGCGTCGTTCGACCGCCGCGTCCGGGAAACCGATTTTGACGTGCATCAAGAAGCGATCGAGCTGGGCCTCGGGCAGCGGGTAGGTGCCTTCCTGCTCAATGGGGTTTTGCGTGGCCATGACCAAAAACAGCGGCGACAGGTCGTAGGTGCTGCGACCCACACTGACCTGGCGCTCGGCCATGGCTTCGAGCAATGCAGACTGCACCTTGGCTGGCGCGCGGTTGATTTCGTCCGCCAGTACCAGGTTGTGGAAGATCGGGCCTTGCTGGAACACGAAGCTGCCGGTTTCCGGGCGATAGATCTCGGTGCCGGTGATGTCGGCCGGCAACAGGTCGGGGGTGAACTGGATACGATGGAACTGCGCTTCAATGCCTTCGGCCAGCTCTTTGATGGCTTTGGTCTTGGCCAGGCCCGGTGCGCCTTCTACCAGCATATGGCCGTCGGCGAGCAGGGCGATCAGCAAGCGATCGATGAGTTTTTCCTGGCCGAGAATCTGCGTAGAAAGAAAGGTTCGCAGCGCAAGCAGCGCTTCACGATGTTCCATCGATGACGGTTCCTGGAGAGATGAGCCCCAACGTCGAAAAAAACCGCCGGGCCTGGGGCGTCTACTTTAATGCATCGCAGGGTGTAGCGACTAACGGCGCGGCGGGTATTTTTAGCAAAACTTGTAGGACTTTTGTGTGGAAAGCACAAATTCCACTGAGGGTCGCTCGGCCCCTGTGGGAGCTGGCTTGCCTGCGATGGCATCAACTGGAGTGACCTGATACACCGAGGTGCCTGCATCGCAGGCAAGCCAGCTCCCACATTTGATCCTTGGAACAGCCTAAATCCGGCTAAAGGTGCCGGTGCCCTTGAGGATGTTCTGCAAGGTTTCTTCAACTTCAGCCAAATCCGACGCGGCGGTGGTGTGGTTGATCCGCAAGTGGTCCTTGCCGCCCAGTGCATCGGCATCACCCGCCGCCAGTTCAATCACCAGCGTGGTGTCACTCAAGGTCACTTTCAGCCCATCCAGGGTCGACGGTTCGTAATCCCAGGTCAGCTCAACCTCATCCTCGTCCGGGTAACGGCTGAGCATGAACATTTCGCCATTATTGCCGTGGCAGCACAGCATGGCCATGTTGTCTTCTTCTTCGTCACAGGGTGTGGCGATCAGGTGGGGAGTGGTCAGTTGCATGGGCAGTCCTCTAAAAGCAGCGTACTTGAACGACGGGCGGCTAATTTTGCCATCGTACAAACGTTTACGCTGCTCTTAAGTGGATTGGACTGCCCCTGCAACTACGGGTATCGCACTTGCAGTGGGTTATTTCGCCAAAATAGTGGCCTTTAACACTGTTTTGATCGGCCCGGTGATGGGTTCTGAAGCCTTGCCAGCCCCCGCAGTCAGTATTGGCTTGAGCGCGTTGAATACACCGAACGTAATCCTGTCATCGGCGTTTGCGCGGTCGTTGGCGTTGTCGTGAATGCCCACGCCCACTTCCAGCAATCCGGAGCCCACACTCAGCGCCGTCAGCAAGATGCCCACGGGGGGCAGTGCCAAGCCAATGGGGGTTGCAAGCAGAAGCGCTCCATCCAACCATTTTTTTGCCTTAAGAATTGTTTGCTTGTTGTGGTCTGTGTTCAGCACGAACTCCTGGTTGGTACTGGCTTTCATGCTTTTTTCTGTGCGCTCTTGAACCTCGCTGAAAGGGTCGCCCGTGATGTTTTTGCCATCAAATACGCCACCCTCTTCCCAAAAGCCTTGCCGTTCCAGGAAGTCCACAGCGCCTGGCTCTTTGATGTGCTGTCGAATCAGCTCCAATCGCGCATCGAAGCCTTTTTTAAATAATGAAGACGAAGCATCTTTTGGGGAGAAATGTTTTTTGAAAGCGGCGGCTTTATCTTCGTCAATCAATTGGGTAGCCAGCCATTTATTCATTGCTTGGGGCGAATCGAACGAGTGGATGGGGGACGAATTGCCTGGAATGTATAGAAGCGTTTTCTGAGTATTGACGTCTCTGGTATAGAAAATGTCAGTGGAGTGGAAGCCATTGAAACTCAGAAATTTGGTCTCCAGGCTTGCGTCTGGCGTGTGCGGTTTAACCAGTGTTTCCAGCCCTGCATCCAGATAAGTCTGGTTGGCGGGCACACCGACGAGGCTCATGGCGATCTTTCGGCCTTCCTCGTCCAGCGAGCGCTCATGATGTTGGGCGTGCGCAGCATTAAGGTAGCTAATTTTGGCAAGTGCGGTATAGGACTCACGGGTTTCAGGCGACCACTTGAAGTTCAGGTACTGGTCGTAGGGTTTTTTATAGGCATGGTCCCAGACCATTTTTTTGAAGTCGGCCGGGGGGATCTGAACATGCTGGCCCGCACCGTAAGTAGTGGGTGCGTCGGGCGAGGGCTCAGTCACAATACCGTGATAATAAGTATTGAAATTGCCCACGAGTGGACGTGGGAAAGTGCCGTCCCAATTGGGCTTTTCCGTGTGGCGGGAATTAGGCTGTATGTCGAAGGGTTCGGTAGGTTGCCCTTTGGGAGCCTCTTGTTTTCCAGTCATCCCCTTGGGCCGTGGCGTGTGTTGAATATTCAGGCATGCCGCATCCGCCAGGGAGATTTTTTGTGTAATGACCGCCTTGTGAGGCGTGGTGTTTTTGTCATAAGCAAAGGTGACCAGAAAGGTTTTTTCCGGATCGGCGTCGATCCCCCACTTTTGTTTAATCTGGGCTGCCACATGTTCTGAGGTATGTTGAGTGGCGGACATGAAGGGTTTGTACTTGTCGGCTGCATACCTGTCGAGCGCGTTGTTTCTTTTTAATGGCTCGGAAAAATAAGAGGCTGGCCAGCTATCGTGTTGCACGGCAGGTTGTTCTGGCCGTACGGTCTGCTCGCCCCACTTCAACTCCGGGCGATCCCAGTTTAATTCAGGGAGGGGAGGCTTATTATGGGCTTGGCGCGGTGTTGGGTAAGTGGGAACGCCATTCGGTACATTCGTCGAGGCACTGATAATACCCTGACTTACAGTTGCAGTTATGCTGGTCATACTAAACGCTCACTTCAATTAATCAGTGGGCCGTCCGTGGTGTGTTTGCGCAATCGATGCTGTGTGCATCGAGTCAGTTTTAATTGGTCGAATGAGCTGTATTCACTCCATTCAAAATGCCTATGGCCTACACAGAAAAAAACTATCGTCCTACTCGCCCAGGTGCAGGGCGCTAGAGAATGTTCAGCGCTGCCTGCGCTTGACCGAATATGTCGCCGTACGGAAAGCAACCGTCTTCCTACACTCGTTAAGCTGCGCAGTGGATGCGCCACCGTCAGGCCGTTGACCTGCCCGTCGTACCGTCACCTGCCAAACGGCGCATCCGATGTGACCTGATCGCCTTGCGCAGCTTCACCCACCTGTCACCTCGATTCGTTATAAGGTTATTGACGAACAGAGCTGACGGTCTCCCCGCAAGGGGATAACACGCGACGCTTCCATCAATAACAAGCCCAAGCGGAGTACCACAGATGGCGTTCTTCACCGCAGCCAGCAAGTCCGACTTCCAGCATCAACTGCAAGCGGCACTGGCGCAGCACATCAGTGAACAGGCACTGCCACAAGTGGCGCTGTTCGCTGAGCAATTCTTCGGCATTATTTCCCTGGACGAACTGACCCAACGTCGCCTTTCCGACTTGGCCGGTTGCACCCTGTCTGCCTGGCGCCTGCTTGAGCGCTTTGATCACACCCAACCGCAAGTGCGGGTCTACAACCCCGATTACGAACGTCATGGCTGGCAGTCGACCCACACCGCGGTCGAAGTACTGCACCATGACCTGCCATTTCTGGTCGACTCGGTACGCACCGAGCTGAATCGCCGTGGCTACAGCATCCACACCCTGCAAACCACCGTGCTCAGCGTGCGTCGCGGCAAAAAAGGCGAGTTGCTGGAAATCCTGCCCAAAGGCACCCAGGGCGAAGGCATTCTGCAAGAATCGCTGATGTACCTGGAAATCGACCGTTGCGCCAATGCCGCCGAACTCAACGTGCTGAGCAAAGAGCTTGAGCAAGTGCTGGGCGAAGTGCGCGTGGCCGTGGCCGATTTCGAACCGATGAAAGCCAAGGTCCAGGACCTGCTGGCCGGTATCGACGCGAGCCAGTTCAGCATCGACGGCGAAGAAAAAGCCGAGATCAAGAGCTTCCTGGAATGGCTGGTGGGCAACCACTTCACCTTCCTTGGCTATGAAGAGTTTGTGGTACGTGACGAGGCGGACGGCGGTCATATCGAATATGACACCGGCTCCTTCCTCGGTCTGACCAAATTGCTGCGTGCCGGCCTCACCGCCGAAGACACGCGCATCGAAGACTACGCCGTGGCTTACCTGCGTGAACCGACCGTGCTGTCGTTCGCCAAGGCCGCGCACCCAAGCCGCGTGCACCGTCCGGCGTACCCGGACTATGTGTCGATCCGTGAGATCAGCGCCGACGGCAAGGTGATCAAGGAACACCGCTTCATGGGCCTCTACACCTCGTCGGTGTACGGCGAAAGCGTGCGAGTGATCCCTTACATCCGCCGTAAAGTCGCGGAAATCGAGCGCCGCTCGGGCTTCCAGGCCAAGGCACACCTGGGCAAAGAGCTGGCCCAGGTGGTTGAAGTCTTGCCGCGTGATGACCTGTTCCAGACCCCGGTCGACGAGCTGTTCAACACCGTGATGTCGATCGTGCAGATCCAGGAGCGCAACAAGATTCGCGTGTTCCTGCGCAAAGACCCGTACGGTCGTTTCTGCTACTGCCTGGCCTACGTGCCGCGCGACATCTATTCCACCGAAGTGCGCCAGAAGATCCAGCAAGTGCTGATGGATCGCCTGAAAGCCTCGGACTGCGAATTCTGGACCTTCTTCTCCGAATCCGTACTGGCCCGTGTGCAGTTGATTCTGCGGGTTGACCCGAAGAACCGCCTGGACATCGACCCGCTTCAGCTGGAAAAAGAAGTGGTGCAGGCCTGCCGCAGCTGGCAGGACGACTACGCCAGCCTGGTGGTGGAAAGCTTCGGCGAAGCCCAGGGCACCAACGTGCTGGCGGATTTCCCGAAAGGCTTCCCGGCAGGTTACCGCGAGCGTTTTGCTGCGCATTCGGCTGTGGTCGATATGCAGCACCTCAACAGCCTGACCGAAGCCAACCCGTTGGTCATGAGCTTCTATCAGCCGCTGGGCCAGGTCTCCGGCCAGCGTGAGCTGCATTGCAAGCTCTACCACGCCGACACGCCACTGGCGCTGTCCGACGTGCTGCCGATCCTGGAAAACCTCGGCCTGCGCGTGCTGGGCGAGTTCCCGTACCGCCTACGTCACGCCAATGGCCGTGAGTTCTGGATCCATGATTTTGCGTTCATTGCCGCCGAAGGCGTGAACCTGGATATCCAGCAGCTCAACGACACCCTGCAGGACGCGTTCGTGCACATCGTGCATGGCGATGCCGAAAACGATGCGTTCAACCGTCTGGTACTTACCGCCGGCCTGCCTTGGCGCGACGTGGCGCTGCTGCGTGCTTACGCGCGTTACCTCAAGCAGATCCGCCTGGGCTTCGACCTGGGTTACATCGCCAGCACCCTGAACAACCACACCGACATCGCTCGCGAGTTGACCCGGTTGTTCAAGACCCGCTTCTACCTGGCGCGCAAGCTCACCGCCGATGACCTCGAAGACAAGCAGCAACGCCTGGAACAAGCGATTCTCACGGCCCTGGACGATGTTCAGGTGCTTAACGAAGACCGCATCCTGCGTCGCTACCTGGACCTGATCAAGGCTACCCTGCGCACCAACTTCTACCAGACCGACGCCAACGGCCAGAACAAGTCGTACTTCAGCTTCAAGTTCGACCCGCGTGCGATTCCTGAGCTGCCCAAGCCGGTGCCGAAGTTTGAAATCTTCGTGTACTCGCCGCGCGTTGAAGGCGTGCACCTGCGCTTTGGTAACGTTGCGCGCGGCGGCCTGCGCTGGTCCGACCGTGAAGAAGACTTCCGTACCGAAGTGCTCGGCCTGGTAAAAGCCCAGCAGGTCAAGAACTCGGTCATCGTGCCGGTGGGCGCGAAGGGCGGCTTCCTGCCGCGTCGCCTGCCATTGGGCGGCACCCGTGACGAGATCGCGGCCGAGGGCATCGCCTGCTACCGCATCTTCATTTCCGGCCTGTTGGACATTACCGACAACCTCAAGGACGGCGCCCTGGTGCCACCGGTCAACGTCGTGCGCCATGACGACGATGACCCGTACCTGGTCGTCGCGGCGGACAAGGGCACTGCGACCTTCTCCGACATCGCCAACGGCATTGCCATCGACTACGGCTTCTGGCTGGGCGATGCGTTCGCTTCCGGTGGTTCGGCAGGTTACGACCACAAGAAAATGGGCATCACCGCCAAGGGCGCGTGGGTCGGTGTACAGCGTCACTTCCGTGAGCGCGGCATCAACGTGCAGGAAGACAGCATCACCGTGGTGGGCGTCGGCGATATGGCCGGTGACGTGTTCGGTAACGGCTTGCTGATGTCCGACAAGCTGCAACTGGTCGCGGCCTTCAACCACCTGCATATCTTCATTGACCCGAACCCGAACCCGGCGACCAGCTTCGTCGAGCGCCAGCGCATGTTTGAGCTGCCGCGTTCGGCGTGGACCGACTACGACACCAGCATCATGTCCGAAGGCGGCGGGATCTTCTCGCGCAGTGCCAAAAGCATCGCTATTTCGCCACAGATGAAAGAACGCTTCGACATCCAGGCCGACAAGCTGACCCCGACCGAACTGCTCAACGCCTTGCTCAAGGCGCCGGTGGACCTGTTGTGGAACGGCGGTATCGGCACTTACGTCAAGGCCAGCACTGAAAGCCACGCCGATGTGGGCGACAAGGCCAACGACGCGCTGCGCGTCAATGGCAATGAGCTGCGCTGCAAAGTAGTGGGCGAGGGCGGTAACCTCGGCATGACCCAATTGGGCCGTGTGGAATTCGGCCTCAATGGCGGCGGCTCCAACACTGACTTCATCGACAACGCCGGTGGTGTGGACTGCTCCGACCACGAAGTGAACATCAAGATCCTGCTCAACGAAGTGGTGCAGGCCGGTGACATGACCGACAAGCAGCGCAACCAGCTGCTGGCGAGCATGACCGACGAAGTCGGCAACCTGGTGTTGGGCAACAACTACAAGCAGACCCAGGCGTTGTCCCTGGCCGCGCGCAAGGCTTACGAGCGTGCTGCCGAGTACAAGCGCCTGATGAGCGACCTGGAAGGCCGTGGCAAGCTGGACCGCGCCATCGAGTACCTGCCGACCGAAGAGCAGCTTGTGGAGCGTGCCTCCACCGGTAAGGGTTTGACCCGTCCTGAGCTGTCGGTGTTGATCTCCTACAGCAAGATCGACCTCAAGGAAGCCCTGCTCAAGTCGCTGGTGCCGGATGACGACTACCTGACCCGTGACATGGAGACCGCGTTCCCACCGAGCCTGGTGGCCAAGTTCGGCGAAGCCATGCGCCGTCACCGCCTCAAGCGCGAAATCGTCAGCACCCAGATCGCCAACGACCTGGTCAACCACATGGGCATTACCTTCGTTCAACGACTCAAAGAGTCGACCGGCATGAGCCCGGCGAACGTGGCCGGTGCTTACGTGATCGTGCGTGACATCTTCCACCTCCCGCACTGGTTCCGTCAGATCGAAGCCCTGGACCACCAGGTGTCCGCCGACGTGCAACTGGAGCTGATGGATGAGCTGATGCGCCTGGGCCGTCGTGCCACGCGCTGGTTCCTGCGCAGCCGTCGCAACGAGCAGGACGCTGGCCGCGACACCGCGCACTTCGGTCCGCACCTGGCGGCGTTGGGCCTCAAGCTCGACGAATTGCTGGAAGGCCCGACCCGCGAAGGCTGGCAGAACCGCTACCAGGCCTATACCGAAGCCGGCGTACCGGAATTGTTGGCGCGCATGGTTGCAGGCACGACTCACCTGTACACCTTGCTGCCGATTATCGAAGCCGCCGACGTGACCGGGCATGACGCCGCCGAAGTGGCCAAGGCCTACTTCGCCGTCGGCAGCGCGCTGGACCTGCCGTGGTACCTGCAGCAGATCAGCGATCTGCCGGTGGCCAACAACTGGCAGGCCCAGGCCCGCGAAGCGTTCCGCGACGATGTGGACTGGCAGCAACGGGCGATCACCATCTCGGTACTGCAAATGGCCGACGCGCCACAAGACATGGAAGCCCGCGTGGCCCTGTGGCTTGAGCAGCACCAGGACATGGCCGATCGCTGGCGCGCAATGATGGTCGAAATCCGTGCAGCAGTCGGCACGGACTACGCCATGTATGCGGTCGCCAACCGTGAGTTGCTCGACCTGGCGTTGAGCGGTCAGTCGGTGCTGCAACCGGCTTGATCCCTCGGTAAAACAAAAGCCCCCGTATCGTGAGATGCGGGGGCTTTTTGTTGGAACGCCCTCCAGCAAACACCACACACCCAATGTGGGAGCTGGCTTGCCTGCGATAGCGGTCTTTCAGTAACAGGAAGGCTGCTGACCCACCGCTATCGCAGGCAAGCCAGCTCCCACAGTTTGATGTTCATCCACTTGGACTCAGTGATGTTTGAGTAATTTGCTTTCCAGATGATCCAGGTGCTGAGTCATCAGGGTCACGGCGCCACTTGAATCGCGTTGCTCCACCGCATCGACAATCCCCAGATGCTCCTGCCAGGCGCAGTAGGTGCAGGCTTTCGCTTCATATTGCGCAATGATCAATGACGTCAACGGCACCAGGCTGTTGAGGAATTGCGCCAACGGTGCGTTGCCTGCCATCTGCGCCAATTGCAGATGAAACTCCCCCGATAATCGAATCGCTGGCCCGCGCTGGTCGCGTTCGATGCAGTCGCGCTCCCGTGCAATCAACTCGCGCAGCTGGCGTATCTGCGGGGTGGTCGCTTGGGCGCAGGCCAACTGCACCACGGTGATCTCGGTCATCCGCCGCGCCTCCAGAATCTGACGCGCCTGCTGCGCATCCGGCGCCGCCACCTGGGCACGCTGGTTGGGGCGCAGGATGATCACTTGCTGATGGGACAGCTTGGCCAGCACACGGCGAATCACACTGCGGCTCACACCAAAGGTTTCGCCCAGGCTCTCTTCGGTAAAACGGCTGGCCGGGGCGATGCGTTGTTCGAGGATGGCATCGAACAGGCGTGGGTAGATGTCATCCACCGAAAGTTTTTTACCGCCAACCAGGCGCAGGGCAGGGAGGACGGCATTGCGTTGCAGGGCGGGGGCGCTCATGGTCGGTCTCCAAAAAATCAGCTGCCCAGATGGTCGTCCGGGATATTCAAACGAATGCCCATGCGCAGGCCTTCCTGGAGGATATGTCGGCGCATTTCGGCGCTCGCCAGGGCGCTGTTCTTGTTGCGGATGGCGCGCACCACGGCGTCGTTTTCCTGCAGGCGTTCGGCCAAGTGTTCGGGTGAATTGCGCAGTACCTGGGCGCTTTGCTTGAGGGCGTTGCTGGTTTGTTGCACCACGTTCTGGAAGATCGGGTTGGACGTCAGCGCGAACAGCTCTTCGTGAAAGCCGATGTAGGCGTTCATGCCCGCTTCGGCGTCGCCGGCATCCAGGGCTTCGCGCATGTCCATCAAGGTCAGGCGCAATTGGCCGACTTCCTTGCTGCTGATGGACTGGGCCACCAGGCCGACAATGAAGGGTTCGAGGGTGTAGCGCAGTTGCAGGATATCTTCGAGGCTGGCGTCGGCCACGGCGTCGCTGGACTGTGGCTCGCTGACGCTGGTTTCCAGCACGACCACGCCTTTGCCGGGCATCGAGCGCACCAGGCCCAGGGTTTCCAGCACGATCACGGCTTCGCGCAGGCTCGGGCGGCTGATGCCCATCTGCTCGGCCAGTTCACGCTGGCCGGGGAGCATGTCGCCCTGGCGCCACTGGCCCCGCTTGAGTGCGGCGCGCAGTTTTTCTACGACTGAGTTGACGACGGTTGAAGTGCTTATCACGTCTACGTCTCCTTGATGTTGCCAATAGGGTCGCGATTCCATGTGGGACCCGACAAGCCAGCTCCCACAGTTGGATCGTGTTGCTAGAATTCCTGATGCGCCGGCAGCACCGGCTTCTTGGCCTGGAAGGCATACCCTTGCTCGCCATCGAGCACCTTGTTGGCGCGCTGGATATCAATGTCTTTTTCCCAACGGGCAATGGCCACGGTAGCGACACAGTTGCCGATCAGGTTAGTCAGCGCGCGGCCGATGCCCATGAACCAGTCCACCGCCAACACCAGCACCAGCCCCACCACCGGAATCGCCGGGATCGCGGTCAGCGTGGCCGCCAAAATCACCAGCGCCGAGCCCGGAATGCCGTGGGCACCTTTGGAGGTGATCAACGACACCAGCAGGATGGTCAGCAAATCAGTCATCGACAGCGGTGTCCCGGTGGCATTGGCGATAAATACGATGGCCAGGGTCAGGTAGATCGAGAAACCGTCGAGGTTGAACGAATAACCGGTCGGAATCACCAGGCCGACGGTGGAGCTGCCAATGCCCAAGTGCTCGAGTTTACGCATGATCTGCGGCAATACCGCGTCGGAGGAGGCGGTGCCCATCACGATCAGCAGCTCTTCGCGCAGGTACTTGAGCAGCGGCAGCATGCGCAGGCCGGACAAACGCATCACCAGGCCCAGCACCAGCCCGACAAAAGCAAAGCAGGTCAGGTAGAACAAACCCACCAGGCTGCCCAGGTGTTGCAGCGAATCCAGGCCGTAGGTGCTGGTGGTAAAGGCGATGGCGCCGAATACACCGATCGGCGCCAGACGCACAATCATGCCCATGATGCGAAAGATCACATGGCTCAGCTCGTTGATCAGCCGCGAGATGCCGGAAGCGGCTTCGCCCACCAGGTTCAGCGCGCTGCCGAACAGCACCGAAAACAGCAGCACTTGCAGCACATTGTTGTCGGCAAAGGCGCCGATCACCGAATTGGGGATCAGGTCCATCAGGAACTGGCTAGTGCCGCGAATGTGCTGGCCCTTGTCGGCCAGCTCGTTGAGACCGGCGGACGACAGTTGCTCCAAGTGAATATTGGCGCCTTGGCCAATACCCGTGCTGAAGGCCATGATCAGGCCGATCACCAGGGCGACGGTGGTCAGCACTTCGAAGTAGATCACTGACTTCAAGCCAATGCGTCCGACCTTCTTCAGGTCGCCGGCGCCGGAGATCCCGCTGACCACCACGCAGAATACGATCAGGCCAATCAGCATTTTGATCAGCTTGATAAAGCCGTCACCCAGGGGTTTGAGTTGTGAGGAGAATTCGGGAAGGGCCAGGCCGCAGATAACGCCTAACATCAGGCCAATCACGACTTGCAGGAAAATCGAACGCGAGCACCATCTGAGCATGGGAGGGATCTCTATTCGGTGCCCTGGTGGTTCCAGGGCTTAATTGTTGTGGTCTTACCGGTATGTCCAGTGCGCGGCCAGTCTACGCTGGGTTTTTTTCAAATCACAAGTAAATATTCGACGGTTGTCAGGTCCCGGTCTGACCAGTTGGTCGGTAAGGGTGATGCTTGAGCGGTTGGCGGGCGGTAAATTTTTTCGCTTATGATCCGCGCCTTGATTGGCGAGGTAGTCGATGGACAAACCAGGGTTGACCACGGATTCAGCAGGCCAGACTCACTGCACCTGGCGCACGGCCGCGCCGGAGTACCCGCGTTACCACGACGCCGAGTGGGGTGTGCCGGTCGCAGACGATATCCAACTGTACGAGAAGATCTGCCTGGAAGGTTTCCAGGCGGGCATGGCGTGGATCACCATTTTGCGCAAGCGCGAGCAGTTTCGGGCGGCGTTCGAAGGGTTTGATTTTCGCCGTGTCGCCCACTACACCGAGGCCGATATCGAGCGGCTGATGAACGACCCAGGCATCGTGCGCAACCGCGCGAAGATCGTCTCGACCATCAATAACGCACGCCGGGCCTGTGAGTTGGTGGACGAAACCGGTTCGCTGGCGCGCTGGTTGTGGGCGTTTGAACCCACGCCCGAGGAACGCCCGGCGGTGGTGGACATGGCGTACTGGACCGGCAACCCGACGTCACCGGCGTCGCTGCGTTTGTCCAAAGCCTTGAAGAAGCGCGGCTGGACATTTGTTGGCCCCACCACGATGTACGCGCTGATGCAGGCGATGGGGATGGTCAATGATCACTTGGAGGGCTGCGTTTGCCGCCCGCGCATAGAGGCGCTACGCCAACAGTTCAAGCGCCCTTGAGTGTATGGCGAGGGAGCTTGCTCCCGTTGGACTGTGCAGCAGTCTCCCGATTTTTGGGGGCGCTTCGCACCCCAGCGCAAGCAAGCTTGCTCGCCACAGTAAGCTTGCTCCCCCAGGGTTTTTGCGGTGCCTGAAAGGTCAGGACAGGAAGCCACCGTCCACATTCAGCGACACACCGGTGGTGTAGCTGGACGCATCACTGGCCAGGAACAGCACCGCACCGGCCATCTCGCTCGGGTCGGCTACGCGCTTGAGCGGGATCTGCGCCAGGGCCACCTTCAGGATCGCGTCGTTCTTGACCAGCGCCGAGGCGAACTTGGTGTCGGTCAGGCCCGGCAGCAAGGCGTTGCAACGGATGCCGAACGCCGCGCATTCCTTGGCAAACACTTTGGTCATGTTGATCACGGCGGCCTTGGTCACCGAGTAGATGCCCTGGAACACGCCCGGGGAGATGCCGTTGATCGAGGCCACGTTGATGATGCTGCCGCCGCCGTTGTCGCGCATCAGCTTGCCGGCTTCCACCGACATGAAGAAGTAACCGCGGATGTTCACGTCAACGGTCTTCTGGAAGGCGCCCAGGTCGGTGTCCAGTACGTTGCAGAATTGCGGGTTGGTTGCAGCGTTGTTAACCAGGATATCCAGGCGCCCAAACTGTTCGCGGATACCGACGAACACTTGGGTAATCTGCTCCATTTCGCCGATATGACAGGCCACGGCGGTGGCTTTGCCGCCCGCGGCGATGATCGCGTCGGCCACGTGCTGGCAGCCTTCGAGCTTGCGGCTGGAGACGATCACATGGGCGCCTTGCTGGGCCAGGAGCTTGGCGATGGCTTCACCGATGCCACGGCTGGCGCCGGAAACGAAAGCGATCTTGCCGTCGAGGTCGAACAGGTGGGTCTTGGACATGCTGGGTTCCTTGCTCTTGTAGTCAGAGGGCTGATTTAGCGATGACATTCAGGCTCATTTGCTCCAGCAGCTTGTTCATATGGATGAACTGCGCAAAGCGTTTGTCCTGGGTCTGGCCGTGAAAAAAGCGGTAGTAGATCTGCTGCACAATGCCGGCCAGGCGGAACAGGCCGTAGGTGTAGTAGAAGTCGAAATCATCGATCTGGATGCCGGAGCGCTCGGCGTAATAGTCGACGAATTGGCGACGAGTCAGCATGCCCGGCGCGTTACTGGGCTGGCGGCGCATCAGTTGCACGGGCGCAGGGTCAGCGGCTTCGATCCAGTAGGCGAGGGTGTTGCCCAAGTCCATCAGCGGGTCGCCCAACGTGGTGAGTTCCCAGTCCAGCACGCCGATGATCTGCATCGGGTTGTGCGGGTCGAGGATCACGTTGTCGAAGCGATAGTCGTTGTGCACGATGCTGGAAGTCGGGTGGTCGGCCGGCATCTTGTCGTTAAGCCACGCGCGGACCTTTTCCCAGCTGGGCGCGTCGGGCGTCAGGGCTTTTTCGTAGCGGTCGCTCCAACCGCGGATCTGGCGTGCTACATAACCTTCGGGCTTGCCCAGGTCGGCCAGGCCGCAGGCAGCGTAGTCGACCTGGTGCAGTTCGACGAATTTATCGATAAAGCTCTTGCACAGCGCCTCGGTCTTGGCCGCGTCCAGGCCCAGTTCGGCCGGCAGGTCAGAGCGCAGGATGATGCCGTTGACGCGCTCCATCACATAGAACTCGGCGCCGATCACCGACTCGTCAAGGCAGTGCACATAGGCTTTGGGGCAATACGGGAAGCCGTCCTTGAGCTGATTGAGAATGCGGTATTCGCGGCCCATGTCGTGGGCGGACTTGGCTTTGTGGCCAAATGGCGGGCGGCGCAGCACGAATTCCTGGCCAGGGTATTCCAGCAGGTAAGTCAGGTTGGATGCGCCACCGGGGAACTGGCTGATCTTGACCGTGCCGGCAAGGCCCGGAATATGCGCCTTGAGGTAGGGATCGATGAGGCTGGCATCAAGTTCTTCGCCGGGGCGAATCTGGGTCGATTGGTCGTTAAGCGCCATGCTTATCCCTTCTGCTTATTCTAAAGGCCTTGGACTATTGGCTAATCTAATGCGCACCGCCGCCCAGCGACAAGGTCGGGGCGGCTTAATAGGTTAGCGTGTTGGACGATGATCAGCGGGCCTGATGTGCTCAAATGACCAGCATGGCCCGGCCACCGGGGTTGCACGACAAATTGGCACCGATTTCGACTTTTGCCAGGTCGATGCCCAGGCCGGCGAGCAGGTTGTTGACGATGGGGTCGAGCAGCGGGCCGAGCAGCCCGGCAATCAAGCCGCCCAGGGTGGTGAGCAAGCCGTTGACCACGCCCGTGACCAGGCCCAACACGGCGCCCAACAGGCTGGCCATTTTGGGCGGGTGGTTGATCAGTTGGATGCCGGTGAGTGTTTGCTTGAGGCTGCTGACCGCGTTCGAGCTGGCGAATGCGTAATAGAGCGGTTGCTGGTTGATAGCGGGCGGCTCGGTGTAGGTGTGCGCACGCTGGGTTTTCAACACGTCGCTGTCGATTCGGATGCCCAGGCCGCCCGCCGCAAAGGCCTGCCTGTCGCTACACACGCCGGTGCCGCGCTTGCAGGTTTTGGTGCCGATATCCACCACCGGGTACTCGTCTACCTTGAGTTTTTCTGTGGACGAGTACAGATTCTTGGGGTCAACCTGGCCAATCATCGCGCGCAATGCCGAGGTTTCGCCGAGTACCGACAACGACTTTTTGCCGCTGTCGCAACTGTAGCCAGTGACCATAGCGCTGCCGCCAGCGGCTTCCAGGGCGATGTCGAGGGTGTCGCCGATTTCCAGGCTGGCTACCAGGCAACAATTGGGATCGAGTAAGCCAAACAGGCCGCCCAGCAGGTCACTGAGCGCTTGCACCACGCCACCCAGCAGGTTATTCACCAGCGTGACGATCGGCAGTCTTACCGAAATCAAAGTGCGCACCTGGGCGGTGCGCACATAAATGGGCTGCTTGGCGATATCCTTGGGGTTGCCGATGCTGGAAACCTGCCCGGGCTCGATCACTTTGGTCGACACGGTCACGCCGAGCAGGCCCAGCACATCCACCGGCAGCTCCACGGCAACTGCGCTGGCCTTGTTCGACAGCTGCACAAAGCCCTGGATCAGGTTGAACAGTTGCAGGTTCACATCCAGCGCACTTTTGTCGGTGCCGTTCTGGATATTGATCAGGTCGCCCAGGTGCAGGATCTGCGTGCCCGGCGCAATCAGCTTGATGGCTTCCAGGTTGTTGATCACCACTTTGACCGCGTCACCGCCCAGCTTGAGCACATCAATGGCCGCCTGGATCAGTTGGCCTACAGTGGCGTCGGTCTTGAGCAGTTGGTCGTAGTTACCGGCGCTGACTTTCAATTGGATGGCCAGCGCATCCAGGTACTTGAGCAAGCTGATATCGGTATTGAGCAGCCCATTCCAGCCGACTGCGTCCAACTGCAACTTGCCGCCCAGCAGGCCGCCGATCAAGGCGTTGAGGGCGACAGACTTGGTACTGTCCACCGTTAACAAGGTGCTGCGAACCGTGAGCTGGGCAACCGTTGGGGTGGGTGCGGCGGCGACGGCGGTGGCGCTGAGCAGCGTTGTCAGGTTGACGGGATGGCCCGAGAACAGCGTGAGCAAGCCATGGGCAAGGCTGGTGTGCACGCGATGGGTGGCAATCACCCGGATGGCATCGGTTTTGCTCGGGTCGGCGCTGAACGTGCGCATAAAATCTGCGCCGGTGGCCAGGGTGCCGCAGGCGGTCGCCAGCGTGCGATTGTCGTCAAGGCTAAAGTTGTTGCGTGCGGCGCTTTCGGTCGCAAATTGTGCGGCATTGTTAGCGGGCGCCGCGCATGTGCCGCTGCGGCTCACCGCTTCCAGCGCAGCCGTATCGGCCACACGCTGCAATTTGCGCTTCTCCAGGTACAGGCGACCGCTGTCGACCACCAGCAGCAGAAACAGCAGCGCAATACCAAGGGTTACCGCGCCTATCAGGCCGATGGCGCCGCGTTGGCGGGCCGGGCCGAGTCCATGGCCAATCATTGTGCGTTCCTTCGCCGGTCCTGCACCGACGTCCTGAGCATCCCCGCAAGCAGTGTAGTCAGGTTTTGCGTCGGCGCTGGCTAATCGCTACTAGTTGCGCGGCGGCAGGGTAACCGGTGTCAGCACTGGGCGGGCGGCGAAGTATTCCACCAGGTTATCGGCCACGCGCTGCACGGTGTCGTGGGCCGCTTCCGGCGACAGGCCGGCGACATGGGAGGTGAGCACGGTATTGCTCAGCCGCTTCAGGGCGTCGGGCACTTTCGGTTCATCGTCGAACACATCCAGCGCGGCACCGCCGATACGCCGTTGCTCCAGCGCAGCCACCAGGTCGGCGGTCACCACCACGCTGCCGCGTCCGATGTTCACCAGGTAACCGTTCGGCCCCAGCGCATCCAGGGCATGGCGATCAATCAGGTGGCGGGTGCTGGCTCCGCCCGGCGTGGCCAGGATCAGGAAGTCCGAGGTGCGCGCCAGCTCCACGGCGGTTGCGCAATAGGTGTAGTCCACATCGTCGCGGGGCTGGCGGTTGTGGTAACTCACTTCCATGCCAAAGCCGAGGGCGGCACGTTTGGCAATCTCCATGCCCACTGCGCCGAGACCGAGAATGCCCAGTTGCTTGCCGCCCAGGGAAGGGCGCATCACTTTGGGCCATTCGCTGCGCCGCACCGCCGCGTCAGTCTGGGGAATGCCACGCACCAGTGCCAACAGCAACGCCATGGCGTGGTCAGCCACTGACGGCGCGTTTACGCCGGCGCCGTTGGTTACCACGATCCCGCGATTGCTCGCCGCTTGCAGGTCCACGTGTTCATAGCCGGCGCCGATCACGCAGATAATCTCGAGCAACGGCAGCGCCGCGATTTCCTCGGCATACAGCCCCAGCGGGCCACGGGTGAGTACCGCCTTGATCTGCGCGCCGTGGGCCTTGATCGCCTGGGCACGCTCGGCCGGTGTCGGCGCCAGAATCACATGGAAGTCGTTACTCTCGATGATTTGCAGGTATTCGTTGATGGTTTCAACCAGGACCAGAACAGTGGTGGACATCGGAAGGCTCTTCCTGAAGGGTTTGATAGGAGGAGTATGCGGGATTTGTAAGACGGAACGATTTGTTCGGTCAGAAAAAATCCCGCACAGGCAGTTCTAGAACTCAACATCCTGAGCTTTCACCCGCTTCACAAACGCCCCCGCCAAGGTCGCATTGTGATGCTCGATGATCGCCTTGGCCGGCAAGGTCGGGGTGTCCATGCAAGTATGAGCGTCCTCGGGCAGCATCACCGAAAACCCAAGCTCGGCCGCTACTCGGCACGTGGTGTCGATGCAAAACTGGGTTTTCATGCCGACCACCACCAATTCATCGACCTGTGCCGCCGCCAGTTGTTGCGCCAGGTCAGTGCCCAGGAAGCAGCTGGGGCGGGTTTTGTTGAACAGGTGATCGTGAGCGTCGTCGACGTCGAGGCCATGCCACAGTTGCCATAACGGGCTGCCAGCTTCGATCGGCGAACCTGCCGGGCCGGTGTGGCGAGCGACGAAGATAGCCACGTTGGCCCTGCGTGCGCGCTGGATAAGCTGGTTGATGGTGCCCAGCACGCGCTCACGCTCGAAGGGCTGTTGCGGCCCGTCGTATAAACCGGTTTGCATATCGATGATCAACAGGGCGTTAGCCATGGTCTTGCTCCTTGCAGTGGCCAGCGGGCGGGGCAATAAAAAGGCCCCGTCCATTGCTGGCGGGGCCTTGGGGTGTTTCGGGGTGTTTTTAGCTTTCGCACCCACAGCCACCGCCCGACCCGCCATAAGCGGTCGTGGTGGTGGTGCGGGTGAGGCGGCGCTGAATGAGATTCATGGCTCGATCATGCTGGGGCGGGCGCGTGGTTGTCAACGGCGCTGCCATAGCTTCCTCAAAGGGCTGCCGCCACACTGCCATTATTGGGCAGAATCCGCCTGCTGCGCCTGGATTTGCTCTGCTTGCGCGATCGGCCTGAAATCGTAGGTAGGATAGAATTCCGTTGTGTAGGCGCCCCAGGCAGTGCGCTCTATCGCCAGATTGACCTCTACCAGGCGCGAAGCCGGCAGGCGTAGCACGACGATCTGTCCGATGCCCATGGTGACATTCCAACTGACCACTTCAACCCCGGCAGGAGGAAATACCTTGTGAAAGGCTTGCTTCGCCAATTGTGCCTTCAACTCGCTCAAGGGCCGCGACTGATCATGTTTGAGAAACACCGTTAACATGACGGCGTTATCAGCTGTAGCCGCCACAGTGCTTACGCTGGAGGGAGCGGCGGTGTTGGCAGTGGCTGTTGCGGGCAACAGAGCAACAGTCAACAGCACAGGTATTAACAATGATGTGAGGGCGTTACATGGCTTCATCTTGGGCACCTTGCAGTCTATTAATTCAAGCGGCGTAGCGTCAGGCGTGAGGGCTGACTAGTTCGACAGCGCAGTTTTTATCGGGCCGATATAAGGCGCATGGACGACATAGATTCGAACAGGAGGGTTGTTGGCAATCATGTCGCGAGGTACTTCGCGCGAGTAGGTGAACTCGTTCTTATCCAGTTTTTCCAGTCGCCTGACCACGGTTTTGACCGGTCCCACATCGGGCACCAGAATATGGGTATTTTGGTCGCCTGTGACGAGGAAGTAGCCGCCACCGCCATCGGCGTATTTTGAAAGCCCGGTGTCAGCATAGAAGAACTCATAACGGTTGCGCTGTGGGTCCCACATTGAAATGCCCACCACACCGGGGTAGTTGGCCTTGACATCCTTATCCGGGGCACCCTCGATATAGACTTTGGTGGTCAACCATTGTGGGGAAGAGGCCAGCGCCTGGATATCCCGTTCAGGCGCGGTTGGCGTTGCGTAACTTTCGCTGGATTTAAATAGGCCGATAAGACACAGACCAGTTAATACAATACTGAGTGTTTTCATTCTTGAATTCCTGAGGCTGCTGGCTAAGAGCGCGGCATGATGTTTGTGCGAGGGACGCGGCGATCTTAGTGTGTGCTCTGGCGGCGGCTCAATGGTTATGTATGGTCTTGTAATAGTTAATGGTCTATCTCAGTGGAAATATTATTTAGATGTAGGCTGTGTCTGCTTTAAATGTCGGATACTTCTTGGAAGTTGCTTCGTTTAACGGATTTTTGGCAAGGCCATAACCTTTCGCAGCCCACGAAAGCTGCCGTCCGCCTCCCTCCTTGAATTGCTGCGCCGCTCAACCATTCCTCAGCTAAGTCTTTGCTTATTCGAGAGAATCCCGGACAATCCGGCCCCTTCTATGGTCGAGGCGCTGCCTGTCAGGTTTTTCTGACTCGCCCCGGCCGTGTAAATGCGGAGATCCGACCGGATGAATGATCAGGCCAATAGCGTCGACGAACGCTATGCAACGACACCTGCAACCCTCACAAGCTGGAGCCGCCAGGACACCACCTGGATGCTCGGCCTGTTCGGCACCGCTATTGGCGCCGGTACTTTGTTTTTGCCGATCAACGCCGGCCTGGGCGGCTTCTGGCCCTTGGTGATCCTGGCATTGCTGGCGTTCCCGATGACGTTCTTCGCTCACCGTGGCCTGACGCGCTTCGTGCTGTCCGGCCGTGCCGGCTCTGACATCACCGACGTGGTTGAAGAGCATTTCGGCCTCAAGGCCGGTGCACTGATCACCTTGCTGTACTTCTTCGCCATCTTCCCGATCCTGCTGATCTACAGTGTGGCCCTGACCAACACCGTCAGCAGTTTCATGGAACACCAACTGCACATCATGCCGCCGCCACGGGCGATCCTGGCCTTTGTGCTGATCCTCGGCTTGCTGGCCGTGGTGCGTTGCGGCGAGCAAGTGATCGTCAAGGCCATGAGCCTGATGGTGTATCCGTTTATCGTTGCCTTGCTGTTCCTGGCGGTGTACCTGGTCCCGCACTGGACCGGTGGCATCCTCAGCACTGCCAACGAAGTCCCGGCGCCGTCTGCGCTGCTCAATACCTTGTGGCTGGCGATTCCGGTGATGGTGTTCTCGTTCAACCATTCGCCGATC
This sequence comes from Pseudomonas sp. PA-6-3C, assembly GCF_021605825.1. Taxonomy (NCBI): domain Bacteria; kingdom Pseudomonadati; phylum Pseudomonadota; class Gammaproteobacteria; order Pseudomonadales; family Pseudomonadaceae; genus Pseudomonas; species Pseudomonas sp. PA-6-3C. The sequence goes on from NZ_WKDV01000062.1 coordinate 26,823, forward strand.
ATCTCGGCCTTCGCGGTTGATCAGAAGCGCCAGTACGGCGCCAATGCCGATGAGCGCAGCTCGCAGATCCTGTGCCGCGCGCACCTGTTGATGGTGGTAATGGTGCTGTTCTTCGTGTTCAGCTGCGTGCTGACGCTGTCGCCGGCACAGTTGGCCGAAGCAAAAGCGCAGAACCTGTCGATCCTGTCGTACCTGGCCAACCACTTCGATAACCCGACCATCGCCTTCGCCGCACCGTTGATTGCATTCGTGGCGATTGCCAAGTCGTTCCTGGGCCACTACATCGGTGCCAGTGAGGGCCTTAAGGGGTTGGTATTGAAAACCGGGCGTCGTCCGGCTGCCAAGTCCCTGGACCGCATGACCGCCGCGTTCATGCTGGTAGTGTGCTGGCTGGTCGCCACGCTCAACCCGAGCATTCTCGGCATGATCGAAACCCTGGGCGGCCCGATCATCGCGTCGATCCTGTTCCTGATGCCGATGTACGCGATCCGCAAGGTGCCGGCCATGGCCAAGTACCGTGGGCAAGCATCCAATGTGTTTGTCACCGCGGTGGGCCTGGTCGCGATTACTGCGTTGGTTTACTCGCTGTTGTCCTGATGACAGACGCCGGGTAGCAAAGCCGATTCGCGCACTGCGTGAATCGGCTTTTTTTTGTGTCCGAAAAAATCCCCATGCCAATGAGGGCTAAGCTGTCGACGTGTTGGTTCCCTTTGGAGATACCCATGGCTCGGCCCCGCCCGCAATTGGTCACAGGCAAGCTGGAAAAACTGCACCCTACACAATTGACGGTCGGTATGGCTGAAGTCGCTGCCAAGCGCGACGCCTGGACCAAACTCAAGCGCAAGGAGCGCGCCGCCGCCCTCGACAAGCACTGGTTCCCTTGTGTGCTGGGGCCGGACGAGCGCTACTACATCACCGACCATCATCACTTCGGTATGGCTTTGATTCTGGAAGAGGTCAAGAGTGTGTCGCTGCTGATGCTCAAGGACCTGTCTTTCGTGGAGCGCAGCACCTTCTGGAATGTCATGGCATTCAATCAATGGGTCCACCCCTACGACGCGCGCGGTTTGCGGCGTACCTATGAGGCCATTCCCCGCAAGATTACCGACCTGCAGGACGACCCTTACCGCAGCCTTGCCGGCCTGCTGCGTACCGCCGGCGGTTACGCCAAGGACGCAACACCGTTCAGCGAGTTTTTGTGGGCGGACTTCTTTCGCAGCCGTATCGGCAGCGATGTTGTCAGCCAGCCAAATGCCAAATTGTTGGGCAAGGCCATGACTCTGGCGCGCAGCCAGGAAGCTCGTTATTTGCCAGGATGGGTTGGGCCGATTGAAAACTGAAACCGTTACGCCCGTTGCCGTACCCCCCAATCGTACCCAGGACATCCTGGCCGGGTTGTCCATCGCCGGGTTACTGCTGCCGGAGGCTGTGGCGTATTCCAGCATCGCTGCGTTGCCGCCGCAGGCCGGTGTGATCGCCTTGTTTGCCGGGCTGGTGTGCTACGGCCTGTTGGGCACCAGCCGTTTTGCAATTGTCTCGGCCACTTCCTCTTCTGCGGCGGTATTGGCGGCAGCTACCGCCAGCCTGGCCGGGGATGATCCGGCGCTGAGACTGTCCCTGGCCTTCGGGCTGGTGCTGATCACCGGCGTGCTGTTTGTGTTGGCCGGTTTGTTCAAGCTGGGCGGTGTGACGTCGTTTATCGCCAAGCCGGTGTTGCGCGGTTTTGCCTTCGGCCTGGCGTTGACCATCATCCTCAAGCAACTGGCCAGTGTGGTGGGCGTACACCTGACCGATAACAACCTGATCCGCTTCCTGCCGCAGTTACTGGAGCAATTAGCGCACTGGAACTGGCCGGCGGCGCTGGTCGCAGCGGCAGCATTGGCGGTGTTATGGCTGTGCGCGCGAATCCCGCGCTTGCCGGGCGGCTTGCTGGTGGTGGTCCTGGGGATTGTTGCCGGGCAGTACCTGGGCTTGCAGGCCCATGGCGTGGCCTTGATCGGCATGATTGATCTGCGCCTGGAGCTGGGGCACTTTCCCGTGCTGCCGTTCGCGGATTGGTTGCGCCTGGGCGAGTTGGCGTTTGCCTTGGTCATGATCCTGTATGCGGAGTCCTACGGCTCTATCAGTTCGTTCGCACTTAAACATGGCGACCGGGTTTCATCCAATCGCGATCTGTTGGCGCTGGGCGCGGCGAACCTGGTGTCCGGGTTGTTCCACGGCATGCCCGCCGGCGCGGGCTATTCGGCCACGTCGGCGAATGAGGCTGCCGGCGCCGGTTCGCGCCTGGCGGGCATCGTTGCGGCGCTGGTGGTGCTGGTGATCGTGTTGACGGTGCTGCCGTATGTGGCGTTAACGCCGGAGCCGGTGCTGGCAGCCATCGTCATCTACGCGCTGGGCCGTGGCTTGAGCCTGCAACCCCTGGGCCGTTACTTCCTGTGGCGCCGCGACCGGTTGCTGGTGATCTGCGCTGTGGCGGCAGTGCTTGTGCTGGGCGTGCTGGATGGCTTGCTGGTGGCGGTGGCGATCAGCGTAGTGTTGATGCTGCGCCAGATGTCTTCGGCGGATATTCAAGTGCTGGGGCGCCTGGGCGACAGTCATGACTTTGTTGACCGTCAACACCATGCGGATGCGATGCAGGTGCCTGGCTTGCTGATTGTGCGGCCCAGTGAGGCGCTGTTTTTCGCCAATGCCGAACGCATCCTGGGCGCGGCGTTGCGCTTGATGCGTCAGTCGCCGGTCGAGGCGGTGGTGTTGAGCCTGGAAGAATCGCCCGACCTTGACGGCACCAGTATCGAGGCGCTGGCGGCGTTTTTTGCGCAGGTGCACGGGGAGGGCAAGCGGCTGGTACTGGCGCGGGTGCGGCATGCGGCGATGGAAGTGCTGCAAGCCTTGCCCGAAGCCGTTGCGCCACAGGTTTTGCTGAGTGCCTTGAGTGTTGATGGTGCAGTGCAGTTGGCGTTGCACGCCAGGCCGTGAGTGCCAATGATCAAAAAATGTGGGAGCTGGCTTGCCTGCGATGGCGGGTTGTTGGTGGTGTACATATCCGTTGCTGCGGTAACGGCTTCTATTGGTTCCGCTCTTACAGCGGGTCACTTTTGTAAAGACATGTACGGACCGGACACATGGTTGACGGGTGTGCGGGGACATGGTGGACACTTCTCGGCGAAGCCAGCTTCGCCGGGAGGCCATCATGCCCTGGAACACGAGAGACGCCATGAGCCTAAAACAAGAGT
>NZ_WKDV01000063.1:0-29683 GCF_021605825.1 Pseudomonas sp. PA-6-3C
GAACGCAAGTTGCGGGCCAGCGCACTACGCTCAGGCCCGATCTTCTTGTTACCGTTTTGGCAGGTCGATATGTGTCCATGGCACAGTTGGCAGGTAATGCTGCGCGACGATGATCACCGCCACCATCACCACCAGGAATACCACTTGCAGCGGGCTCCAGAAGGCCCAATGCAGACCATTGAGCCACGGATAGTTGAGGCTTTTCTCACCCATGTGGCCGATGCGTTTGCTGTGCAGCAGGTTGATCAGCAGCATCCCGGCATAAGTAATCGCCCCCAGAATCCCCAGCATCAGCCCGCAAGCCACGAGCATGGCCAATTGCGGGATGCCGTGGCGTAACACCAGCCAGTACTGGTTGGGGTTGACGCGCTTAGGGATCAAATACTGGCTCAGCCACAGGTCCGCAACCATAAAGGACGAACTCATCCAGACCCACACCTGCGTGATCCGAAAGAAAACCGCGGCCGGCAAGATCGCCAATACCACTAAGATGAGTACGACCCCGAAGTCCAGCTCTTCGGTTTGAACGTGAGCGAGGTTCAGGACAGCGGCCAAGGCAAAGATCGCCCAGAGCCGGATAAGCACTTGGACGTAAATCGGTCGTGGGACGAATTTGCGCCAGAAGAACAGGTCGCTTTGGGGCAGGCGTTCGATCAACTGCGGATAACGCCAGGTCAGGGTTTCGCCCAGATGCTGGCAAGCGTTCCATTCGTTTTGGCCAAACGTGCCGATGATGCTCATCTGTTGGGTTGCGGTCATGGGCGTGAGCAACAAGCGCGCGGCCAGGGCGTCGGCGCTGGTGCGCCGGGTGTCCTGGGCTTTGTCCTGGAGGTTGATATAAAAGCTTTCCTGCTCGCAACGCGACACCAGGCTTCGCCACATCCACTCAGGTTCCGGGTACACGCCTTTCTGGTCGTCCCAGCCAAAGGCCTGGCACACGCGTTCAAACAGCGGCACGCTCCATTGGGTGTCGTGCAGCAGTTGCAGAATAATGCGCTGCCACTGTTGCTGCTGATCGAACACCCGCAGCCAGGCTTGCTCGTTGTACTGCGTCAGCTGGTTGACGAATGCGCGCTCGGCCTTTTGCTCCAGCAGTTCCTGCAAGGTGCGGCGGTAGTCCTGCAGCAGCTCGCTGGTGAGGGCTTCGTGCTGCCACGGGGTCATCACCACCTGTTGCCAGGGCGTCAGCCATTCCAGATGTTGCATCGCCCAACCGGCAATTGCACTGCGCTCGCCGGGGGCTTCAAAGCAGTGGCGCAGCAGGCCGGCCTGGAATGTTTCTTCGCAGCCCTGCTGTTGGGCCTGGGCCCAGCGTTCATCGAGGTTGTGCACGTTCACGCCGGCGAGCAGCGCGTGGGCCGGGTCGGGCTTTGGCGCTTCAAACGCGGCGGGGCTGAGTGGGCTGATGTTCATCAGCTCGGCGAGGTCATACGCGTTTTTCGCCATGGGCGGTTCGAACGACGCAGGACTCAAGGGGCGAACGTCCATCAGTTCAGCCAGATCGTTGAGATTGCCGTGTGCCTGTTCAGCCATCGGCGCCTCGACGGTTTCCACTTCCTCGTTGTCGGCCCGCCAGCGCGCGATGTTCAGCGCCTGTTCATAGGCCTCGCGCAGGCGTTGGAAACCCTCGGCGTCATCGTCCGGGCGGCAGCTTTTCAGCAGTCGCGCGTAGGTGCGCTTGATGGTCCGTTCGTCGGCATCGTCTGCCAGTTGCAACACTGTCCAACAGTCCATGTGGATTTCCTTCAGCGCCAGAACCCGTTATCGAGTTGCTCAAGTTGTCGGGTCAGCTCGCTGCGGGCCTCACGGATGCGGCGTTCGTCCTGGGTGTCGAGCACTTGCTGGAACTGCGCGGCCCAGTGTCCGAGTTGCTCACGCAATTCGCCGAGGTTTTCCTGGTAGAGCCGCTCGAGGCGGGCGGTCAGCACGGTGTTGACCTGCTGGTCGCGCGGGTGAATTTTCAACAATGCCAACGCTTGCAGGCGTTGCTGGATCTCTTGCGGGCTGAGCACGCCGGGGTTGTTCTCGATCACCAGCGAGTGCTGCTCGCCGGTCAGCGGAATGTTCACCTGAGCTTCGAGCAAACCGTTGTTGTCGTAGGTGAAGCGCACGTCCAGCGAGACTTCGCCAGCCTTGCGCTTGGGCACGGGGATTTCCAACTGGCCCAGTTCGATATTGTCTTTCACCAGGCGACTTTCGCCTTGGTAAATTTTCAGCAGCACGCGGGGCTGGTCGTCGTAGAGCGTGACCACGCTTTTGACCCGGCTCACCGGCACGCTGCTGTTGCGTTCGATCAACGGCAGGTAATGCCCGCTCTCGATATGGCCGCCGTACTGGTTCGAGGTTTCGATACCCAGGGTGTAGGGGCAGACGTCGGTCAGCACGATTTCTTCCAGCGCCGCCGAGCGGGCCTTGAGCGCGGCCTGGATCGCCGCGCCGTGGGCGACCACCTGGTCCGGGTCGAGGCTGATGGACGGGAAACGCCCGAACAAACCTGCGGCCAGTTTGCGCACCAGCGGCATGCGCGTGGTGCCGCCGACCAGCAGGATTTCATCGAGGTCGCCGACCCGAATCCGTGCGTCGCGCAGGGCGCGTTCAATCGGTGCGCGCAGGCGTTCCAACAACGGCGTGTAGAGCTTGGCGAGTTCGGCCTGGGTGATGGTTGTGACCCACTGTTGGCCATCTATACGCAGGGCGAACTCGGCGCTGTCGTCCTGACCCAAGGCTTTGCGCACGCGCTCGGCTTCGCGGCGCAGGGCTTGCAATACACTGCTGGTGGGCGGGAAACCCTGGGCATTGCGCTGGCTGTCGACGAAGTGTTCCAGCAACAACGTGTCGAAGTCTTCGCCGCCCAGGAAGTTGTCGCCGGCGCTGGCGCGTACTTCCATCACACCGTCGAACAGCTCGATGATCGACACGTCAAAGGTGCCGCCGCCGAGGTCGAACACCAGGAACGAGGTTTCCTTGTCACGCTGGTGCAAGCCATAAGCCAAGGCGGCGGCGGTGGGTTCGTTGATCAGTTTTTCAACATTGAGCCCCGCCAGTTCACCGGCAATGCGCGTGGCTTTGCGCTGGCCGTCGCTGAAGTAGGCGGGCACGCTGATCACTGCTTCGGTGACGGTTTGGCCGTAGGTGCGCTCGATGTCTTCTTTGAGGCTTTTGAGGACCAGCGCCGACAGCTCTTCGGGGCGGAACGAGCGGTCGCCCAGGCGCACTTCGGTGGCACTGCCCATGTAGCGCTTGAACAGCGACGTGGTCAGGAGTGGGTGAGTATGCAGGCGTTCCTTGGCGGCTTGGCCAACCAGGATACGGCCTTGATCATCCAGGCCGACCACGCTGGGGGTCAGCAACTGGCCAAGCGCATTGGGCACCATTTCGGCCGCATCGCCGCGCCACACGGCGGCCAGGCTATTGGTCGTCCCCAGGTCGATTCCTACGATCATTACGACAAGCTCCCTCTGTGGTCTGTAAGAATCTGTTACTAATTTTACCCTGAAAGGTTGAAGGGAAGGCAAGCCAGCGCCCACCTTTGATTCGCGCTGATTAACGACATGGCAAAAAAAAACCGCTTCCGGTAAGGGAAGCGGTTTTATCTACATCAGCACGATCAGAACAACTTCAGCGCCGGTGCTTCTTCTTTCAACGGCTCGTTCTTCGCGGTCTGCTCGTTCCAGCCGCCGCCGAGGGCCTTGTACAGGTTGACCTCGCTGTTGAGCTGCGCCAGGCGGTCGGTGATCAGCGATTGCTGGGCACTGAACAGTTGGCGCTGGGCGTCGAGGAAGGTCAGGTTGCTGTCGACACCAATGCGGTAGCGACGCTCGGCCAGGCGGTAGTAATCCTGGTTGGCCGCAACGAAGCCGCGCTGAGCATCCAGCTGCTGCTTGTAGGTCTCGCGGGCGGCGAGGCCGTCGGAGACTTCCTGGAAGCCGGTCTGGATCGCCTTCTCGTAGTTGGCCACGTTGATCTCTTTCTGGATCTTCGAGTAGTCCAGGCTTGCGCGCAGGCTACCGGCGTTGAAGATCGGGATGTTGATCTGCGGGGCAAACGACCAGGTGCCCGAACCGCCTTTGAACAGGCCACCCAGGGTAGGGCTGGCGGTACCGGCGCTGGCAGTCAGGCTGATGCTCGGGAAGAACGCAGCACGGGCCGCGCCGATATTGGCGTTGGCGGCCTTGAGGTTGTACTCGGCCTGCACAATGTCGGGACGACGTTGCAGCAGGTCCGAGGGCAACCCGGCAGGCACTTCGCTGAGCAGGTCATCCGACAGCGGCTTGCTGGTGATATTGGCTGGCAGGCCAGTGCCCAGCAACAGGGTCAGGCTGTTTTCGTCCTGTGCCACCTGACGCGTATAGCGCGCCAATTGAACACGGGCGTTTTCCACCGAGGTGCGTGCCTGGCTGAGGTCGAGCGCCGAGGCCACGCCGACTTCGTTGCTGCGCGAGGTCAGCTTGAAGCTCTGCTCAAACGCGCCGAGGGTGTCCTGGGTCAGTTTGAGCAGTTCCTTGTCGGCCTGCCAGGTCAGGTAGGCATTCGCCACACTGGCCACCAGGCTGATCTGGGTGCTGCGCCGCGCTTCTTCAGTGGCGAAGTACTTTTGCAGCGCTTCTTCACTCAGGCTGCGCACGCGGCCGAACAGGTCCAGCTCATACGAACTGATACCCAGGCCGGCCGAGTACTGGCTGGAGATGCTCGATTCGCCGGTCTGTGACAACTTGGCCGGGGTGCGCGAGCGGCTGCCGCTGCCGGTGGCCGAAACCGCCGGGAACAGGTCGGCACGCTGGATCTGATACTGCGCCGCATAAGCGTCGATGTTCAGGGCAGCGACACGCAGGTCACGGTTGTTGACCAACGCGGTCTGGATCAGCTGTTGCAGGGCAGGGTCATGGAAAAACTGCTTCCAGCCTTGCTCGGCAGCGGCCTGGCTCGGCGCCTGGGCCGACGAGTACGCCGGCCCCTGCGGGAACTGGGCTGCTACCGGCGCTTCAGGGCGCTGGTAGTCAGGGATCAGCGAGCAGCCACTGAGCACGAATGCGGTGACGGCTAAGGAAAGTAGCGACTTGCTCATTGGCCAGCCTCTTTAGGAGTTTCAGTAGTGTCTTTCTTTTTGCGTTCGCCAGCGGCGGATACGGTTGCGTAGAACAGCGGCACCCAGAAGATCGCCAGCACAGTGGCCGTGATCATACCGCCGATCACGCCGGTACCGATCGCATGCTGGCTGCCTGAGCCGGCGCCCGTGGAGATCGCCAGCGGCAATACGCCGAGCATGAACGCCAACGAGGTCATGATGATCGGGCGCAGACGCATGCGGGACGCTTCAATAGCCGCCTCGACGATGCCTTTGCCTTGCTCATGCAGCTCTTTGGCGAACTCCACGATGAGGATGGCGTTTTTCGCCGCCAGGCCCACCGTCACCAACAGGCCCACCTGGAAGAACACGTCGTTGGACAAGCCGCGCAGGCTGGTGGCGATCAACGCACCGATCACCCCTAAAGGTACCACCAGAATCACCGCGATCGGGATCGACCAGCTTTCGTACAGTGCCGCCAGGCACAGGAACACTACCAGCAGCGACAGTGCGTACAGCGCTGGCGCCTGGGAGCCGGAAAGGCGCTCTTCGTACGACAGGCCTGTCCAGGCATAACCAACACCGGCCGGCAGTTCTTTGGCAATGCGTTCGACTTCGGCCATTGCATCACCGGTACTGTAGCCAGGTGCCGGGGTACCGAGGATTTCCATCGCCGCTACACCGTTGTAGCGCGAAAGCTTGGGCGAACCGTAGATCCACTTGCCCGACGAGATGGCCGACAGCGGCACCATTTTCCCGTCGTTGCTGCGCACGTACCATTTGTCCAGGTCTTCCGGCGACATGCGGCTGGCGGCGTCACCTTGTACATACACCTTTTTCACGCGACCACGGTCGATGAAGTCGTTGATGTAGCTGCCACCCAAGGCAATGGCCAGTGTCTGCTGGATATCCGCTAGGCTGATGCCCTGGGCACTGGCCTTCTCGTCGTCAACGGTCAGCTCGTACTGCGGCTCGTCGTTCACGCCGTTAGGACGTACGCCGGCCAGCACCTTGCTTTGTGCCGCCGCACCCAGGAACTGGTTACGTGCAGCCATCAGCTTGTCGTGGCCGACGCCACCCTGGTCTTGCAGGAACACGTCGAAACCAGTGGCGTTACCCAGCTCCAGTACCGAAGGCGGCACGATGGCGAAGACCATGGCGTCCTTGAAGGCCCCGAAGAAGTAACCCTGGGCACGCTTGGCCACTTCGAACACCGATTGGGTAGAGTCACGCTCATCCCACGGCTTGAGCATCACGAATGCAAGCCCCGAGCTCTGGCCACGACCGGCGAAGTTAAAGCCGTTCACGGTAAACACCGACTTCACCGCCTTGCCTTCGCCTGGCTCGCCTTCCTTGTCGTTCAGCAGGAAGGCGCGCATGTCGTCGACGACTTTTTGTGTGCGCTCAGCCGAAGCACCGACCGGAGTCTGCACCTGGGCGAAGATCACACCCTGGTCTTCCTCAGGCAGGAACGCGCTTGGAATACGGGTGAACATCCAGATCATGCCGGCCAGGATCAGCGCATACACCAGGAATGCCGGAATCTTGTGCTTGATCATGCCGCCCACGCCGCGCTCGTACTTGAGTACGCCACGGTCGAAGGTGCGGTTGAACCAGCCGAAGAAGCCGCGCTTGGGCTGGCCGTGTTTTTCCGGATCAATCGGCTTGAGCATGGTGGCGCACAAAGCCGGGGTGAAGATCAGGGCAACCATTACCGACAAGGCCATCGCCGAAACGATGGTGATGGAGAACTGCCGGTAGATCACACCAGTGGAACCACCGAAAAACGCCATCGGCAGCAGTACCGCCGACAGTACCAGGGCAATACCCACCAGGGCGCCCTGGATCTGGCCCATGGACTTGATCGTCGCTTCCTTGGGCGACAGGTGCTCCTCGGCCATCACCCGTTCGACGTTTTCCACCACGACGATGGCATCGTCCACCAGCAAGCCGATGGCCAGGATCATGCCGAACATGGTCAGGGTGTTGATGGTGAAACCGCACGCCGCCAGGATCCCGAAGGTACCCAGCAATACCACCGGTACGGTCATGGTGGTGATGATGGTGGCACGGAAGTTCTGCAGGAACAGGAACATCACCAGGAACACCAGCACGATCGCTTCGACCAGGGTGTGAACCACACCGGAGATCGATTCGGTCACTACCGGGGTGGTGTCATATGGCACCACCGCCTTCATGCCAGGCGGGAAGAACGGTTCCAGGGACTTCACTGTTTCGCGGATGGCCTTGCCGGTGTCCAGTGCGTTGGCACCGGCCGCCAGCTTGATCGCCATACCCGAAGCCGGCTTGCCGTTGAACTGCGCACTGATGCTGTAGTTCTGGCCGCCCAGTTCGATGCGTGCGAGGTCACCCAGGCGAACCTGCGAGCCGTCGGTGTTCACCTTCATCAGGATCTTGGCGAATTCCTCGGTGCTTTGCAGGCGCGTCTTGCCGATGATCGTGGCGTTCAGCTGGGTGCCGGGCAGGGCAGGCAGGCCGCCCAATTGGCCGGTGGCCACCTGCACGTTCTGGGCCTTGATGGCATTGCTGACGTCCACTGGCGTGAGCTGGTAGTTGTTCAGCTTGGCCGGGTCGAGCCAGATACGCATGGCGTACTGCGAACCGAACACCTGGAAGTCACCCACCCCCGCGGTACGGGAGATCGGGTCCTGGATGTTGGACACGATGTAGTTGGAGAGGTCGTCCTTGGTCATGCTGCCGTCTTCCGACACCAGACCGATCACCATCAGGAAGTTCTTCACCGACTTGGTCACGCGGATACCCTGCTGCTGCACTTCTTGCGGCAGCAGTGGGGTCGCCAGGTTCAGCTTGTTCTGCACCTGGACCTGGGCGATATCCGGGTTGGTACCCTGGTTGAACGTCACGGTGATGGTCATGCTGCCGTCGGAGTTACTGTCCGAGGAGACATAACGCAGGTTGTCGATACCGTTGAGCTGTTGTTCGATCACCTGCACCACGGTGTCCTGCACGGTTTGTGCGGACGCGCCTGGGTAGGTCACCTGGATGTCGATGGCGGTCGGCGCAATGGCCGGGTATTGGTTGATGGGCAACTTCAGGATCGAGAGTGCCCCGACCAGCATGATCACCAGGGCAATTACCCAGGCGAAAATGGGACGGTCGATAAAAAATTTCGACATGGATTACTCCCCTTTACCAGCATCGGCAGCAGGCGCTGCGGCAGTGCCGGCGGGTTTGGCGTTGTCAGCGTCTTTAACCTTGACTTCGATGCCCGGCTTGATGAACTGCAGGCCTTCGGTGATCACGCGGTCACCGGCATCCAGGCCCTTTTCCACCAGCCAGTAGGCGCCGGCAGTGCGGTTGGCAACCAGTTGACGCTGCTCGACCTTGTTGTCCTTGTTCACGATCAGCGCAGTCGGGATGCCCTTGAGGTCACGGGTCACGCCTTGCTGAGGTGCCAGGATGGCCTTGCTGTTCACACCGGCTTGCAGCTGGGCGTGGACGAACATGCCCGGCAACAGGGTGTGCTCAGGGTTGGGGAACACCGCGCGCAGGGTCACGGAGCCAGTAGTCTGGTCCACCGACACTTCGGAGAACTCCAGCTTGCCGTCCTGGGCGTAGGCGGTGCCGTCTTCCAGGGTCAGCTTGACCTTGGCAGCGTTGTCGCCGGCTTTTTCCAGCTGGCCGCTTTCGAGGTCGCGGCGCAGTTTCAGCATTTCTGCCGAAGACTGGGTGACGTCGACGTAGATCGGGTCCAGTTGCTGGATCACGGCCATGGCATCGGCCTGGCCATTGCTGACCAGCGCGCCTTCGGTGACCGAAGAACGACCGATACGCCCGGAGATCGGCGCGAACACTTTGGTGTAGCGCACGTTGATCTGGGCGGTTTGCACGTCGGCTTCAGCCGTCATGCGGTTGGCCACGGCGGTGTCGTATTCCTGACGGCTGACGGCTTGCTCATCGACAAGTTGCTTGTAGCGGTCGGTGATGGACTTGGTCTGGGTCAGTTTCGCTTGAGCGCTTTTGAGGGTGGCGTCATACACCGACGGGTCGATCTGGTAGAGCTGTTGCCCTTCCTTCACGTCGCCGCCTTCCTTGAACAGGCGCTTGAGAATGATGCCGTTCACCTGGGGACGAACTTCCGCGATGCGGTAGGCAGTGGTGCGGCCTGGCAGCTCGGATGTCAGGGTAAAGGCTTGCGGTTGAATAGTGACCACGCCGACCTGAGGGGTTTGAGCGGGCGGAGCCGCTTCTTCCTTTTTACATCCGCTGAGCAGCGATGCCAGGGCGACGGCAGTGACCAGAGCGGTAACAGCTGGCTTAAGTTGCATGAAGATCCTCGGGTCAGGCGCGCAAAATGCGCACAAGAAGTGTGGAAGGGTAAAAAACAAGCCGTGAGTGGATAAGTAGCTTGCTACGCAATATACTTACGTTCACGGTTGTTTGTAAACTCTTGACAGGCTTCGCGGATTGTTGACAAAGCAAGCGCCAAAGCCTCGATTTTAGTACGTTCGGCGTCCAAGACGACGTCGTCCCACAATTATTCAGATGTTGCTCAAGCACCATCCACAGTGTCCTGATTGAGGTTTTACTGCCATGGTTCGTCGCACCAAAGAGGAAGCTCAGGAAACGCGCAGCCAGATTCTCGACGCCGCCGAGCAAGCCTTTTATCAACGCGGTGTGGCGCGCACCACGCTGGCGGACATCGCCGCGTTGGCCGGGGTAACGCGCGGGGCTATCTATTGGCATTTCAGTAACAAGTCCGATTTGCTCCAGGCACTGCTCGACACGCTGCACGAACCCCTGGACGAATTGGCCCGGGCCAGTGAAAGCGAGGATGAAGTCGACCCGCTGGGCTGTATGCGCAAGCTGTTGATCCATCTTTATCATCAAGTGGCCCTGGACCCGAAAACCCGGCGCATCAACGAAATCCTGTTTCATAAGTGCGAGTTCACCGATGAAATGTGCGACATGCGGCGCCAACGCCAGACCCATAGCCTGGAGTGCAACCTGCGTATCAGCCTGACACTGCGCAACGCGGTCCATCGCGGGCAACTTCCGGAAAACCTCGACACCACGCGTGGCGCGGTGTGCATTCATGCCTATATTCACGGCCTGATTGGCCAATGGCTACTAGTCCCCGACAGCTTCCAGTTGCATCAGGACGCCGAACGCTGGGTTGACGCAGGGCTGGACATGCTGCGCTTGAGCCCTAGCCTACGCAATTAAGACAAAATGCGTAATTGCATCCAGTTGTGTCAACAGTAAAGTCCAGAGACAGTCAATCGTCCCTTCGCAGGATTTGCGGGGTGACTTTATATACGGGCTGGCGGGCGGTTGATAGGTAGCCGCCTAAGTATTTTGTAGCGATTTTGTTGCAAGGCTGTGAAGGAGTGTTTCCCAGCTACTGTGCGATCGTTCCCACGCTCCGCGTGGGAATGCATCCTGTGACGCTCCGCGTCACGCTTTAGGGGCAGACGCAGAGCGTCCAGGGCGGCATTCCCACGCAGAGCGTGGGAATGATCAATCAGCCGAAAAAAAGCCCCGGTTCTTGCGAGCCGGGGCTTTTTCGTTTCAGCGAATTACATCACAGCGCCAGCGTGGGGTAGTCGATGTAACCCACTGGGCCTTTGCCGTAGAAGGTTTCCGGGTGCGGTTCGTTCAACGGCGCATCGGCCTTCAGGCGCGCCGGCAGGTCCGGGTTGGCAATGAACGGCACGCCGAAGGCCACTGCATCGGCCTTGCCGGCCGCCAGCCAGGCGTTGGCGCTGTCTTTGGTGAAGCGTTCGTTAGCGATGTACGGGCCACCGAAGGCTTTTTTCAGTTGTGGACCGAGGCTGTCGCCGGCTTCTTTTTCACGGGAGCAGATGAAGGCGATGCCACGCTTGCCCAGCTCGCTGGCGACGTAGGTGAAGGTTTCCGCCAAATTGTCGTCGCCCATGTCGTGGGAGTCGGCGCGTGGTGCCAAATGCACACCCACACGGCCGGCGCCCCAGACTTCAATGGCGGCGTCGGTCACTTCCAGCAGCAGGCGAGCACGGTTTTCCAGGGAACCACCGTAGTTGTCGGTGCGCTGGTTGGTGCTGCTTTGCAGGAACTGGTCGAGCAGGTAGCCGTTGGCGCCATGGATTTCCACGCCGTCAAAGCCTGCGGCCTTGGCGTTTTCAGCGCCGATGCGGTAAGCGTCAACGATGTCGGCGATTTCAGCGGTTTCCAGGGCGCGTGGCGTCGGGTAGTCGGCCAGCGGGCGAACCAGGCTGACGTGGCCTTTAGGCTGGATGGCGCTCGGTGCCACCGGGGTTTCGCCGTTGAGGTACGACTCATGGGAGATACGGCCCACGTGCCACAATTGCAGGAAAATCTTGCCGCCCGCGCCGTGTATAGCCTTGGTTACATTGGCCCAGCCGCGAACCTGGTCGTTGGACCAGATACCCGGTGTGTCCGGGTAGCCAACGCCCAGCGGCGTCACGGAGGTGGCTTCGCTTAAGATCAGCCCGGCGGAAGCGCGTTGCACGTAGTACTCGGCCATCAGCGCGTTGGGTACGCGGCCTTCATCGGCGCGGCAGCGGGTCAGCGGCGCCATGATGATGCGGTTGGACAATTGCAGGTCGCCCAGTTTGATCGGATCGAAAATAGTCGTCATGGGAAAACACCCTTCTCTTTAAGTGGATTGATCAGTTGGTCGCAGGGGCCAGGTCGGCATCGCCGCTCTGACGGAAAGTAATCAGGGTCACCAGCAGGGCCAGAATCGCCAGGGCCGCCGCGGCCAAAGGCACGCTGGTCAGGCCGAAACCGTGGGCAATCACGCTGCCACCGACCCAGGCGCCGAGCGCGTTGCCGATGTTGAAGGCGCCGATATTCAAGGTGGACACCAGGTTTGGAGCGGCCTTGCCGAAGGTCACCACGTTGATTTGCAGCGCCGGTACGGCGGCGAACGAAGCGGTGGCCCACAGGAACAGGGTGATTTCCGTCGGGATCACCGCGACGCTGGTCCAGGTCAACACCGTGGAGACCACTGCCATGCTGATGAACACGCCGATCAGGGTGGCGGCCAGGCGTTTGTCCGCCAGCTTGCCGCCGATGATGTTGCCGACGGTAAGCCCCAGGCCGATCAGCAGCAGGGTCCAGGTCACGCCTTTGGGCGACACGCCGGTGACATCGCCGAGCAGCGGTGCGACGTAAGTAAAGAGGGTGAACATGGACGCGGCGAACAACGCAGTCATGGTCAGCGACAGCCAGATGCCGGCGCCCTTGAGCGCGGCCAGTTCGGCGCGCATGTCGAGTTTTTCTTCGTCACGCTTGGCCGGCAGGAAGCGGATCAGACCGATCAAGGCGACTACGCCAATCACCGTCACCGCCCAAAAGGTCGAGCGCCAGCCGGCTTCCTGTCCCAGTGCGGTACCCAGCGGCACGCCGAGCACGTTGGCCAGGGTCAAACCGGTGAACATCAAGGCCACGGCCGAAGCCCGTTTGTTGGCCGGCACCAGGTTGGCCGCTACCACCGAACCGATCCCGAAGAACGCACCGTGGCACAGCGCGGTGACCACACGGGCAAACATCAGCACGTTGTAGTCACTGGCCAGGGCGCAGAGCAGGTTGCCGACAATAAAGATGCCCATCAACGCTACCAGGGCGGCCTTGCGTGGCAGCTTGGCGGTGGCCAGTGCCATGAACGGCGCGCCGATGGCCACGCCCAGAGCGTAGCCGGTGACCAGCCAGCCGGCGCCGGGGATCGACACGCCCAGGTCCGCCGCCACATCGGGCAGCAAGCCCATGATGACGAACTCGGTGGTGCCGATGGCGAAGGCGCTGAGGGCCAGTATGAGTAGCGAGAGGGGCATTGGCGTTTCCTTGTTACAGCGCTGCGTTTTCGTCAGCACTGAGTTCGGTGATGAGCGCCGCGAGGAAGGCCTGGATGGTTGCCTCGTTGCGTTTGAAAAAATGCCACTGCCCGGCCTTTTGGCTGCTGATCAACCCGGCGCGTTGCAAGGTGGCCAGGTGCGCCGACACGGTCGACTGGGACAAGCCGCAACGCTGGTCGATCTGCCCGGCACAGATGCCGTATTCGTGGTTGTGCACTTGCTCGGGGAACTGCACCTTCGGGTCTTTCAGCCAGGTGAGGATGTCTCGTCGTACTGGGTGTGCCAGGGCTTTTATTATTTCGTCGAGGTCGATGGACATGGCGGTTGCTCGGTTTCGTACAGCGTTATATCGCGATGAGGCGAACTTTAAATCGGTCTATCCCGATATACCAATATGATTTTGATCTGAGATCAGGCTATTTCGGTATATCGGGTTATAACGATACGTAATCGGCAGTGGTAGACTGCGCGGCATGAATTATCTCGCACATCTGCACCTGGGCGGCCAACTTCCTGCTCAATTGCTCGGCAGCCTGTATGGCGACTTTGTAAAAGGCCGCCTGCAAGGCCAGTTCAGCCCGCAAATCGAGTCGGCGATTCAGTTGCATCGCTCAATCGACCGCTTTACCGACAGCCACCCGCTGGTGGATGAGGCGTTGTCACGCTTCAGCCTGACCCGCAAGCGCTACGCCGGGATTGTCCTCGATGTGTTTTTCGACCACTGCCTGGCGCGGGATTGGGCGCTGTACGCCGAGCAGCCTCTGGAGCACTTCACGTCGCAGGTGTACCGCGTACTCGCCGCCGAGCCCCAGTTGCCGGGGCGGCTGGCGCAGATTGCACCGTATATGGCAGCGGATGATTGGCTGGGCTCATACCGTGAGTTCGCGGTGATGGAGCAGGTGCTGCGCGGGATTTCGCGGCGGCTGACCCAGCCTCAGGAGCTGGGCCATGCGATGCAGGAGTTGCGGGTTTTGTATGAGCCGTTGAGTGAAGATTTTCGGTTGTTTTATCCAGAGCTACAGAAGTTTGCACAGCTCCAACTGACTACTGAGATCTAAATGTGGGAGCTGGCTTGCCTGCGATAGCGGTGGGGCAGCCACATCTCTTTCAACTGACAGACTGCTATCGCAGGCAAGCCAGCTCCCACATTTGAACCGGTGTTCAGTTCATCTCAGGCCGCAAATGCAGGTCGAGCCGCCACCTGCTCAACTTCCGGCAACGGCCCAAACAACGCTTTCTGCACCGCCTGCTGCGCCTGATACGCCAGCGCCGCACGTTCCTGCCCGGCACAGGCAATCGGCTGGAGCACATGAATCTCCACATCACCCTGGTCATTACTGAACAGACGCATCAGGTGCGAGAGCAAATCGTCATCGCCAATAAACGGTGCCAACGCATCCACCTGCCCATCACGCAAATAACGAATCGCTACCGGTTGCAGGGACACATCCGCATCAATCGCACTGGCCAGCAAACGCCCGTGGAACGTACGCAGGCTGCGCCCATCAGTGGTGGTGCCTTCGGGGAACATCAGCAGCGGATGCTGTTGCTCCAGATGGCGAGTCATCTGCTTGCGGATCAACTGGCTGTCACCTGAGCCGCGGCGAATAAACAAGCTGCCGGCCTTGGCCGCCAACCATCCAGCCACCGGCCAGGTGCGCACTTCGGCCTTGGACAAAAACGACATCGGCGCCACCGCGCCGAGCAGCGGAATGTCGGTCCAGGACACGTGATTGCTTACCCACAGCATCGGCTGCGTCGGCAGCTCACCGTGTACCGTCACGCGAAAGGGCAGGGCGTTAGTCAGCCGTGCCATAAAAAACCGCGACCAACGCTGGCGCCGCACCATCGAGTTGGCAATGCCCATGCGTTCGAATACACCAAACACACTGGCCATGCTCAACCCCAGCGCCACCACCAGCAGCACCCGGGCAATGCGCCCGTACACGCGCAGGCGGCTCATCACATGGCCGCCTTGAAGTGGCGGGCGTAGCGCGGGCACAACTCATCGCGCTTGAGCAGGATGAACACGTCGGCCACCTGGAAGTCTTCATCCCAGCACGGCTCGCCGCAGATCTTCGCACCCAGGCGCATATAGGCTTTGAGCAGCGGCGGCATTTCCGCGATGACGTTGGACGGCAGGTCCAGCGCCGGCAGTGGTTTTTTCGGTTCGGCGCGCAGGTGCTCGTTGCACAGGTAGCGTTCGCGCAGGCGCTGCATGATCGCGTGAGCCTGGATGCCACCGTCGTGCATCGGGATGCTCGCGCAACCCATCAGGTAGCTGTAACCGCCTTGGTTGAGGACTTCGGCCAACTCGCCCCACAACACCGCGATGGTGCCGCCGTTGCGATAGGCCGGGTCGACGCAGGTGCGGCCGATCTCCAGGATCGGGCCTTGCAAGTGCAGCAAGCCGTGCAGGCTGAATTCTTCTTCGCTGTAGAACCGGCCCAAGGTGCTGGCGGCCTGGTGGTCGAGCAAACGGGTGGTGGCCACCAGTCGACCGCTGTTCAAATCCCGCACGCCTATATGGCTGCAGTGAACATCATAGTCATCCATGTCCAGACCCTGTTCCGCGCCTTTCAGCTTGGCGTTGAACTCGCCGCTGAACACGTTGAAACGCAGGGCCTGGGCTTCCTGCAAAGCCTTGGCGCCAACCAGGCGTTCGGCTTGCAGACGGCGTTCATTGCCGGTGTCGCTGATGCGGGCGATCTGAGTCATGGCGAATCTCCGAGTGCCGGCCACTTACCGGCCGGTCGACTTGTTTGTCCAAACTCAGGCTATGTAGGCTCGGTGTCAGCTCCATGAAGTTATGGTGACGCTTGGATGACAGGCCTGCCTGTCGCAAATCTGTCATGCGCCTGGGCTAGGCTCGCGGGCTTGAAAGCCCCCTTGAGTTTGCGTCCATGGTCCGAGGCCTGTTGTGCGTTGCCCTGCTGTTAGTCACCGCTGCCGCCCACGCCGACACCTGGCCGGACAAGGAATGGGCCAAGGGCGCGCCGCTCGAAGGCCCGGCGGTCGATGCACTGAATGCCTATGCTTTTCCACCCCGTGACGACGCCACTCGTAAAGGCATCCGCACCGACGCGCTGCTGGTGATCCGCGATGGCGTGATCATCTATGAACGCTACGGCGCGCCTAACACCGCCAGCACGCCGCACCTGACCTGGTCAGTGAGCAAAAGCCTGATGGCCACTGTGCTCGGCGTGGCCTACGGCGAAAATCGCTTCAAACTGAATGACCCGGCCGCGCGTTTTTACCCGCCGATGAAACAGCACCCCAAAGTCACCATGGCCGACCTGCTGCACTGGGCCTCGGGCCTGGACTGGCAGGAAGACTACGAATACGCCCCACTCAATTCCTCGGTGGTGGCGATGCTCTACACCCGTGGCCGCAGCGATATGGCCGAGTTTGCCGCAGGCACCGAGGCCGCCGCCGCACCGGGCCAGGCCTTTCGTTATTCCAGCGGCGACAGCAATATTTTGTCCGCCGCCCTCAAAGGCATGCTCGGCCACAAGGCCTATATGAGTTACCCGTGGGACGCGCTGTTCAAGCCGCTGGGCATTCACAACGCCACCTGGGAAACCGACGCCGACGAAACCTTCGTCGCCTCGTCCTATGCCTACCTCACCGCTCGCGATTTGGCGCGGGTCGGCCTACTGATGGCGCGCGACGGTCGTTGGGGAGAGCAGCAGTTGCTGCCTAAAGAGTGGGTCGCCTTCAACCGCCAGCCATTCGATAAATACAAGGCCGGCCAGGACGACGCCGTCCCCGGCGGGCAATGGTGGCTCAACCTCGACGTACAAGGTGCCCCAAGACCCTGGCCCGATGCGCCTGCCGACACCTTCGCCGCCCTCGGCCATTGGGGCCAGGCGCTCTATGTGCTGCCCGACGAACACCTGGTGATCGTGCGCTACGGCGATGACCGTGACGGCACTTACCGTCACAACGAACTGCTCAAGCGCGTACTGGCGGCGGTGCAACCATGATCCGTCGTCATCCGTTTATCAGCGTGTTTTTGCTGCTGTTGCTCGCCCTGTCGGGCTGGGTGTGGCACGAACGCGTCAACCTGCAAGCCTTCCCCGACATCATCGCGGCGTACACGGCCAAGGAATATTGCTCGTGCCGGTATGTGGAGAACAACCCGGCGGATTATTGCCTGGGGTATGTGAAGCAGTATGTGCCGACCAGTGCGTTCACTGATTCGCCGGAACGCAGTGAAGTGACGGCGAGTGGTTTAGGACGCACGCACACGGCGCGCTGGTTGGGTGATCGCCAGGGCTGCCGCCTCAACCCCTGACGCACCAAAGATTCTCTGTGGGAGCTGGCTTGCCTGCGATGACGGCGGCACAGGCAACAGTGATGTTGACTGACCGGCCGCTATCGCAGGCAAGCCAGCTCCCACATGGATTTGTGCTGATCTTGGGAAATGAGGCAGTCCGGACAGGCGCCCGATGCACTGCACCGGGCGCGGACGACTTACTGCGGGGTTGGGCTGCCAGGCTGCAAGGCCAGCAACAGGTCATCGATGATCGCCTTGCCCATTTCCCCCAGGTAATGCGAGGCGAATGCAAACTTCTCCGCCTTGGGGTCCATGGCGGCTTCAAGGGAGAGCATTTTTGCGTAATAGAGCACGTGGGATGCGTGTTCGAGGGCTTCTACGAGCGGAACCCCGGCGTTGACGCGGAAGAGTTTCAGGTGGCTTTTGTTTTCTCCGCAGTCTGCGAAGGTGGCGGCGCCGAGGGTTTCGGCTGATGTGGCGTTAGTCATAACTGAATCCTTTTGCATGAACAAAAAGAGCTGCCACTAACGTTTCCAGGCGAAGGGTGGCAACTGTACGCGGGCTGGAAACCGAGGCAAAAGGAACCCGGCAGACCCGAAGGTCTCCCACGTACAGCCGCCAAAAAGCACAATCTGCAGGCATAAAAAAAGCGCCTGCTGATTGTTTGACGACGCTGTAGCGTCCTTAAGCGTCGGGTTTCCAGGCCCGGTCGCTGATGAGCAGCGACGGAGGCGAGGTTAACCCTATGCACGCGCCGTCGCAACCGGTGGCCAATAGCTGTCCGCAATCTGCGTTGTGTGGCGAGGGCGCTTGTCGGATCGCCGTACCGTCCCGTTTGACTGCGCAGCAGTCACCGGCTTTTTGGGGGCGCTTCGCACCCCAGCGCAAGCAAGCTTGCTCGCCACAGGGTTATGCGCAGCGGCAGAAGTGTCGGTTGTTGCCTTGAAACTTGCCGGGTGCTGTGTTTCCAGCGCGCGCCCCTGTAGTAACCTTGCCCGCGGCCGACCCCACACACGTCGGCCGTTAACAGGCATAAAAGGAGACTTATGACGCTGGGGCGCAAGGCCGAAAAATACTTCAGGATGATAAGAACGCGAATGGGCCTGGAGAAAAACTATTATTTAAAAAGCTTCATTATTGCGTTGTTTATTTTTTGCATGAGCGTCTACGGTTTCAAATCAAGCGAAAAGGCCGCGATCTATATTTTGATCTGCGGGGTTAATGCGCTGTTGTTCCCGCTGGCCAGGCGTGCAGTCGAAAACGTTGTCTTTCGTTTTACTGGAAAAGAATTTTGGGCGACACATCCCCTACAGACCGCCGCATCGAATGGTGGTCACACACTGCTATGGATGTTTTATTTCGTTTTTGCCATTCCGCTTGGCGTCTTCTATGGGCTGTGGTTGTGGCTGAAAAAATAGTGCCCGTTCGCGCGGCCTCTGCTTTCTGAGAACGGAACCTCTAGTTGTTGGGCCCCGCGTTTTGGGCGCGCTTCGCACCCCGGCGCAAGCAAGCTTGCTCGCCACAGGGTTATTAGGTGTCGGCCTTAGGTTCCACCCAGTGGAACCACCTTTGATTGTCCTCGCGCCCACATCGCGCTTAGCTGTCGATGTGCCGCCAACAAGAACGGGACCACCCGCCTGTGAGGAGAATCACCATGCGCCCACACCAGCACATTATGGATTGGCTCAGCGACGTCGCCAGCGACTTGCACGCTGTGCGCCACGATATCCATGCCCATCCCGAACTCGGTTTTGAAGAGAACCGCACCAGCGCGCTCGTTGCGCAGTCCTTGAAAGAATGGGGCTACGAGGTGCACACCGGCATCGGCAAAACCGGTGTGGTCGGCGTGCTGCGCAATGGCAGCAGCTCGCGCACGCTGGGCATTCGCGCCGACATGGACGCCTTGCCAATCATCGAGAACACCGGCGCGGCCTACACCAGCCAGCACGCTGGTTGCATGCACGCCTGCGGGCATGACGGCCACACCACCATGCTGCTCGGCGCCGCGCGTTACTTGGCGGCGACGCGGCAATTTGACGGCACCTTGAACCTGATTTTCCAACCCGCCGAAGAAGGCCAGGGCGGCGCCGAGGCGATGCTGGCCGATGGTTTGCTCGAGCGCTTCCCGTGCGATGGCCTGTTCGGCATGCACAATATGCCGGGCTTGCCGGCGGGGCATCTGGGCCTGCGGGTCGGGCCGATGATGGCCTCGCAGGACTTGCTCACGGTGACGCTGGAAGGCGTCGGTGGCCACGGTTCCATGCCGCATCTGACGGTGGATCCGCTGGTGGCGGCGGCGAGTATGGTCATGGCGTTGCAAACGGTGGTGGCGCGCAATATCGACACCCAGGAAGCCGCCGTGGTCACGGTCGGTGCGCTGCAAGCGGGGCAGGCCGCCAACGTGATTCCTCAGCAAGCGCTGTTGCGCCTGAGCCTGCGCGCACTGAACCCCAAGGTCAGGGAACAGATGCTCGAGCGCGTCAACGCCATCATCCAGACCCAAGCCGCGAGCTTCGGCTGCACGGTGCAGGTCGAACACCGCCCGGCCTACCCGGTGCTGGTCAACCACGCCGAAGAAACCGAGTTCGCTCGCCAGGTCGGCATTGCCTTGCTCGGCGCCGACGCGGTGGACGGCAACACCCGCACGCTGATGGGCAGTGAAGACTTCGCCTGGATGCTGCAACGCTGCGCCGGCAGTTACCTGTTTATCGGCAACGGCGTGTCGCGGCCGATGGTGCATAACCCTGCCTATGACTTCAACGACGACATCCTGCTGACCGGCGCCGCCTACTGGGGCGCGCTGGCCGAGAGCTGGCTCAAGCCTGCCTGACGACCTCTTTTTTTCTGCCGCTGGACCCTTGCCCTTATCGGTTGAATGGAGTGTTCCTCATGCAGACTTCAAACACAGGCGTATCGCGCACCCGCCAGGTGGTGGCGGCTGTGATCGGCAATGCGCTGGAATGGTATGACTTTATCGTTTACGGCTTTCTGGCCAGCATCATCGCGCGGCAATTCTTTCCGTCGCAGGATGAATACGCCTCGCTGCTGATGGCCTTGGCCACCTTCGGCGTGGGCTTTTTCATGCGCCCGGTGGGCGGCATCCTGCTCGGCATTTATGCCGACCGCAAAGGCCGCAAAGCCGCGATGCAGTTGATTATCCGGCTGATGACCGTGTCTATCGCATTGATCGCCTTCGCGCCCAATTACGCCGCCATCGGCATGGGCGCGCCGCTGCTGATTGTGGTGGCGCGCATGCTCCAGGGCTTTGCCACCGGCGGTGAGTACGCGAGTGCCACGGCGTTTCTGGTGGAAAGTGCGCCGGCCCATCGCAAGGGCTTGTATGGCTCCTGGCAGTTGGTGGGGCAATGCCTGGCGGTATTTGGTGGGGCGGCGATGGTGGCGTTGGTCACGCACTTCTTTTCGCCGCAAACCCTCGACCTGTGGGGCTGGCGCGTGCCGTTTGTGCTGGGCTTGCTGATCGGCCCGGTGGGGTTGTGGATTCGCAGGAACCTGGAAGACCCGGAAGAATTTATCCAGGCGCGCAAGCAAGCGACCGGCCCGGCGCCGAGCTTGATGGGCGTGCTGCGCGAGCATCGGCGCAGCATCCTTGTCTCCATGGGCTTGGCCTGCGGCGCGACGGTGTCGTTCTACGTGGTGCTGGTGAATATGCCGACCTTCGCGCACAAGAGCCTCGGTTTGCCGCTGGACCAAGTGCTAATGGTGCAGATGTTCGCAGTGGCGCTGATGACCGTGGTGATTCCGCTGTCCGGCATGCTCTCGGACCGGCTGGGGCGGCGGCCGGTGTTGATGGCTTTCACCCTGGCATTCTTTGTGATGGTTTACCCGTTGTATGTGTGGGTGGCCGCGGCACCGTCCATCGAGCGCTTGCTGGTGATGCAAGTGCTGCTGTGCACGGTCATCGGCGGCTTTTTCGGCCCGGCACCGACGGCCCTGGCCGAGCAGTTTCCGATTGAGGTGAGGTCAACGGGTGTGTCGGTGGCTTATAACGTCGCGGTCATGGTGTTCGGCGGTTTCGCACCGTTGATCGTGACCTGGCTGACCAAAGTACTGGGTACGCCAGTGGCGCCGTCGTTTTATGTACTGTTCGCTTGCGTGCTGACGTTGATGGGCACTTACTGCATGCACGAAGCCCCACGGGCGAAAAAAACGCTGCCCTTTTCCAATGAGGTGAAGCCTTGAGCCGTGTTGATTGGGATGCCACGCAGCTGTCGCAAGCGATCCATGCGCGGCAGGTGTCGTGTGAAGACGTGATGGGCGATTACCTGGCGCAGATCCAGCGTTTTAACCCGAGTGTGAATGCGCTGGTGTCGTTACGTGATGCCGATGAAGTGCTGGCCGAAGCGCGTGCCTGTGATCGTGAGTTGGACCAGGGCCAATCGCGAGGCTGGATGCACGGCATGCCCCAGGCGATCAAGGATTTGGCGGCCACCAAGGGCTTGCGCACCACCTTGGGCTCGCCGTTGTTCGCCGAGCATGTGCCCGCCGAAGATGCGATCAGCGTGTCGCGCGTACGGGCCAGCGGCGCGATCATCATCGGCAAGACCAACGTGCCGGAATTCGGCCTCGGCTCGCAGACCTACAACACGCTGTTCGGCACCACCGGCAATGCCTATGACCCACGTTTGGTGGCCGGAGGCAGCAGCGGCGGGGCGGCGGTGGCGCTGGCGTTGCGCATGTTGCCGGTGGCCGATGGCAGCGACATGATGGGTTCGCTGCGCAACCCGGCGGCGTTCAATAATGTGTTTGGTTTGCGCCCTTCACAGGGGCGCGTGCCCCACGGGCCGGTGCCGGAATTGTTTGTGCAGCAACTGGGCACCGAAGGCCCAATGGGCCGCAGCGTCACGGATGTGGCGAAGTTATTGAGTATCCAGGCCGGTTACGACCCTCGGGTGCCGCTCTCATCCAAGGACGATCCGTCGGTGTTCGGCCAGCCGTTGCAGCGCGATTTTAAAGGCGCGCGCCTGGGCTGGTTGGGGGATTACAACGGCTATCTACCGATGGACGACGGCGTGATGAACCTGTGCGAGTCGGCCCTCGGCGATTTCGCCGCATTGGGCTGCGAGGTGGAAAGCTGCCAGCCGGCGTTTTCCCTGGCGCGCCTGTGGCGCTGTTGGTTGGTGCATCGCCATTGGTTGGTGCACGGCAACCTCGGTGCGGCCTACGCCAACCCGCAAAAACGCGCGTTGCTTAAACCCGAAGCGCAATGGGAAGTGGAGGGCGGGCTGGGCTTGAGTGCGCAGCAGGTGTACCAGGCGTCGGTGGACCGCAGCGAGTGGTATCGCGCCTTGGCCAAGCTGTTTGAACGTTACGATTTCCTGCTGTTGCCCACCGCCCAAGTGTTCCCTTTTGATGCACAACAGGCGTGGCCGCGCAGGGTGGGTGGGCGTGAAATGGACACCTATCACCGGTGGATGGAAGTGGTGATCGGCCCTACATTGGCGGGCTTGCCGAGCATGAGCATTCCGGTGGGCTTCAATCCTCAAGGCTTGCCCATGGGCTTGCAGATCATCGGCCCGGCCCAGGCGGACCGCGCTGTCTTGCAGCTGGCTTATGCTCATGAACAGCTGACGCAATGGGTACAACGCCGCCCGCCTGCGTGCCTTGAATCGATGAGTTGACCTGCGATCGGGCCTGTATCTTGCTGTGAAAAATGATCATCCACCGGCAACAGGGAGATCGAACATGGAGACAGGCACGGTACGGTCGGTTGAGCGCGCACTCGCCATCGTCGAACTGCTCGGCGAACACCAGGCCTTGGGGTTGGAGGAGTTGCACTACCTCACACGACTGCCCAAGGCGACGGTGTCGCGCATGTTGCTGACCTTGCAGGAACAGGGGTGGGTCTATCGCGGCCTCAGCGACCGTCGTTACCGCCTGCGCGCCCAGCGCTTGTTCGGCGACACCCAGCAACGTTTCAAGCGCCAGGTGGTGGAAAGCGCCGCGCCCTGGCTGCTGGAACTCAGCGAGCGCACCGGGCTGGTGGTGGATTTATCCTGCTTTGATGGTGAGCGCCTGGAAGTCATGGAAAGCGCGATCCCCAGTGTGTTGCGCAAGCTGTACCCCAACAACTGCCAGATCGTCGGCCAGCACGCCAGCCTGTTTCACTCGGCGATGGGCAAGGCATGCCTGACGCAATTGCCGGTTGAGGAGGTGCAGCGTCTGGCGGGCCGCGATCATGTGGCCGCGGACGAGCAGGTGCATACCTGCGAGCAAACCCAGCACCAGGGGTTTGGCCAGCGCACTGAAGGCTATTGGGAATACCCGGTGCGCCTGCCGTTTCTGATTCGCGCGGTGGCCTTGCCGGTGCAGGCCAATGGGCGGCTGGTGGGCAGCATGGCGCTGCACTGGCCGATGCATCAGGCGCCGGTGGAACGCGTATTAAACCTGCACATGGCCAGCCTCGAAGCGACGGTGCGCGATGTGCAGCGGGCGCTGATCTGAAGGCAACCACCGAACCCTGTGGGAGCTGGCTTGCCTGCGATAGCGGCAGGTCAGTCACCTTCACTGTTGCCTGTGGCGAGCAGGCTTGCCCTGCGTTGGGCTGCGAAGCAGCCCCAAAATCAAGCGCTGAGTTTTTTCAGTAAAAATTCCAATGCTCTCATGGGGCTGCTGCGCAGCCCAACGCAGGGCAAGCCTGCTCGCCACAGGGGTTTGGCTGCCTTGAAAAATTGTGCAGATACCCGGCTCCCACATTGGATTTGCGCCGCTTGTGAGATTGCGCTTAAGGTTCGTGCAGGTTTTTTGCCCCATGAGTTTCTATGTTCAATCTCAAACCCCTGGCCTTCACGCTGTTGACGTGCGCCGCCTTGCCTGCCCACGCCGACTGGTACCTGGATAACGAATCCTCGCGCCTGTCGTTCGTCACCACCAAGAACACCGAGATTGCCGAGGTGCATCGCTTCCTGGTGTTGCACGGCAAGGTCGACAGCAAAGGCGCGGCGCAGCTTGAGGTCGAGATGGAGTCGATCAACAGCGGCATCCCGCTGCGCGATGAGCGCATGCGCAATGACCTGTTCCAGATCAAGGCCTTCCCCGAAGCGCTGATCAGCGCGCAGATTAATCTGCAACCGATCAATGACCTGGCCCCAGGCGCGCAAATTGAGTTGCGCCTGCCACTGTCGGTGACGTTGCACGGCAAGACTCAAACCTACAGCGCCGAACTGCTCGCCACACGTCTGGATGACCGGCGCTTTCAGGTGGTGACCCTGGAACCTGTGGTGCTGCATGCCGAGGATTTCGATTTGGTGCCGGGTGTGGCGGCACTGCGCAAGGCGGCCGGCTTGGCGTCGATCAGTTTGTCGGTGCCGGTCGGTGCGGTGCTGATTTTCACGGCGCGCTGACGTGAGCGGCGCAGTGTTCCCATGGCGCAGCGCCAACCGCTTCGAGTTGCTGATCGACGGCCCGAGTTTCTTCCCGCAGATGCTGGTGGGTATTGCCCGGGCCGAGCGCCAGGTCGATCTGGAGTTGTACCTGGTGGAGGCGGGTGCTTGCGCTGAAGCCATGGTGCAAGCGTTGGTGCAAGCCGCCGAGCGCGGCGTGCAGGTGCGCTGCCTGTTTGATGATTACGGCAGCCTGGCCTTCACGCTGGGCCTGCGTAAGCGCCTCACCGACGCGGGCGTGCAACTGCGCTTCTACAATCGCCTGAGCTGGCGCCGTTGGATGCGTAACCTGTACCGCGACCATCGCAAACTGTTGCTGATTGATCAGGGCATCGCCGTGGTCGGCGGCACGGGCGTTACCGATGAGTTCTGGACGCCAGGGCAAGACACCGCCGACTGGCATGAAGTGATGGTGCAGATCAGCGGCCCGTTGGTGCTGGACTGGCAGGCGTTGTTCGACCGCCAATGGCATGCCAACGCGGCGCGCCGTGAGTGGAAACCCGCCACCCATTTCGGTTTGCCGCGCTTGCCCAAGGTGCCGGCCACCGGGCCTGGCCTGGGGCGCGTGGCGTATGCCGATGCTCGTCAGCACCGCGATATTTTGCAGTCGCTGATCCGCGCGCTGAACAGCAGCAAGACGCGCATCTGGCTGGCCACCCCGTATTTTCTACCGACCTGGAGCGTGCGCCGTGCGTTGCGCCGCGCAGCCGGGCGTGGCGTGGATGTGCGTTTATTGCTGACCGGCCCGCGCACCGATCACCCTTCAGTGCGCTACGCCGGGCACCGTTATTACCCACGATTGTTGCGCGCAGGCGTGCAAATCTTTGAATACCAGCCGTGTTTTTTGCACCTGAAAATGGTGCTGGTGGACGACTGGGTGAGCGTTGGCTCGTGCAATTTCGACCACTGGAATTTGCGCTTCAACCTGGAGGCCAACCTGGAAGCGCTCGACCCAGAATTGACGGCAGCGGTGGTGGGCAGTTTCGAGGGTGATTTTGCCAAGAGCCAGGCGGTGAGCCTGGCGGCCTGGAAGGCGCGGCCACTGTGGCGGCGGGTGAAGCAGCGGGTGTGGGGCTGGATTGATCGGTTGGTGGTCAACCTGCTGGATCGGCGGGGGTAGCCGCATCACTTAGATCAAATGTGGGAGCTGGCTTGCCTGCGAAAGCATCACCTCAGTACACCTGACACACCGAGGTGCCTGCATCGCAGGCAAGCCAGCTCCCACAAAAGCCAGCTTCCACACTGACCGCATTTACAGTTTTAGATCAGAGCAGTTCAAACGTCTGCTGCTGCACATCCTGGGAATCCAACCCGATCTGCACATTGAACTCGCCCGGTTCCGCCGCGAACTTGAGTTGAGTGTTGTAGAACTTCAAGTCTTCCTCGCTGATGGTGAAGTGCAAAGTGCGCTCTTCACCGGCCTTGAGCATGACTTTCTGGAAGTTCTTCAGCTCTTTAACCGGGCGGATCATCGAGCCGGCCACGTCCTGGATGTACAACTGCACTACGGTTTCGCCATCGACTTTACCGGTGTTCTTCACGGTGACGCTGGCGTCGAGCTTGCCGGTCTTGTTCAGGGTGGTGGACGACAGCGCCATGTCCGACAGGCTGAACGTGGTGTAGCTCAAGCCATAACCGAACGGGAACAGCGGCCCGGTGACGTCATCGAAGTACTGCGAGGTGTAGTTGCCCGGCTTGCCTGGGGTGAACGGCCGGCCGATGCTCAGGTGGTTGTAGTAGGTTGGAATCTGCCCCACCGACCGCGGGAAGGTGATCGGCAGCTTGCCCGATGGGTTGTAGTCACCGAACAGCACGTCGGCGATGGCGTTGCCGCCTTCAGTGCCGGCAAACCAGGTTTCCAGGATCGCGTCAGCCTCTTTGTTTTCATCCACAATCGACAGCGGGCGGCCGTTCATCAGCACCAAGACCAGCGGTTTGCCGGTGGCTTTGAGCGCCTTGATCAGGTCGCGCTGGCTTTGCGGGATGTTCAGGTCGGTGCGGCTGGAAGACTCGTGGGACATGCCACGGGACTCGCCCACGGCGGCGACCACTACGTCGGCTGCCTTGGCGGCCTTGACCGCTTCGTCGATCATCACCTGGGCTGGGCGGGTGTCATCGACCACTTCCGGCGCATCGAAGTTGAGGAAGTTGAGGTAGTCGACCACGGCCTTGTCATTGGTGATGTTGGCGCCACGGGCGTAGATGATTTTGCCTTTGTCGCCGATTACAGCGTTCATGCCGTCCAGCAGCGTGACGGATTGTTCAGGCTTACCGGCGGCGGCCCAACTGCCCATCATGTCGATCGGTGCCTTGGCCAGCGGGCCGACCAGGGCGATGGTCGCGGATTTTTTCAGCGGCAGGGTGTTGTTGTGGTTTTTCAGCAAGACCTGGCTGCGGCGTGCAATATCGCGCGCATCGCTGCGGTGCAGGCGGCTGTCGGCATAGGTGTCGGCCGGGTCATCTTCGGCCTTGCCGATGCGCAGGTACGGGTCTTTGAACAGGCCCATGTCGTACTTGGCGCCGAGCACTTCGCGCACCGCATTGTCGATGTCGCTTTGCTCGATTTCGCCGGATTTGAGCAGGCCGGGCAATTCCTTGCCGTACAGCGAGTCGTTCATGCTCATGTCGATGCCGGCCTTGATCGCCAGCTTGGCAGCCTCACGCCCGTCCTTGGCCACGCCGTGCTTGATCAGCTCGAAGATCGCGCCATGGTCGCTCACGGCCAAACCTTTGAAGCCCCAGTCCTTGCGCAGCAGGTCGTTCATCAGCCAGGTGTTGGCGGTGGCCGGTACGCCGTTGATCGAGTTGAGCGCCACCATCACGCCGCCGGAACCGGCCTTGATCGCCGCATGGTACGGCGGCAGGTAGTCCTGGTACATCTTGACCGGGCTCATGTCGACCACGTTGTAGTCGCGACCGCCTTCCACCGCGCCATACAGGGCGAAGTGCTTGACGCTGGCCATGATGCTGTCGGCATTTGCCGGGCTTACGCCCTGGAACGCCTTGACCATCACTTCGGCAATGCGTGAGACCAGGTAGGTGTCTTCACCAAAACCTTCGGAGGTGCGGCCCCAGCGCGGGTCGCGGGAAATGTCGACCATCGGCGCAAAGGTAATGTCGAGGCTGTCGGCGGCGGCTTCCTGGGCGGCGATGCGCCCGGAGCGGCCGATGGCGTCCATGTCCCAGCTGGAGGCCAGGGCCAGGCTGATCGGGAAGATGGTGCGGTGGCCGTGGATCACGTCATAGGCGAAGAACATCGGGATCTTCAACCGGCTGCGCATGGCCGCGTCCTGCATCGGACGGTTTTCCGGGCGGGTGATCGAGTTGAACGTGCCGCCGATGCGGCCGGCGGCGATTTCCTTGCGGATCAGCTCGCGGGGCATTTCCGGGCCGATGCTGATCAGGCGCAATTGGCCGATCTTTTCATCCAGGGTCATCTGCTTGAGCAGGTCGCTGACGAAGGCGTCCTTGTCTTTAAGCGCAGCAGGCTTTGTTTCTGCCCAGACGGGGTGGGTGGCCAGAGTTGCAACAAGGCCGAGCAAACACAGCTTTTTCATGAATATCCTTTTTCGGCTACTGCACAGCGAAAATGCGCTGGTCTGCCAAAATGTGGGGGAACCTATGTTGTTGTTCGAGTGTTATTGCAGTAAATGCACCACACTTGTGAACTCTTATTCGCGCTGGGCATCTTTTTAGCTGATTGGCTCGACGCAATCCAGTGGTGGCGGATTATGCCCCAAGCGCGCGGTTTATAGGGTTAGTCATCACATTCCATCCAGATTGGGCAGGAGAAACACTATGCAAGCAGCACAACATTACCGCTGGGGCTTCAAGGCCGCGGCTTTGCTACTGATCAGCACGGTGCTGAGCGGTTGCGGCATCAACACCATTCCGACCCTGGACGAACAGGCCAAGGCGGCCTGGGGCCAGGTGCAGAACCAATACCAACGCCGCGCCGACCTGATTCCCAACCTGGTGGAAGTGGTCAAGGGCTATGCGGCCCATGAGCAAGACACCCTCACCGCTGTGATTGAGGCGCGGGCCAAGGCCACCTCGATCCAAGTGGATGCCAGCACCCTCGACAACCCCGAGAAACTCAAGCAGTTCCAACAGGCTCAAGACGGTTTGAGCGGCGCACTCAGCCGTCTGATGGTGGTGTCCGAGCGTTACCCGGAC
The DNA here is from genome assembly GCF_021605825.1 of Pseudomonas sp. PA-6-3C. Classification (NCBI taxonomy): domain Bacteria; kingdom Pseudomonadati; phylum Pseudomonadota; class Gammaproteobacteria; order Pseudomonadales; family Pseudomonadaceae; genus Pseudomonas; species Pseudomonas sp. PA-6-3C. The sequence goes on from NZ_WKDV01000063.1 coordinate 28,762, forward strand.
CTCAAAGCCAACCAGAACTTCCTGGCGTTGCAGTCTCAGCTTGAAGGCACCGAAAACCGTATTGCCGTGGCCCGTCGCGACTTTATCCAGGCGGTGCAGGCTTACAACACCGAGATCCGCACCTTCCCCGGCCGCCTGTGGCATAGCGTGATGTACAGCGACTTGCCGATCCGCGCCACGTTTGAAGCCACCAGTGCCGACGCCGATAAAGCGCCGCAAGTGAAGTTCAAATAAGGCTTCTCTGAGGTGTCGATGCGTTTATTACGGATAGGCTTGGCGCTGTGGCTGCTGGCCTGCGTGGGCGTGGCCCAGGCGGCGCTGACCTTCCCGGCCTTGACCGGGCGGGTGGTGGACACCGCACAGATGATCGACCCGGCGGTACGTGCGCAGCTGACCCAGCAATTGCAGGCGCTGGAGCAAACCTCGGGTGACCAGATCGTGGTGGTCACTGTGCCTGACCTGCAGGGCGTGCCCATTGAGGACTACGGTTATCAATTGGGCCGCCAGTGGGGCATCGGCCAAAAGGGCAAGGACAACGGCGCGCTGTTGATCGTCGCCCGCGATGAGCGCAAATTGCGCATCGAAGTCGGCTATGGCCTCGAAGGCGTGCTGACCGATGCGCAGTCGTGGGTGATCATCAACCAGGTGATCGCGCCCAAGTTCAAGGCCGGTAATTACAGCCAGGGCATCAGCGACGGCGTTGCGGCCATGATTCAGGTGGTGGGCGGCGAGCCGCTGGCCGTGCCGGCGCATGTGGCGGATGCGAATTTTGCCAAGGATAATCCGGGGTTTTCCATCGGTTTGTTCATCCTGCTGATCGGCGTGTTGTGGCTGTGTAATCGGCTGGGGCTGCCCGTTGGCGCTATCCTGTCCCTTTTTATACTCTGACCGGGCCGGCGAGGGGGCGCCCGCGGTGTGTGTA